>CANJPM010000148.1 GCA_947476075.1 Beijerinckiaceae bacterium
AATGGCGGCATCTACGGATCGTTGATGTCCACGCCGATCCTCAACGCCCCCCAGTCCGGCATTCTTGGCATGCACAAGATTCAGGAGCGCCCGATGGTGGTTGGCGGCAAGATCGAAGTGCGTCCGATGATGTATCTGGCGCTCAGCTATGATCACCGCATCGTCGATGGCAAAGAGGCCGTGACCTTCCTCGTGCGCGTCAAGGAAGCCCTTGAGGATCCGGCGCGTCTGGTTCTTGATCTTTAATTGCACCTTATAATCTGCAGACGCCGCCTCGATTACAGGGCTGCGTCTGCAGAGAAACTCATTTTACCAAACACACGAACGAAAGCGCCGTCATGTCCTACGATCTCGTCGTCATTGGTACCGGCCCCGGCGGTTATGTCTGCGCCATCCGCGCAGCGCAGCTCGGCATGAAGGTGGCTGTGGTTGAGAAGCGCAAGACCCATGGCGGCACCTGCCTCAACATCGGCTGCATTCCTTCCAAGGCGCTGCTGCACGCCTCCGAAATGTTTGCGCAGGCCAGCCACGATCTGCCCGCTCTGGGGGTGATCGTCGGCAAGCCGAAGCTCGATCTTGTGGCGATGATGAAGCACAAGGACGATACGGTGGCGGCCAACGTCAACGGCGTCGGTTTCCTGCTCAAAAAGAACAAGGTCGAATCGTTCTTTGGACGCGGAATTGTCAAAGGGGCAGGCAAGGTTGACGTGGTCGCCGACGATGGCGCCATCACCAGCCTTGAGACTCGCAACATCGTGATCGCCACCGGTTCCGACGCCGCGACTCCGCCGGGCGTGAAGGTTGAGTTTGACGAAAAGACCATTGTCACGTCTACGGGCGCCATTGCGCTTGAGGCGCGTCCCGACAAGATGATCGTGATCGGCGCCGGCGTGATCGGCCTTGAAATGGGCTCGGTCTGGAGCCGCCTCGGCGCAGAAGTGATCGTGGTTGAATACCTCGACCGCATTCTTCCGGGGATGGACGGCGAAGTCGCCAAGCAATTCCAGCGCATCCTTGAAAAGCAGGGTTTCAAATTCCTGCTGTCGTCCAAAGTGACTGCGGTCGAAAAATACGGCGCTGGCGCTTCGGTTACGTTTGAACCTGTGGCTGGTGGAGAAGCCGTCACGCTGAAAGCTGACGTCGCTTTGGTGGCCACAGGCCGTCGCGCCTATATCGACGGGCTCGGGCTTGAAGAGGCGGGCGTGGCGCTGGATCGCGGTCGGGTGGTTATCGATGATCGTTTCCAGACCAATGTTGCGGGCGTCTACGCTCTTGGCGACGTCGTGCGCGGCCCGATGCTAGCGCACAAGGCCGAGGACGAAGGTATGGCGGTCGCCGAAATCATCGCAGGCCAGCACGGCCACGTGAATTACGACGTTATTCCCGGCGTCGTTTACACGATGCCTGAAGTGGCGTCGGTCGGGAAAACCGAAGAGGAATTGAAAGCGGCCGGCATAGCCTACACAATCGGCAAGTTCCCGTTCACGGCCAATGGTCGCGCGCGCGCCATGCGTGCTTCAGACGGTTTTGTGAAAGTGCTGGCTGATGCGCAGACCGACCGTGTGCTCGGCGTTCACATCATCGGAATTGGCGCGGGCGAATTGATCCACGAAGCCGCCGTGCTGATGGAGTTTGGCGGCTCGTCTGAGGATCTGGCGCGCACCTGCCACGCACATCCGACATTGTCGGAGGCCGTGCGCGAAGCGGCATTGGCCGTCGACAAGCGCGCCATCCACATGTGAGCAAAAGGGCCGCCTTGAGCGGCCCTTTTCATTTCTAGAAGATCGTCCCAATCAGCATAGGCGACGTTACGGAGAGGATCATCAGAAACGATCCCAAGACACCAAGGCAGCAGGCAATCCACGCAAGCCTGATCGCGCCGGTGATGATGGCGGCTGACGCCAGTACGATTCCGATCTGCAGCATGGCGGACTAAATGTTGAAAAGGTCGGCCTTCGCCTTTCGTTTTGGCCTGATAGAAGGACCAGAAATTAGAGGCCTCGACGTTCATTTCGATAGCCTCGTTATCGGCGTTTGTTCAACCAAGTTCGGAGAAGGCCAGCAACAAAGCCAGAATCGCGATCAGCAGGGCCACACCTCGATTGCTTTTTGATGTTTCTTGAACATCCGATGTTTCAGTCATGGTCAATTCCACTAATTGTGGCGCATGTCCGCTTTTCACGCAGCACGGCAAATACCTACATTTACTTAATCTTCGAGGCTGCACCGGGGGAGGGGCCTCGGGTAGCGCGCGGGTGGGCCGCGCTCCATCCGCTCAGCAGGCGACCTGAATCGACAGCTGTGTAAATCTGCGTTGTCGACAGTGATGCATGGCCCAGCAATTCCTGAATTGAACGCAGATCCCCTCCTCGCGCCAACAGATGGCTGGCGAAAGAATGGCGCAGCGCGTGCGGCGTAGCCGAATCGGGCAGGCCTAAAGCGCTGCGTAATTGCACGACGGCAAGCTGGACGATACGCGGCGAGAGCGGTCCGCCCTTTGCGCCAAGAAACAAGGGGCCGTCCCCCGGCAATGGATAAGGGCAGGCGGTAAGGTAATCTTCAATCGCTTGTCGGACTGAGGGGATGATCGGAACGCTGCGGGTCTTTCTGCCTTTACCTATGACCGTAAGCGAATCTATCTGCCCGACAGGGGCGCCGGCGCGGGTTACGCCCAAGGCTTCAGATATACGCAGGCCGGCGCCGTACAGCAGCGACAACACCGCTGCGTCGCGCGCAAGCACCCAATGCTCGCGGGGGTCTCCGGCACGGGCGGCGACGCTTGTCGCCTGCACAGCTGAGGCTGCGGTCAGCGGCTTCGGCAATGTGCGGGGAAGTTTCGGCGACCGCACTGCGGAGAACGGTGCGGCTTTGCCTTTGCCCAGACGCTCCAGGTGACGCGCGAAAGAGCGCAGTGCGGCGAGGCTCCGCAAGATAGTCCGACCGCCGACGCCATCTCCTCTGCGGCAAGCCATGTAGGCGCGCACGTCAGATGGCAGCAGGGCCAGAAAACTCTCCGATGAAGCCGGGGACCCCAGATGATCCTGAAGAAACGCAGTGAATTGTCGCAGGTCGCGGGAATAGGCCTCCATGGTGTGGGGCGAACACCGGCGCTCAGCGGCCAGCCATGACAGCCACGCGACCGCTTCGCCAGCAATGTCCGGCGAAGCGCCCGGAAAGGGCGATAGCTGTTGTGATTCTCTATGGTTGTCCGACGTCATCGACGCTCATTGTCGGCAGATGAGGTCAATAGGAGGTTACGACGTTCCCGCGGGCCTCCCATCTCCAACGGATCAGCCGTTTTTGATCTGCTCTATCGCCTCCGTCATCAGTTCGTCCATGGTGCGACGGATCTGATGCTCTGATTGCACGACGCCGCCAGCCGTCAAATCGGCCTGCACCTTGCGGAACACGTCGTCGTCTCCTGCTTCCTCAAAGTCGGCAGAAATGACTTCTCTGGCGTAAGCTTCAGCTTCCGTACCTGTTTTTCCCAGTTTTTCAGCTGCCCACAAGCCTAAAAGCTTGTTGCGCCGGGCCGACGCCTTGAATCGCAGCTCCTCGTCGTGAGCAAATTTTTTCTCGAAACCTTCTTCGCGTTTATCAAAGCTGCTCATGAAGAGCTCCCGTCGTTTGTAACAAACCCGACCAGCATATAAATACGTGAAGGGCGGATTAAAAGGCCAAGGCGAAACGCCAGACTGTTATGGCGCGGCAAGGCGGATCAGCTTGCTTCTTGCCTGATTGTGCCGCCCTTGCGGATCGGATAGGTTGGCTACGCCGATTGTGGGTCTCATGTCATGGAACACATTGGCAATCGTACGATTCGGTCGCGTCTTCCCAGCTTCGGCCGCCAAGCCTTCGCCCCGGAGACGCCCGCGCCGCCGGTTTATTCAGTTTCTCAAGAAAACGGTCTGTCCCGATGAACCGTCGTCGCCGCATTTATGAAGGCAAAGCCAAAGTCCTTTACGAAGGGCCGGAGCCCGGCACACTGATTCAGCACTTCAAGGATGACGCCACCGCCTTCAACGCCAAAAAGCATGAAGTCATCGACGGCAAGGGCGTTCTGAACAACCGTATCAGCGAATACATCTTCCAGCACCTGAACGAGATCGGGGTCCCCACCCATTTCATTCGGCGCCTCAATATGCGCGAGCAATTGATTCGCGAAGTTGAGATCGTGCCGTTGGAAGTGGTGGTGCGCAATGTCGCCGCCGGTTCGCTGTCGCAGCGTCTGGGCATCGAGGAGGGCACTCCTTTGCCCCGTTCGATCATCGAATTCTATTACAAGAACGACGCTCTGAACGATCCGATGGTCTCGGAAGAGCACATAACGGCGTTCGGCTGGGCCAATCCGCAGGAAATCGACGACATCATGGGTCTTGCGATCCGGGTGAACGACTTCCTGACCGGTGTGTTCCTGGGCGTCGGCATTCGCCTTGTCGATTTCAAAATGGAATGCGGACGGCTCTGGGAAGGCGACATGATGCGTATCGTCGTCGCCGACGAAATATCTCCCGATTCTTGCCGCTTGTGGGACATCAAATCGTCCGACAAGCTCGACAAGGACCGCTTCCGCCGCGACATGGGCGGTCTGGTCGAGGCCTATACGGAAGTTGCGCGCAGACTTGGCATCATGAATGACAATGAGCCCGTTCGCACCAGCGGCCCCAAGCTTGTGAAATAAGTCACCCCTGGGCGAGCAGGCCTTGTTCGCCCTCCCAACCTCGCCTTCCCATGCCCCGGGATCTTCTTGCAAAGACCCCTCGCGTAGCAAGACCATGACCCAAACGATGCTCAGGACTATTTTATGAAAGCGCGTGTGACTGTCACCCTGAAGACCGGGGTTCTTGATCCGCAAGGCAAGGCCATCGAGGGCGCTCTTCGCTCTCTGGCTATTGAAGGCGTGGACAGCGTTCGGCAAGGCAAGATGTTCGACCTTGAACTATCGTTCGAAGACCCTGCGCGCGCGCAGGCGGTCCTGAAGGACGCCTGTGAGAAGTTGCTCGCCAATACGGTGGTCGAAAATTACCGCATCGAAATACTCTGAAGGCCGATCATGCGAGCCGCTGTTCTCCTGTTTCCCGGACTTAATCGCGAAGGCGACGCCATGCGCGCGCTGGAGCAGGCGAGCGGCGTTAAGCCGACGCTCGTTTGGCATGCCGAGCATGACTTGCCGTCCGGCACCGACCTGGTCGTAGTGCCCGGCGGTTTCAGTTATGGCGATTATCTGCGTTGCGGCGCCATTGCTGGGCGCGCCAACATCATGCATGCCGTGCGCGCTCACGCTGAGCGCGGCGGCCTCGTCCTTGGCATTTGCAACGGCTTCCAGATTCTGTGCGAGAGCGGCCTTCTGCCGGGTGTACTCATGCGCAACAAGGATTTGCGTTTTGTTTGCCGGATGCAGCATCTGCGCGTTGAGCGCAACGATACCCCGTTCACCAATCGCTATTCCCGCCAGCAGATCATCAAGGTGTGCGTCGCGCATGGCGAAGGTAATTACGTTGCTGATCCCGAGACCATAGCGCGCCTTGAGGGCGAGGGCCGCGTCGCCTTTCGCTATAGCGACGCCAATGGGGAGCTTGGCGGCGAGGCCAATTGCAACGGCTCCATCAACGATATAGCGGGTGTTTACTCGGAACGCATGAATGTGCTTGGCATGATGCCACATTCTGAAAACCTGATCGATCCAATGATGGGCGGCATTGACGGCCGTGGGCTTTTTGAAAGCCTTGTTCATGCGCCCGCGCGCGCGGCGTGACTCCGTTTAGCGACGCCATCCAGCGTTCCTTTCGCCCACAGCGGCGCTCCGCAGGGGATTTTTGACTTGCTGCGTAAAGAACCAGACATCACGCCGGCGCTGGTCGCCGAACACGGACTGAAGCCGGACGAATATGCGCGCATTCTCGCGCTCATCGGCCGCACACCCACGTTCACGGAGCTGGGCATTTTCTCGGCGATGTGGAATGAGCATTGTTCGTATAAATCCTCGCGCCTTCATCTGCGGAAATTGCCGACCAAGGCGCCCTGGGTCATTCAGGGGCCTGGGGAGAACGCTGGCGTCATCGACATCGGCGACGGACTGGCCTGCGTCTTCAAGATGGAGAGTCACAACCATCCCTCGTTCATCGAGCCCTATCAGGGAGCGGCCACGGGCGTCGGCGGCATTTTGCGCGACGTGTTCACCATGGGCGCGCGCCCGGTCGCCTGCCTCAATCTGCTGCGGTTTGGCTCTCCTGAGCACGCCAAGACGCGCCATCTGGTTTCGGGTGTGGTGGCGGGAATTGGCGGCTATGGAAATTCGTTCGGCGTGCCCACCGTCGGCGGTTCGGTGAATTTCCACACCCGCTATGACGGCAACATTCTCGTCAACGCGATGGCGGTCGGCATTGCCAGGACGGACGAGATTTTCTACGCCAAGGCCACCGGAATCGGTCGCCCCATCGTTTATCTGGGCTCCAAGACCGGCCGCGACGGCATCCACGGAGCCACGATGGCCTCGGCGGCGTTCGAGGCGAACGCTGAAGAGAAACGCCCCACCGTGCAGGTAGGGGACCCTTTCTCCGAGAAATTGTTGCTGGAGGCCAGCCTTGAGATCATGGCCAAGGGTTGTGTCGTCGCGATCCAGGACATGGGCGCCGCCGGGCTCACGTCGTCAGCCGTAGAGATGGGCGCCAAGGGCGATCTGGGCGTTGAACTCGATCTCGACAAAGTGCCGTGCCGCGAACCGGGCATGACCGCCTATGAGATGATGCTTTCCGAAAGCCAGGAGCGCATGCTCATGGTGCTCTGGCCCGAAAAAGAGGCTGAAGCCGAAGCAATCTTCCGCAAATGGGGGCTCGACTTCGCCGTTATCGGGAAGACGACCGACACGTTGCGTTTTGTCGTCAAACATCAGGGCGAGACCAAGGTCGACTTGCCAATCAAGGAATTGGGCGACGAGGCCCCGTTATACGACCGCCCGCACGTCTCCACCCCGCAACAAGCGGTTCTTGCCGCCTCAAGCGTCAACCCGCCGGTCTCGACAGCGACCGCGCTGCTTCAATTGATCGGCTCGCCCGACATGTGCTCGAAGCGCTGGGTTTGGGAGCAATACGACCATCTGATTCTGGGCAATACCGTGCAGCGCCCCGGAGGCGATGCCGCGGTGATCCGCATCGGCGACGGCCCCAAGGGTCTGGCGCTATGCACCGACGTCACGCAACGCTATTGCGAGGCCGATCCTGTGCAGGGCGGCCGCCAGGCGGTGGCCGAAGCCTGGCGCAACATCACCGCGACTGGCGCAACCCCGTTGGCGCTCACCGACAATCTGAACTTCGGCAATCCCGAGCGGCCCGAGATCATGGGTCAGTTCGTGGATTGTTTGCGCGGCATTGGCGAGGCGGCGTCCGCGCTCGACTTCCCAATCGTGTCGGGCAACGTGTCCTTGTACAATGAAACGCAGGGACGCGGAATTTTGCCGACGCCTTCCATTGGCGGCGTCGGCTTGATCGACGACGTGGCAAAATCCGTGGGCGTCGCCTTCGCCCGCGATGGCGATGCTATCATTCTGGTTGGGGATACGTCGGGCTGGCTCGGTCAGTCGATGTATCTGTGGCAAGTCTGCGGACGTGAAGAGGGCGCCCCGCCCCCGGTTGACCTCGTGGCCGAGCGACGCAACGGCGATAGCGTTCGCGCGCTGATCCTGTCTGGTCATGTGAACGCTTGCCACGATCTGTCCGACGGCGGTCTTGCAATCGCTCTGGCTGAAATGGCCATGGCTGGCTGCATCGGCGCTGCGATCGACCCTGCGCCTGCCGCCGTTCCCGCCCATGCCTATTGGTTTGGCGAGGATCAGGCGCGCTACATTTTGGCGAGCGCGCCTCAAGATGCGCAAGATATCCTCGACGCGCTGGCCAAGGCGGGCGCGCCTGCTGTTCGGATCGGGACGACCGGCGGTGATTCGTTGCAACTTGGCGCCGACGCCCCCATATCCATCGCCGAGCTGGCGTCCTCCCATGAAGGCTGGCTGCCAAAATTCATGCGCGGCGAAACAACCATCTGAAGGATTTATTCATGGCCATGCAGGCGTCCGAAATCGAGCGGCTGATCAAGGAATCGCTTCCCGACGCGATGGTGGAGATTCAGGATCTTGCCGGCGACGGCGACCATTATTCGGCTACCATCGTCTCCAGCGCCTTCAAGGGCAAGAGCCGGGTGCAGCAGCACCAATTGGTCTATGCCGCGCTGAAAGGCCGTATGGGCGGAGAATTGCACGCGCTTGCGCTGACCACGTCATCGCCGCAATAGGCGCCGACATGGCGTCGTAGTATTCTGTTTCGAATGTAGAGACAGGCGGAGCCTTGAACTCCGCCATGATTGAGGAAAACCAAATGAGTGACGTTCTCCAGCAGATCGATCAGGCCGTGAAGAGCGGCGACGTGGTGCTCTTCATGAAGGGCACGCCGCAATTTCCAATGTGCGGCTTTTCAGGCCAGGTCGTGCAGATCCTCGATCATCTTGGCGTTGCCTATAAAGGCGTGAACGTTCTTGATGACGAAGGCATCCGTCAGGGCATCAAGGATTACGCCAATTGGCCGACGATCCCGCAGCTCTACGTCAAGGGTGAGTTCCTGGGCGGTTGCGACATCGTGCGCGAAATGTTTCAGAGCGGCGAACTGGCGACCCATCTGACCGAGGCTGGAGTGCCGACGGGGCCGTCCGCGTAGCCTTATCTTCGCCCAGGCTTGCCGGCGGCTGATGAAGCGCAGACGGCTTGCAGACGAGTTTCAAGCTCTGCAGGCTTCCCCGCGATGTTCAAAGTTTTCAGTCGACCGGTCGCCCCGGACGTCAGGCAAATTGCCGAGCGCGCCAATCCCAGCACCTCGGCAAGTAATCTAATCAGTGCTTCATTGGCTTTTCCGTCTTCTGGCGGAGCTCGGACCCGCGCCTTGATATAGGCCAGCCCATCGTCCCGGCTCTTTAGGGCGTCGATCTGGTCGCGCGAGGATTTGGGCGTCAGTCGCACGCAAATTGAGAGCCCGTCCTGCGTCTGGGTCCAGGGGGCATGCTCAAAGGCGGAATAGCTCAAAAACGGCCGACGCTCGGGTAGACGTAATAGACGATTACGCGCTCAAGAAAAAAGATGCCAATCAGCAGGATGATGGGCGCAAGGTCGATCGCGCCTGTTCTGGGCAGACGATTGCGGATGGGTTGCAAGACGGGCTCCGTCACCGCCTGAATCGCGGTCCAGATCGAGCGCACTACGC
>CANJPM010000149.1 GCA_947476075.1 Beijerinckiaceae bacterium
CTTGCCTGATGACTTGCCTGATGACTTGCCTGAAGGCCTGGATTTACGGCTTTCGCCGGTCATCGCCGCATTGGCGTGATGTTCGGCCTCGTCGCGCGCGATGTTTTCAATCATCGTCAGCAGCGTGCGGCGCGTGGTGGCCACATCGACAGGATCGACGCCGCGCACCGCGATCTGGTTCACCTCTTCGGCGATGGGCACGAGCTTCTTCTTCAGCGCGCGACCGGAATCCGTCAGGTAAACGTAAACGTTCTTGCGGCTGTGCGGCAATTTGCGCCGCTCGATATAGCCGAGCTTTTCCATCGCAACCAACGCCGAGAACGTGGTGGGCTCCATCAGCCCCGCCTCCTCGCTCAATTCACGCTGCGTAAGTCCCTCGCGCTCCCACAGAATGCGCAGAAACACCCAATGGCCAAAGGCGACGTTGTGGCGCGCAAGCCGCGTCAGCAGGGCCCTTTGCAAGCCGCGCGTGGCGTCCTTGACCAGATGGGCCAGACGGTCGTTGGGCACCGCCTCGCGCCAATGGCGCAGAACGATCGCGGCCTGAGAGAGCATCCTGTCCTTGGTATCAGGCATAAGTGATCCTTTGCCCCGCACGCAAAAGCGCCGGCACGGGGACTTGGTGGGCAAGATGCACGTCTTGTCCAGTCTGCGCCGATTTCAAAATCGCAAAGCAGACCTCCATCGTCGCCAGCCCCCACGAGCCGTCATGCACCGGCGCGCGCCCGTCCACAACAGCTGCGTAAAGCTCGTCAATCACTTCCTGACGCGGCACAGGAGGAACTTGCACGTCTTCGAGCCGCTTGGCGCCATCGTCGTAAATCATCACGCCCTTCGACGTCGGACGCAGGTCCGCGCGCTCGCAGGAGGCTACCAGCAGACCGAAATTCTGATGCCAGCGTTCGGGCGGCAACGCCTTTGCCGGATCAAACCCACCATAACGCGGGCCGCCATAATTGAGCTGGCCCTTCAGGTCCAGCTCGGCCTGCTCCGAAACGCCGCTCAGGCCGCGACGGGCGACGCCGTAGGTCTCGGGATTTTTCGGCAGGCCGCCCTCGCCGATCCAGTCGACCAGCTCGTCAGAGTCAAAATGCGCATAACCCGAATAGGTAATGCTGGCAGCAGCGCCGTTCTCGAACGTCAACAGCGCGGTATAGGCGCCCTCCGTCCGGCGCGAAGCATCCCAAGCGCCAGTGAAGGCGCGCACGCTTTTCACCATGCCGCCTGCGATGAACCGCACATTGTCGACCTGATGGGGCGCCTGATTGAAGATAACCCCGCCGCCTTTGGACGTGTCCAGTTCTTCAGGCCGGCGCGGGCGATAGAGAAAGTCCGTGTAATCCATCGCGCTCAACATGCGCACGTCGCCATAGGCGCCGCTCTCGACGATCTCGCGCGCGCGGCGAATGGGGCCGTCGAAGGAATGGCTGTGGCCAACGACCAGATGCACGCCCGCATTGCGCGCCGCATTGATCATCGCCTGACAATCTGCAACGTTCAAAGCCATCGGCTTTTCGCACAGGATATGGCGCCCGTTGCCCGCCGCCGCCAGCACGTTCTCAACATGATATTGATGCGGCGTTGAAACATAGACAGCCTCAACACGCGGATCGGCGCACATCCCGGCGACGTCCACATAGGCGCGTCCTGAAAAGTCCTGCTCAAAACGGGCGCGCGCCTCTGCGCGCGGATCAGCGCCGGCGACGATCTCGATGCGCGGATCAAGAACAAGCGTCGGCAACATGAGACTGAAGGCGCGCCCCAATCCTGCAACGCCAAGCCTGATCTTGCGCACGCTCACAATGCTATAACCACTTGCCCGCCGCGCCCGCGCGACACGCACACCATGATGTTGCTCTCGTATTCGCCCGCCGTCAGCACCAGATCGCGATGATCTACGTCGCCCGACACAAGCGTCGTGCGGCAGGAACCACAAGAGCCGCTCTCGCAAGACGAAGGCACGACATGGCCAGCCTTGCGCAAAGCCTCCAGAATCGAAACTCCCACAGGCACGTCGAGCACCTCGTCGGTTCCCTGAATAGATACCTCGAAAGCTGCGTCTTCGGCCTGCGCTGCCGAACCCTCCGTGAAGGCCTCGAAATGCACCGCCGACGCAGACCAATGCCCGGTCATATCGCGCACGGAATCCATAAGCCCCTTGGGGCCGCAGCAATAGACGTGACCCTTGGGCTTCTCCAGCGCGGGCCAGAGATCATAGGCGTTCGCCATGTCGCCCTGATCGTGGTGAATGATGACTTTGCCGCGAAACTCCGGCCTCTTAAGCTCGTCTAGAAATGGCGTCGTCTCCGGATTGCGCGTGAGGTAAAAGAGCTTGAATGCAGGGCCGCCCGAGCTGAGCAGAAAGCGCGCCATCGAGAGCAGCGGAGTAATTCCAATGCCGCCCGCAATGAAAGTGTAGCCGGCGGGGGACGCAGCCAGCTCGAAATCATTGGCGGGATCGGAGACTGGCAGCAAATCGCCCGCATTCACGTCCGCGCACATGCTTGCCGAGCCGCCACGGCCATTGGCCTCGCGCTTGACGGCGATCACATAGCGATCACGCTCTTGGGGATCGTTGCAGAGCGAGTATTTGCGCTCCTCACCGCCGGGCGTGCGCACGGAAATATGAGCGCCAGCGGTGAAGACGGGCAAATCAGCGCCGGAGGGATCGCGCAGTTCAAACAGGCGCACGTCCTGCGCAATCGCCTCAGCGCGCTCGACGCGCAAATCTCGCATGGGGTCGCCTCATCCTGTCTCTTGGCCGCGTGCCGAGCACGACCGTCTCTTGGCCGAATTGTTTAGACGCCTAACGATCTTTGGACAAGTGCGGCCGGGGCATAATTCGTCCTTTTCAGGGGCTCGACAAAGACGCCGCTGCGCGCTAAATCCTTAGAGGCCTAATAAATGCGGCGGAAGGGACGCCGGCCGCTCGTTACGGAGGAACGTCATGCTCACGAGCCAGGAAAACGATCTGCTATGCCGCGTCGAGGGCGATTCCCCGATGGGCCAGATCATGCGCAGCCATTGGCTGCCCGCCTGTCTCATCGAGGAAGTGGCCGAGCCTGATTGCGACCCGCTCAAAGTGCGGCTGTGCGGGACGGATCTCGTGGTGTTCCGCGACACTGACGGGCGCCTTGGAATCCTCGATGAGCAATGCCCCCATCGCCGCGCCTCGCTGGTCTTTGGCCGCAACGAGGAATGCGGCCTGCGCTGCCTCTACCATGGCTGGAAGTTCGACGTGGACGGCAACGCCATGGAATTGTCGTCCGAGCCCGCCGAGAGCGGCCTCATCAACAAGGTGAAGGCGAAAGCCTATCCGGTGCGCGAGGCCGCCGGTTTTGTCTGGGTGTACCTCGGCGATCAGGCGACAATGCCCGAATTTGAACCGCCTGTATTCCAGCCCAGCCCCGACACCAAGATCGCAATCGCGAAGTTCAAAGTGCCGTGCAATTGGGCGCAAGTGCTGGAAGGCGGCATCGATTCCGCCCATTCCTCCACCCTGCACTCGTCCGACATGGTGCCCGCCCGCGTCAACGGGGCGGAGGCCAACGAGAGCACATGGCTTCGCCCTTCAACGGACAAATCGCCGCGCCTGCAATCCCAGCGCACGCCGTTCGGCTTCCGTTATGCGGCTTTACGTCGTCCGATCCAGAACGCGCAGACCCATGATTACATTCGCACCACCTTGTTCGTGGCGCCCTACACCGTCTACATCCCGCCCAACAACAATTACAAAGTCGCTATTCTGCACGTACCGGTCGACGACACGAACACCGATTTCTACTTTCTGGCGTTCGGCGACGCCGCCACGACGCCCGACACCGAGACATGGCGCAAATTTCTGGGCGCCACGAAAGGCGTGGAGCTGAACGACGACTGGTCGAACAAGCGCACCTTCGAAAACAAATTCCTGCAAGATCGGCAGGCGATGCGCGCGGGTAATTTCACCGGCATTCGCGGCATCCCCAATCAGGATTACGTGATGTGGCTGACCATGGGCCCCATCGCCGACCGCACGCGAGACACCTTGGGCGCAAGCGATCTTGCCATCGTCGAGTTCCGCAAGCAGATGATCGAGGCCGTGCATGATTACCAGAAGGACGGCACGGTGATCGGTCGCACCGAGCCCCACATTCCCGCCAACAAGCTGCGCTCCTTTGAAGGCGTCGCCCCCAAAACCACCGATTGGCGAATTGTGGGCCTGACGGACGAGGAATTGACGCTGCGCGGCCTGATGCCGCCCTCCAGCAACGCCGCCGAATAGCTTTCGAGTTTTGGACCGCAGACTTCCAGCCAGCATCCTTTGGGATGTTGGCTGCTTATCCGCAATGCCCCAAAAACGTCATGGCCGGACCTCGGGATTTGCAGGCCCGCCCGCCTCAAAGCTTTGTTTTTGAATGTTGTTGACAAAACAGCGCCCGCAACGGGCGTAAGCTTGCCTGAAATCAAATCATAGCCTGCCCTTCTTTGTCATATTAGGGTTGATTCCAAACTGGGGAGGGAGCAGCGCCCATGCTGGACCATAAAGCAGGAGCCAGTGCGTCCGAGGACGAGATTTTCGATCTCTATTCGGACATCGACCGCGACCCTTTCGGGCGCTATGCGCGGATGCGCGAGGAGGCTCCCTGCTATTGGAGCAAGGGCGGGCAGACCTGGGTTCTCACCCGTTATGAGGACGTTTTGCGCGCCGCGCAGGATTGGGAAACCTTTTCCTCCGCGCAGGGCAATCTGATCGACGAAATCCCCGGTCGCGCCGGCGGAACGCTCGGCACGACCGACCCGCCACGCCACGACCGCTTGCGCTCGCTGGCGCAGGCCGCGTTCATGAAAAAGAACAACGAGCATCTGGCGCAGCCCACGCGCGACATCGCAAACGCTGCAATCGATCGCATTCTGAAGATGCGACGGTTCGACTATATCGCCGATTATTCCAGCCTCATCACAGTTGGCGTGCTGTTTCGCCTGCTTGGACTCCCGGAGCAGAACCCGGCTGAAATCCGCGACAAAGTGGTGCTGGCGATTTCAACCGATCGCACGACGCGCGGCCGCAATGCCGAGCTCGACGCTGCTTTTCAATGGATCATCGACTTCATCAGCCGAGAAGTGACGGAGCGTCGCAAGCACCCGCAGGACGATCTCGTTACACGGTTGGCGGAGGCCGAGATCGACGGCGACCGCTTGACCGAGCGCGAAGTGCTGCTGACCACGAGCACGTTCGTGATGGCGGGTGTGGAATCCTTGTCGAGTTTCATGTCGGTGTTCATGCTCAATCTGCACGATCACCCGGAGGCGCGGGCACGCTGCGCAGCCGACCCCGCCATGATCCCGAAAGCGATTGAGGAATCCTTGCGCCTGAACACCTCGGCCCAACGCTTCAAGCGCGTCGTCGCCCGGGAAACGCAGCTGCACGGACAAACGCTTAAGGTTGGCGACAAGATTATCCTCGCCTATGGCGCCGCCAATCGCGACTGGCGCAAATTCCCCAACCCGGACGTCTACGACTTCGACCGCAATCCGCAGGGGCATGTGGGCTTTGGGTCCGGGAAGCACTTTTGTCTGGGCAGCCAGATGGCGCGCTTCATCACGCAGATCGCCAGCGAAATTTTTCTGGCCCGCATTCCAGACTTCCGCCTGACCGGAGAGCCTTTCGACTGGGTGCCGTCTTCGAACTTCCGCAGCCCGAAAAAGCTCCCGTTCGAGATTGTTTGAGCCTCTTGTCGCGCAAATAAACAAGCCCCGGCTCTCACCAGGGCTTGTTCATTGCCAGATCCATTGACGCTGCCTAACGCGACGCGCCATCAAGCCACTTGCGGCTCAGCGTCTGGCTCTGTCGTCTGATGGAGAAGCGGGCCTTCCACAGCCGGGCGCGCGTTTGCCACGACAAGCGTGGGAACATGGAGCGCTTGCGTCGCTTCCAGAGTGTCGCGACCTTCCGCCAAAGCCTGCCGCAAAACGTCCTCATCCCGCCGATCACCCCGGAACGGAGTCAGACACGTGAGCCACAAAATCTTCAGATCAAGCGCAAAACTGACATTAAGAATGTACCAGCGATCCAGCGCGCTCTTTTCCTGCGGCGTCACGAGCTTGCCACCGTGCACCTGCGCCCAGCCTGTGAGACCGGGGGGCGCCTGAAGGCGGAAGCTATCGCCCTCCGGCAGATCTATGGGCAGGAGCGGACGTGGCCCAATGATGCTCATGTCGCCGCGCAGAATATCGTAGAGTTGCGGCAATTCATCTAGCCGGGTCGAGCGCAGAAAGCGGCCAATCTTTGACAAACGCTCGGAATCGCTCATCACCCGACCACGCCCGTCCAGCGGATCGCGGAGCGTGCGAAACTTGTGAACGCTGATGCGGCGCCCGCGATAACCCACGCGCTCCTGCCAGAACAGAGACGGAAAGCCGACGTCGATCAACACCGCTATCGTCACAACCACAAACAAAGGTGCGAGCGCAAGGATCGCGGCTCCCGACAGCAGCAGATCCATAGCCCGACGGAAGCGCCAATAGCCGGAGTCGAGTCTGACCGCCGACACATGGGCGGGGGAACGCTGCGCCCACATACGCTCTTCCACGCCAGCCCCGCCAGAAGCTATGTCAGGCGACAGGTTGAGGCTGTCAGACAAGCATTCGAGCGCAAGACCACGTTGCTCGCACAGCGCCCGCAATTGATCGCAGGCGCGGTTGGCGCGAGCATGATCAGTATAAGTCACGACTATACGGTCGACATCGATCCCATGTACTGCAAATTCTGCAATCGTCGCTTCAGCCGAAGCGGTCGAGCCCGCAACAACCCTGCCCCTGATCGAGCGACCAAGGAGCGCCGCATCATCATCAAGCAAAGCGACCACGCGCCGCCGCCGTCCGGACGCTGTCTCAACCAGACGAATATAAAGCACCGCCAATTCGTTGGCGCCAACGATAAGCAGATTCTCCGTCCGACGGACGCCATAATCGTCCTGTGCAACATCGCGCGCACGTTCGACCGCCAAAGAGCGAGCCCCGACCAGCAGCGCGCCAAGCACCAGAAAATGCAGGCCGGGAATAGAGCGCGGAACACCGTCAAGACCGGAGATGGAAAACGCAACAGCAGCAGTTACTGTCGACGATGCAAATGCCGCCAGCACGCATTGTTTGACATCCTCATAGGTGAGGAAACGGGCCGCGATCAGGCCGAGCCGAAAATAAAGAAGGCTGGCTATTCCAACAATAAAGCCCGCCGCGCAATAGATCGCCACGTCAGCCAGCCCGGCATTGGCGACTAGAGCTGTATCGCGCAAAAGAAACGCAAACACAGGCGATGCGCCAACAATCGCGAGATCAAAGCCGCGAACGCGATCAGCCAGATAGGTAATTGATGACGGTGTGCGGGAAAACCGCATGAGATCGGCCCTGAAAACGAAAAAACACGAGGGTACAGACAGGCGCAAAATCAATGCGCCTGCGACGCCCGGGACAAAAAGAACAAACCTTAAAAAACCAAACTGACGTTACGTAAAAAACTAAACACGCTTCCAACTTCATCTTAACGTTGGAAATCTGTGCACGCAAGCGCCCCGACCACTAAAACGCTTCCCGAATAACGCGCATATTCAATAAAATTAAAGCCTTGCGTCGCTTGCGCTCAATCTGTCCAGCAAATCAGCCCAGCCTGCAAACGCCCGGCGACGCGCGAAACGCTGATCGATCAACGCGCGCGCACGCGCCCCCATCCGCCCACCCACCGCAGGATCTTGCGCCAGCTCCAAAACAATACGTGCAAACCCGGCAGAATCGCCGCTGCCGACGCTCGCGCCGCACCGAGAACAACTGATGAGGCGGGCGGTCTCGCCGTCGAGCGCCCCAACCGCTATCAATGGCCTGCCAGCTGCGGCGATCCCGTAAAACTTGCTCGGCACGATCAGCCCCTCAAGCTCCGGGCGCAACGACAGCCAATGAACGTCTGGCGCATTCAACGACACGCCAAGTCGATCGCGGGGCTGATAGGCTTGGAAAACAAAGCGATCGCTGAGGCCTAGAGCATGCGCTCTGACCTGCAATTCCTCCACATAATGCCCGCCGCCGACAAACAGGAACACAATTTCGGGCCGATCCCTCAGCAGCACGGCGGCCTGCAACACTGTCTCATACTCATGAGCACGTCCAAGATTGCCCGAATAGCCAACCACAAAACGTTCTCCCAGCCCCCATTCGGCGCGCAGGTCATTTTCCCGCGGCACGACGGGCTGGATCGTTTCATCGTCAGCCCACTTGTGGATGCAAACGCTATTGCTCCCGGGCAGCCGCGCGCGCATCAGCTCGCCGATAGCGACATTGACGCGAGCGGCCTGCAACGAACGATCACGCAAAAACGCAAGCGCGCGCCCCAAAGGCCCGGCTACGAAGGGTACGCCCAACGCACTGGCGACTTCGGGATAGAGATCCTGCAACCAATTCACCAAAACCGCCTTGCGCCAGCGTGCAACAAGGCAGAGCGGGATCGAAAGCAAAGGCGGGTCTGTCATCACAACCAAAACGTCACCGGACCGAAGCAGGCGCAGAACGCCGCGCGCCAGAGCGACGTAAAGCACCAGATAATCAATCACCCGCGAAACCAAATTCCCGCGGCCAAATCCCCCAGACCTCACCCGGCGCACACGCACGCCTGCAATCACCTCCTCAGCGGGCAAAGCCTCGCCATCGTAGGTGTCGTTGCAAGCGACCACGCACACATCCCACCCGATGCTGACGAGATGGAAAGCAAGATCCGACAGCATCTGACTGGTGGCCGAATGATCGGGAGCAAAATAGCGGTTGACGAGAACAACCCGTTTTCTATTTGCGTCGGCCTCTGGCGGTACCATTTTCACCTAAGGGAGAGGCTTGCTACCCGATTGATTGAGAACACATTGCCCGTCGTCATGGCGATCCGCTTTCAGCTAAGGGCACTCAGCGTAACCGCTGCCATCAAATATGGATCGAACACGAATGCACTTACAAAAAACTATTTTAGAAAATTAAAGGCATCCGCATCACGCAAGCCAATCACACGGGCCGGATTGCCTGCAATAACGGTGCTCTCTCCGACATTTCGCGTCAAGACGCAACGGGCGCCAACAACGGCGCCTTCGCCAATGCACACCCCAGGACCGATGGCCTGCCCCCTGAAAAGTGGTCCTCCCTGAAGTATGGCTTTTGAGCCTGATGGAGGACTATTAAATGGCCAGAAAGAAACACAAGGCGGAAGAAATTGTAGCCAAGC
>CANJPM010000150.1 GCA_947476075.1 Beijerinckiaceae bacterium
CCCGATCATTTGCGCCGCGAAGACATGACTTTGTTGCTGGTCGACCATATGGCCGGGCTGGCGCTGCGCTTGGCTGATCGGGCTTACGTGATCGAGCGCGGACGCATCTTCGTGCATGGCGCCGCAAATTCGATCCGCAACGATACTGCCCTGACGCAGGCTTATCTTGTCGCCTAGTCCTAAACGCGCTCGCCTTCCAGTCGCTTGCTCATGGCCTCGCGCTTGGGCAACGCCCACAGCCAGAAGAGAACCATCAAAAGTGCGCCGCCGCCAATGGCGGCCTGTAATCCGGACATCGCCGCGACCCAGCCCATGAGAACAGCTCCAAGCGCTGGCAGGCCATAGGCGAATACGATGAAAAGGCTCATGACGCGCGCGCGAAACTCCGGCTCGACGCTGTTTTGCACCAGCGTTTGCGCAGCTACATTGCCCGATAGCATAAAAGCGCCCATCACGACGAGAAAGCCGCTTGCGATCCAGATGTTTTGGAATTGCATCGCCAGCATCAGCATCGCGCCGGTGGCGATGGTGGAGAGCACAAGCAGCCGGGTCAGGCCGGCCGTTTGGCCGCGCCGCGCAAGCAGGAGACTGGCGCTGAGCGCACCGGTTCCAATGGAAGCCAGCAGCAGCGCAAGGCCCGTCGGGCCGGCGTTGAATATTTGTCCCGATACGCCGGGCATAAGCTCGATCACCGGGCGCACAAAGAAGCTCGTCGCCGCCAGCAAAATCATTACGAAGCGAATGCCCTTGTGCGCGAAGACATAGTACACGCCCGAGCGCATATCGAGCAGGAGATTTCCGGACGCCTTGGCTTCTGCGTTGGCCTCAACAATATGGATGGTGCGCACTTGCAGATAGAACAAAAGAAACATCAGGGAGCAGGCCAAAATCACCACCCCTGTGCCAACCCACAAGATAAGGGCGCCTGCAATGGCGGGCCCAATGATGCGTGAGGCGTTGAACGAGGCCGAACCCAGAGCGATGGCCGATGAGAGATCGCGCTTGCTCACCATGGAATTGACCGCCGACATACGCGCAGGCTGACCCAGCGATTCCGCGCAGCCGAGGCACATAGTGAAAACAAGCAGCGATGCAACGTTAATCGCGCCGCTGAAGATCAGCGCGGCCAGGCCCAGCGTGAGCGTGATCGCCATGATCTGGCTGATGCGGATGATGCGCATGAAGCCGAAGCGATCTGCAAACGCGCCCGACAAAATCGAAAGCATGACGGTGGGGATCAGATCGGCGAAGGCGATGATACCAAGCCAGCCGGGCGATTGGGTCAACTCCCAGGCAAGCCAGCCGACAGCGGTGCGATACATCCATCGTCCGACGGAGGCGAGCGTATGGCCAATCCAGTATCTGCGATAAACGGGAACCCTTAGCGCGCGGCTTGCGCCGCCAAAAACCTGTGTGACGATCAAACCAGAGCCCGCTTTTCTTCCCCGAGGAATTCGCTGTTGTTACTTCCAGACAGCTTCTTTTCTAGCAAGCTCCGCATCCCGTGGATAGCTGCCGCGCCAGCGCGTGTCGCCGCCGACGGCTTTTGTTGGCTTCAGCGGGCGCCTGACCGCTTGAGCTTGGGATCAAGAATATCGCGCAATGCATCGCCGAGCATGTTTATGGCGAGAACCGTCACGAAAATGCACATTCCAGGGAACAGCGCCATCCACCAGGATGTGGAGATATAGGTGCGCCCGTCCGCGAGCATGCCGCCCCATGTGGGGGTGGAGGGCGGCACGCCTAGCCCGAGGAACGAGAGCGCGGCTTCGGCGATGATCGCCGAGGCCATGGCGAAGGTGCCGATGACAAGCGCCGATTGCATCAGGTTTGGCAGCAGATGCTTCATGATAATGCGCGTGTGTGTGGCGCCGAGCGAGCGCGCGGCTACGACGAACTCGCGCTCCTTCAGCGTCAGCGCATTGGCGCGGTTAACGCGACAGAAAGGGATCCAGCGTTGCAGCGTCAACGCCATGATGAGGATCGCGAGGCCCTGACCCAGAAACGCCAGAACGGCGATTGCGAGCAGCAGCGGGGGAAACGCCCACATTACTTCAACAAGCTTCTGGATGCAGAAATCCGTTGTCTTGCCGAAATAGCCAGACACAACTCCCAGAAACACGCCAACAGCGCCGGAGATGACAACGACCGACAGCGCGATGACGAGCGATACTCGCGCGCCGTGAATGCAGCGTGAGAGGATGTCACGTCCCACATGGTCCGTGCCCAGAAAGTGCGGCCCGGAGAAATATTGCGGCTCCGTCATCGCCATCATCAGGTCCTGCCGGTTGGGATCAAACGGCGAAACGAATGTGGCCAGGACGGCCAGAAGCACAAAGAGGGTCAGTGTGCCTCCGCCCGCGATCACCTTGAACTGGAGCCAGGGCCGAAATTTCTTGTGCAAGGCGGGCCAGTCGGGTTTCCGAAGCCAGGCGAGGGGCTTCAAATCCTCAGGCAAATTATTTGGCAAGGCGGATTCGCGGATCGGCTGCGGCATAGCAAATGTCCACAATGAGGTTCACGACCACGAAGAGGCTCGTGTAGACGATCACGACTCCGGTGATCAACGGATAGTCTCGCGCAGTCAGGCCTTGCAGCAGCAGATTGCCGATGCCGGGCCACGAGAAAATAGTCTCGACGATGATGGAGCCCGAAAGAAGCGCGCCAAACTCAAGACCCACCACTGTGATCACAAGGATGAGCGCGTTGCGAAAACCGTGTCGCCAGATAACCGAGCGTTCATCAAGGCCCTTGGCCCGCGCCGTCATGATGAAATCCTCGCTCAGGGTTTCCAGCATGGAGGAGCGTGTGACGCGCATCAGAATGCCCGTCATATTGATGCCAAGCACGAAGGCCGGCATGATGAGATAGATCATCGCGTCCTTGAACGATTCCCAATTCAGCCCGAGAATGGAATCGATCAAAAGAAATCCGGTGATTGGATCGTCGGGCACGCCAAAGGTGTGACGACCGCTGGAGGGCAGAATGTTGAGGCTGCCCGCCAGCAACAACACAAGCATAATGCCGAGCCAGAAATTTGGCATGCTGATGCCAAAGAAGCCGCCGATAGAGCCGACATGATCGACCCATGAGTTTGGCTTTGAGCCGGCCCATACACCCAACGGCACGCCAATGGCGATGGCGAGCAGCGTGGCGAAGATCGCCAGTTCAAGGCTGGCGGGGAAGCGTTCGGCGATCAGCCCCATCACGGATTCGTCATAGCGAAAGCTGCGGCCAAAATCGAATGAGAGCGCGTTGATCAGAAAGCGCCAATATTGCACCAGAACAGGTTGATCGAGGCCCCAGCGAGCGCGGGCCTCCAATATGTCGGCCTCGCTCGCCTGATCGCCCGCCAGCATTTCCGCCGGATCTCCCGGGGCTGCGTGAAGCAGCAGAAACACCAGCAGAGAAATCATCAGGATTACAGGAATTGTTCCTACAAGCCTGCGTATGAAATAGGCGATCATGGATTGTGTCCTCGATCAGAGACGTCTGCAAAACTTGTACGCTTCGATCACCGTGCGCGCTGGCGCGGGATCATCTTTATGTCCACCGCGAGAATGTCGGTGGTGGCCAGCGGCTTGTAATCAACGTTCTGCGCGATGCCCCAGGCGAGCTTGTGGCGCCACATGAAATGCGCAGGCGCCTCATCGGTGATGAGCGCCATCGACTGACGCAGGAGTTCAATCCGCTTGGGCTCGTTAAATTCCTGGCGTTCAGCCTGCAACAACTTGTCGACTTCAGGATTGGAATAGCCGATACGCGGCGAACCGCCTGTTTCAAAATATTGCGACAGCGCAGCGCTGGGATCGATCACGGTGCCGCGTCCCATGTAATAGAAAGGCACGCCGCCCTTTTGAACGTTGGACCAGAGCGTGCCCCATTCGGGCGTCTTCAGCGTCACTTTGAATCCGGACGCTTCAAGCATTGGCAGCATGGCTTCTGCGATCTGCTTGTCGGCGATGTAGCGGGCGACAGGCGTATAGAAGTCGATTTCGACGCCGTCGGGATAGCCGGCCTTTGCGAGCAGCTCGCGCGCCTTCTTGGGGTCGTAGGTGTACTTGGGCGCAAGATTCGGATCATAGGCGTATTGGCCAGGGCCGATGGGGCCGTCGAGACGCTCTGCCTGTCCGCGCAAAATCGCTTTGATGATGGCGTCGCGATCAATCGCATAGGCAAGAGCCTGACGCGCTTCTTTCTTGTCCCAGGGCTTTTGTTTGGGGCTCATGGCAAGGAACATGATCTCGGTTGAGCCTTCCCAAACCAACTTCACGTTCTTGGCGGCCTCGACGCGCCCCACAAGCTGAGGCGGGATGAATTGCGCGATCTGGATTTCGCCGTTCAGCAGCGCCGTGACGCGGCTTTCCGCCTCTTTCTGAATGCGGAAGATCACTTCGTCCGGGTTCTCGGGCTTTACTTCATTGTGGCCGGCGACTTTTTCAAGCGCGACGAAATTATCAACCGACAGTTGACGGATTCGATAGGGGCCAAAGCCCAATGGCGCCTCGCGGTCTGCGTTCTCGCCCAGCGCGTCGTGCTGGGCCTTTGACGTGATGATGAGCTGACGCAGGAAGTCCAGCAAGGTCGCCAGCGGCTCGGTTGTTTTCATCACCACGGTATAGGGGTCCGGCGCTTCGGCTGACGCGATGTAGCGGACGTTGTGCTTCTGGCGCGATTGCGCGTCGTTCTTTGCGCGGTTGATGGAGTGCAGAATGTCAGCGGCGGTCACTTCCTCGCCGTTGCTGCGTTTAACGCCGCGCTTGAGGTTGAACACCCAGGTCGTGGGATCTTTCACTTCCCATTTGTCGACGATACGAGAAACATAGATGCCGGCGGCGTAATCGCGGTCGAACATGCAGCCGTAGCTTTGGCAGAAAACAGCGTACATAAGAGAGACGCTGTCGGCATATAGATTATGCGAGGCGATTGTCTCGGTGACGCCGATGGAGACGCGCGTTTTCGTTTGCGCAACAGCCTCTCCGATTCCTGCTGTGAGCGCAGCGGTTGCAAGGGCCGCCAGAAACGTCTTACGTCTCGCTGCACTATTCTTCGCCATGGGTCAGCTCCTGTAATGATGCGCCTCGCGCCCGAATTCCAACAGGCGTGTTCCAAAAGCATTGAGCAAACGCCATGCCAGCGCAGAGAAGCAGCATTCCCTACAGGCGCGCGGCCGCTGGGCGTCTTGCATAAGTTTCAGTGATTGAAGCCTGCGCGATTCGTGGGCGTATCTGCGCTTCTGCGAGACGATCTGCATATTGCGCTTGCGATGCGGGGCTTTGTCACTGCAATTCAAACGCGGCGGGCTCTGGCACGCTGCATGCTTTAACGTGGTCGCGCTTTTGCGTGAGCGGAATGCGCTTGTGCAGGCGAATGTTTGGAGATTGCAGATGCTCGACGTTTTGGCGCCGGTCTCATCGACCATACGCGCGGCTGGCGAGGGCGCGCCCATTCTCGCCATCGACGGCTTGACGACAGTGTTTCCGACTGTTGACGGCGACGTGCCTGCGGTTATCGACATGAGCTTCTCGATCAGCGCCGGCGAGACCGTCGCCGTCGTTGGCGAGTCCGGCTCGGGCAAGTCGGTGACGGCCCGCTCGATCTTGCGGCTCACCGATTATCAGGGCGCGAAATTGCGCGCGGGCGCTATCAATTTTCGTGGTCGTGACGGGCAGGTTCTCGATCTGACAAAACTTGAACCATCGCAGATGCGCAAGATCCGCGGCAACGACATCTCGATCATCTTTCAGGAACCGCTCACCGCGCTCAATCCTGTCATGACGGTGGGAGAGCAGATCGCGGAAGCTATCGTTCTGCACCAGAACAAGACTTATGCGCAGGCGATGGACCAGGCGCTGAAGCAGCTTGAGCTGGCGCGTATACCTGAAGCCGGGCGCAGGCTTGGTCAATACCCGCATGAATTGTCGGGCGGCATGCGCCAGCGCGTCATGATTGCTATGGCCCTTGCATGTCGTCCGCAATTGCTGATCGCCGACGAGCCCACGACCGCGCTTGACGTCACCATTCAGGCGCAGATTTTAAGTTTAATCCGGGCGCTTCAGGCCGAGATCGGTATGGCGGTTTTGTTCATCACGCACGACATGGGCGTGGTTGCGGAAATAGCCGATCGCGTGGTGGTGATGTATCAGGGGCGCAAGGTCGAGGAAGGGCCTGTGGCGCAGGTATTTTCCGACCCGCAGCATCCCTATACCAAGGCGTTGCTGGCCGCCGTCCCGCGTCTGGGCTCTATGGTGGGCAAAATGAGCCCGGAGCCGTTTCCGCGCATCAGCCTCGGCCACGAGCGTATTGGTCAAGAGCCGGGGCCCGAGCGCGTAGCGCCCGCGCCCTCAATCCCGGTGCGCGCCGGTACGCCGCTCAACGTTCTTGAGGTGCATAATCTGACGACTCGCTTTCCCATCCACGCAGGCATCTTCAAGAAACATGTCGCCAACGTGCATGCGGTCGAGAACGTGTCGTTTACGCTCGCTGAGCGAGAAACGCTTGCGCTGGTAGGGGAATCTGGTTGTGGAAAATCCACGACAGGACGCACGATCCTGAAACTCGTTGAACCTACGAGCGGCGACATCATTGTCCAGCGGCGCAACATCACCAATTATACGCCCTGGCTGATGCAGCCGGTGCGGCGTCAGGCGCAGATGATCTTTCAGGATCCCTTCGCCTCGCTTAATCCACGGATGAGCGTCGAGGAGCTTGTGGCGGAGCCGCTTCTCATCCACGAGATCTGCCCCAGGAAAGAGACGCGAGACCGCGTCGTCGATCTGCTTGAGCAGGTTGGTCTGCGCAGCGAACACCTGGTGCGCTATCCGCACGAATTTTCCGGCGGCCAGCGCCAGCGCCTGTGTATTGCGCGCGCGTTGTCGCTCAATCCCGCGATGATAATTGCCGATGAAGCTGTGTCGGCGCTTGACGTGTCGATCCAGGCGCAGGTCGTAAACCTGTTGATGGATTTGCAGCAGCGCTATGGCATTTCCTATTTGTTCATCTCGCACGACATGGCGGTGGTGGAGCGCGTGAGCCATCGCGTAGGGGTGATGTATCTGGGACAGATCGTCGAGATCGGACCGCGCGAGCGGGTGTTCGCCAATCCGCAGCATCCCTATACGCGAAAGCTTCTGGACTCGGTGCCTGTGGCCGATCCGGGTCGGCGGCGCGAACGACCCATGCAGACGAGCGAGATTCCAAGTCCGGTAAAGCCTGTCGGCTATGAGCCGGTGATTCCGCCGATGATTGAAGTCGAGCCGGGGCATTTTGTGCAGGCTCATTGAAACGGCGCAGTGTAAGTTGCCAACTCAACTTGCCAACTCAACCTGGCAAGCTAATCTTTGCGCCAAACACGGACGACGGAGGAACGCATCATGATCGACCCATTCGAGGACCATTGCTGGAAGGACGTCATCCCGGCCAACGTTCTTGAGCTTTACAAGCATTACAAGCGCGATCTTTTCATTGGTCCGCGCGCGGCCGTGCTGGCGATCGATCTGTATGAATCTGCCTATCAGGGCGGGCCGTTGCCGGTGGACGAGGTCGCAAAGCAATATCCCTCGTCATGCGGCGTCAACGCTTTCAACGCTATCGGGCCGACGCAAGCCGTGTTTGCCGCGGCCCGCGCCGCCGGCCTCCCGGTTTTCTACACCACGGGAGAGACGCGGGCTTTGGGCAAGCCTGGCGCGGTGAAGGCGACCAATCGCAATATGGGGACTTTCGATCCATCAATATATGAGATCCGACCCGAGTTTGCGCCGCAGCCTGGAGATACTGTTCTGTTCAAGCAGCGCGCCAGCGGCTTTTTTGGCACGCCGTTAATTGCGCATCTGACGCAATTGAAGATTGATACGATCATTATCTTTGGCGAGAGCACGTCAGGCTGCGTGCGCGCCTCGACGGTCGACGGTTATTCCAACGGCTTCCACATGGTCATGGCTGAAGAATGCTGCTTTGACCGCAGCGAGATTTCACACAAGGTCAACCTGTTCGACCTGCACCACAAATACGCCGACGTCATGAAGGCGCAGGAGATTGTCGACATTTTGGTCGCCCGAACGCTGCAAAAGGCGGCGGAATAGGCAGTTTGCTCCTGACAATAAAAAGGGCCCCATGCGCGCATGGGGCCCGAAGTTTAGAAGGTATCTGGGAGGAAACGCTTCATACTGTTCCTACGCGCGCCCCTTTAAGGTGGATCGCCAATTGTTCAAAAAAATCTGACGCTCCCGAATTTGCTCTGAACTAATGTCAAGATTAAGTGACCGACGGCAGGCGACGGGCGCTGAAATCCTGAACGTTGACGCCGCAGATGGCAAACTGCAACATGGCCGTTGAGCGCGGCTGACTGCTTGGCGCGCACAAGGGTCCATAGCCATGAGCGCTTTGCGTTTTCTTTTTCAGGGTCGCTTTCTGGCCTTAACCGCCTGCTGCACGGCCAGCGTGATTTTTGGGCTGGTTCTCATTTTTCATCCAGAAAGCGGCTGGGCGAGCGTATTCCTCTTCGCGCTTGCTGCTGGCCTCACGCTGCTTGGCTTACGCGACATTTCTCAAACGGGTCATTCGGTGCTGCGCAATTATCCCATTCTCGGGCATTTGCGGTTCCTGTTCGAAACGATACGGCCGGAGATACGGCAGTATTTTTTTGAGGCGGACACAGATGGCGTCCCGTTTTCCCGCGACAAGCGCGCCATCGTCTATCAGCGCGCCAAGCGGGCGCTCGACAAGCGCCCTTTTGGCACCCAGCTGGACGTCTACGCAGGCGCTTACGAATGGGTTCATCATTCGATGGCGCCCAAACCTCTCGCCAAAGAGCCGTTCCGGATCATGATTGGCGGCGCTGATTGCACGGCTCCATACTCCGCCTCCATCCTCAACATTTCGGCGATGAGCTATGGCGCGTTATCGGCCAATGCGATTATGGCGCTCAATCATGGCGCGCGCATGGGAGATTTCGCCCATGACACTGGCGAAGGATCGATCAGTCCTTACCATCGCATGCACGGCGGCGATCTTATCTGGGAGCTTGGTTCGGGGTATTTTGGATGTCGTGATGGCGAAGGCCGTTTCTCGCCCGAGACTTTCGCCGCCGTCGCCGTCGATCCACAGATCAAGATGATCGAGATCAAACTTTCGCAGGGCGCCAAGCCGGGTCATGGCGGGGTGCTGCCGGCTGCAAAAGTAAC
>CANJPM010000151.1 GCA_947476075.1 Beijerinckiaceae bacterium
AGCGTCCAGAGCGCGCACGGCGCCTGATCGGCCTCGACAAGCAGAAGATCGCAAGCGCCCTGGCCCGTGAGGCTTGCAGGCTCGGCAGCTGCCTCAATCACCTCATAGCCCAGCCGCTCGAGGGTGCGCGCGCGCTTGAACCGGCGTACCCGGCTGTCGTCGAGCAGACGCGCCAGCGTCCGGGTCCGCGTCCGCGTTTCGACGTGTTTGAGATCGGGCCGGCTCATGCGAATTTTCCGCTCGCCCGCGCGCGGGCGTGGCGCAACAATTCTTCGAAATCGGAGCCATCGCGCGGATGCAGCGCGACGCCAAAAGCAAGCTCCTGCGAGGCGTCGCCCGCACGCCGGTTTTTGGGCTCACGCACTGCGCTCATAATACGTTGCGCGAAATCGGCCGCTTGTTCGGGGCGCGTCACATTGGATTGCAATACAACGATTTCAGCGCCGTCGAGCCGCGCCAGCGCATCTTCGCCACGCACGCGACCTGCAAGCTTGCGGGCGACAGCGCGCAATTCGCCCTCCGCATACGGAGAAGACGAAGACGCGCGCACGCCCGTCAATCCAAGATCGACCAGATGCAGCGCGAACATCGACTCACCGCGACGCCCGCGCGCAATCAGGCCATGGATCTGCTCGCGCAGGATTTTGCCGTCGGCGAAATTGGCGCCGGCGTTTGAGGCGATCGCGCGCAGCTGTCTGGCTGCGCAGGAAATGGCCTCTTGCTGAATCGCCTCTTGCTGAATGGCTGCGTGCTGAACCGCAGCGTCTCGCGAGACCTTCTCGACCGAAGAAGTGAGCACGCCGGCGACGCGGCCGTCGCGGTCTTTTAACGGCGTCTTGCGGGTGCGCAAGAACCGCTGCGTCCCAGCTTTATCCAGCACCTGCTCGTCGAAATCGGGCAAGGGCATTCCCGTGTCGAACACATTGGCGTCGAGGCAGGAATGGCGGAGCGCGCGTTCGGCGCCAAACAAAACCGCAGCGGGTTTGTCCACCACATCCTCGGCGGGCAGTCCCGCAAACTGCGTTTGCTGCTCGTTCACAAGCAAAATAGTGCCATCGGCCCGCACCGCGCTCACCAGCGTCGGCAGATTGTCGATCACCTGACCGAGGCGTTCGCAAGCGTCGCGCAAATTGCGTTCGCGCGCATTTTGCGCCTGGCCTTCCTGCTGCACAAGACGGGCGAGCTGCGCCGCCCGCTCGGCGAGTAAAACCTGATGCTTTTGCAGCTTGAGGAGATTACGCGCGCGGGTGACGAATTCATAATGATCGACGGGGGAATTCAGGAAATCAGTCGCCCCCGCCTCCAGCGCGCGCAGGCGAAAGAGGCGCTCCTCATAAACCGTTATCACGATCGCCGGAATGTCCTCGGCGCCGGGAATCTGTCGAAAGCGGCGAATGAATTCAGCGCCGTCGAAATGCGGCATCCTGTAATCGGTGATGACAAGAGAAGGCGGATTGTTCTCAAGCCATTCCAGCGCCTCGCGCGGATCACCGAATGCGCGCACGACGACGTCGGCCTCGATGGAGGCCGCAAGCCTGGAGAAAACGCTCCTGTTTGTGAGCCTATCGTCGACAATGACGATGAGCGACATCTTGATCCCCGTCCGCCAGACCCGCCGGCGTTGGCGTGCGCGACGCTATGGCCGGGCGCTCCAAGGATCGCTCATTTCAATTAAGCATTGGCTAGCGAAACAAGTTTTTCGTTAAAATAATACAGTCGTTCATGGACGACCGACGCTGACGTAGCGGAAGCCTCTGCGCGCCATGTCCGCAGGTCGGTAGATGTTGCGCAGATCAACGACCACCGGCTCGGCGAGCGCGGCCTTCACGCGATCCATATCGAGCGCGCGGAACGCATCCCATTCGGTCACGATCACTAAAGCATGCGCCCCTTCGACACAGGCGTAGGGCTCGTCGCAGAATTCGACATTGGGCAGCAGCGGACGCGCCTGCGCCATGCTCTCCGGGTCAAAGGCGCGCACATTTGCGCCAAGAGATTGCAGCGCGGGAATGATGGCCAGCGAAGGCGCGTCACGCATGTCGTCGGTGTTGGGCTTGAAAGCCAGACCCAGCACAGCAATCGTCTTGCCCGTCACCGACCCGCCGCAGGCGTCCAGCACTTTGTCGGCCATGCGGCGCTTGCGCAATTGGTTGGAGGCGGCGACCGTCTCGACAATGCGCACGGGCGAGCCCGCTTCCTGCGCCGTGCGCACGAGCGCCAGAGTGTCTTTGGGAAAACATGAACCGCCATAGCCGGGGCCGGCGTGCAAGAATTTTGAGCCGATGCGATTGTCCAGACCGATGCCGCGGGCCACGTCCTGAACGTTGGCGCCAAGCTTTTCGCACAGGTCAGCGATCTCGTTGATGAAGGTTATCTTGGTGGCCAGAAACGCATTGGCCGCATATTTCGTAAGCTCGGACGTGCGCCGCCCGGTGAACATGATCGGCGGCTGGTTCAGATAAAGCGGGCGATAGACTTCCTGCATCACATCGCGCGAGCGCTCGTCCTCGGCGCCCACGACAATGCGGTCGGGCCGTTTGAAATCGGCGATGGCTGCGCCCTCACGCAGGAATTCAGGATTGGAGACGACGGAGAAATCTGCGTCGGGTCGCGCTTCCCGCACAATGGCCTCGACCTCGTCGCCGGTGCCCACAGGCACGGTCGATTTGGTCACGATGACTGTGTAGCCGTTGAGCGCTGCGGCGATCTCACGCGCGGCGCCATAGACGTAAGACAAATCTGCATGGCCGTCGCCGCGACGCGACGGCGTGCCCACTGCGATGAACACCGCGTCGGCCGAGGCCACGGCGGACGCAAGATCCGTGGTGAAGAACAGGCGATTTTGGCGAACGTTCGACTCGACCATTTCGGGCAGGCCGGGCTCGAAGATCGGCGATTCGCCGCGCTTGAGAGCCTCGATGCGGGAGACGTCGCGGTCTACGCATGTGACCACATGGCCGAAATCGGCGAAGCATGCGCCTGACACGAGGCCGACGTATCCTGAACCGATCATCGCGATGCGCATCAATAGACCCTCATTGTGAGGCGACGCTTTAGCATCTCTGCAGCGCGAAGTGAATCCCGTATTGTTTGAAACGCAGCGGAAGCGGGCCGGATTTATCGTGATCACGCTTAAAGAAACGAACGGGCGGCCGAAGCCGCCCGTCCAAGGAGCCTGCTCTTGCGAGCACGGCCGTCAGGGCTTTTTTAGCCCCCGACGTAATTTCCATACTTGATGAGGTTCGCCTTCTGCGCGTCGTTACGCGGCGGCAGCTTGAAGATCTTGTGAGCCGTGCCGCCCAGAATGTTGTGCCTGGCCCTGTCCGACAGGAAGGGCAAGTCGTAGATCGTGGAAGGCAGATCGAAATCCCAATGGGGGTAATCGGAGGCGTAAAGGAGTTGCGTCTCCGCATTGATCATGCGGAACGTCGTCTCCAGCGCCTCCATGTCCTGAATTTCCATCGGCTGCGACGAATAATACATGTCGCGCATGTAGTCGGACGGCTTCTTCTTGAGCACGGGGCATTCCGACGGGCGCAGCATGTATTCATGGTCGAGGCGCTGCATCAGGAACGGGATCCAGGCCAGACCCGCCTCAATCCATAAAACGGGGAGTTTGGGGAAGCGTTCGCCCATGCCGTTCACGACCCAGTTCGTGCAATGCAGGATGTTGAACCACGAGAAGCCAAGCGCGTGGGCCGACAGGAAGCGGTTGCAGCTCTGGAACGTGTTCGATCCCCAGTTCGGGCCGGAATGGAAGGCGATGGCAAGCCCGCGCTCTTCAATGGCGCGATAGACCTTCATGTAAGCGTTGTCGCTGACCTGCATCTTTTCGCGCACGGACGTGATCATGAACCCGCCGACGCCCTTGCGGTCGCCGAAGGTTTCCACCATGCGGAGCGAACCTTCCGGATCGCTGAAGGGCAAGCAGAGCATGGTGTACATGCGGCCGTTGCAATCCGGCAGCGCCTTTTCCGTCACCCAGCGCGCATAGGCCCAGCACAATTCGAACTCCATCTCCTTTTGGGGATGCAGGCCGATGTTGAGCATGCCGGTGGGAAACAGGCAGGAATAATCAACGCCCATGGCGTTCATCCAGCGGTCGCCCAATTGGGCGTCGCGCTGGCGACCGGGATCAGTTTTCTCACTGGCGCGCAGCGGGTAACGCGTCACGCGCCCGCCCATGTCCTGATAGCCAAAGCCCGACGGAGCGACGTTGCCGCGACCAGCTTTCGCACGGCTCGACAAAGCGAGCTGCTTGAAAACTTCATTCTCCATGAAAGGGAGAATTTCCGCGAAATTTTCGTTCTCATAATGGTGAGCGTCAGTGTCGACGATCAATACGTCGTCGAACTTGCGATCCTTCACCTGCTTGGCGGCGTGCGCCAGCAGCTTGGAGGTGTTGAGCTCTTCCACAGTGACGCGGCGGCCGCGATCAGCAATGAGGTCCATGGCGTTCCCCTTTTCTATGATGCCAGATGATTGGCGTTATTGGTTGATTGACGATGCATGTCAGCCGCTGCTCCAGCTCTGCCACATGCCAAGTTCAAAGACCTGAAGGTCGACGGCCTTCAGCAAAGCGCCGCACACCACCATCACGTCGGTGGCGGCGACCGTCGCGCTGCGCTGGCCCAATATGTTGAAGCGCTCGCCCGCTTCCGCATGGGCCGCATAGAGCTTGCAAAGAGCTGCAACCAAGGCTTGTTGGGCGTGGGGCTGAACCTTGCCAAGATCCCCCGAATCAATCGCCTTCTCGATCAGCGCGGCGAGCGCCAAAGCTGTCTTTGATTCAGGCGTGTCAATAATCGCCGCCGGTGCAGGAATGCGGCGCAGCACCTCCACTTTCGGGGCAGGAGCCGGCGCATTCACCGCCTCTTGCGTGGCGGCGAACGGGCTGCCCTTCTTTTTGACGAGCGCACGTGAGGCGGCGCTGTCGAGCTTCACGCCTGCGGCCATAGCCTTCAGGAAAGCGGCCTTCTGCGCAGGCGAAGGATCGACCTGGGCGGGCGCCTTTTTGGTCGAAGCCTCTTTGAGCGAAGGTTTGGCGGCGGCTTTGGCGCTTTTGGCTTTCGCGGCCACGGGCTTCCGGGCGCCAGACTTTACGTCCGCCGCCTTTGCTGCAGCCTTGGTCCGCGTTGAAGCCTTAGGCGACGACATAGACCTCGTCCCCCTTGCGAACGATGTCATACTTGCGCAGCTTGACGCGCGGATCAGCGATATGGGCGCCGGTCTTCATGTCATATTCGTAGCCATGCCACGGGCAGACGAAATTCATGTCCGTCTCCGAAAAATGCAGGCCCATAGACGTCTTGTCCTCGCGCAGCGGCTCAATCACGCGCGCAATGGTCAGCCCCTCGCAGGCGGGACCGCCCTGATGCAGGCAGAAATTGCTGTAGGCGTAGAACTCGCCCTGATGGCGGAACACGCCGATCTCATCCTCGCCAATCCGAATGATCTGACGCTCGCCGTCCTTGAATTCCGACGCTTTGCCAACAAATTGTTCAGCCATGGCGCACCTCTCCTGCGTTTCTTGTTGCTTGCAGGGAGCCGGCGAGGGGCTCCCGTGAATATAAGGATAATGGGCCGCGCGCGTGGGCCTGTCCAAAGTTTTTTTGTTAGGGCTCCCCAAATAAAAAGTTTGTGGTGAGCGATTAGCAACCTCGGAAACGGGGCTCATGCCCCAACACGATCATGGGCGGGCTTAACCCGGTCATCAGGCGATTGTTGTGATTGAGCCGGAAGCGTCGCCGCCTTCAGCGCAACGATCGGGCGTAGGGGTGCATGCTTTCGCGCAGGCGGTCGATGGTGCGCTCCAGAAAGGCGTCGATCTCTGGCTGGGCGGAAAAAGTCTCGCGCTCCTGCGGCGCGACGACATAGAGCGTGCGAGTGAGCGCCGGGCGGTCGATTCGGCGGGCGACCAATTGGCCGCTGCGCAATTGCGGTGCCGCCAGACTGAACGGCATGATGCTGGCCGCTTCCCCGCGCACGATCATCGCTCGCATGGAGGTCACCGAATGGACCTCATAGGCGAGGCGCAGGCTCAGGGAGAGGCGGTGCGCCTCGCGTTCGACAATGCGTCGAATGACGCCGCGAGCGCCAGCGATCACCAGGTCAAACTGAAGCGCTTCGGCCAGACTGACGCTTTGGGATGCGGGCGCTTTGCCGGGCGCCGTCACCAACAGCAGGTCCTCCTCCAGCACCGCGCGTCGATCAAGACCCGGCGCGTCCTCCACATTGTAGAGATATGCTATGTTGATCTGGCCCCGACCAAGCGCGTCAAGCAATACGGGCGTGCGCTCCTCAACGAGGCTGATAGAGACGTTGGGCATGTCGGCGCACGCGTGCATCATCAATTCAGCGCCCAGCATCAAGACCATGCTGGGCGGAACGCCGAGCGCCAGATGATCGCGGTCACGCTGGCCAAGGGCGCGCACCTCAAGGCGGGCGCGGTCGACATCGGCCAGAATCGTGCGGGCGCGTTCCTGCAACAGGCGGCCCGCCTGCGTGGGCGTAACGCCGCGCGAATGGCGCAGCAACAGCGCCATGCCCAGCTCTTCCTCCAATTGCTTGATCTGGGCGCCGAGCGCCGGCTGCGCCAAACCAAGCCGCTGCGCGGCCGCCGTCATGCTGCCGGCGTCCACGACTTTGAGAAAATAGGAGAGCTGGCGAAGGTTGATGGGCTTGGGCTCCCTAAAGAACCGGGGTGCTGTGGGTGTGGGAATGGCCGTGCTCGCCATGCGTGTGATGCTCCACGTCAACGCGAATCGGCACCAGATTAATCTGGCCAAAGCGCACGCCGCGCTCGGCGATCACCGTCTCGGCCAGCTTGCGCACCGCCGCCATATCGCCCTTGAGCAGAGTGACCTCCATGCAATGGCGATGGTCGAGCCGCGTGCGCATGGACGAGATGGTGAGGTCGTGATGTTCATGCTGGGCGCGGTCGAGCCGCAGCGCCAGATCGCGACCGTCGTAATCATAGACGTAGGACACGGCGGCTACGCAATGCTTGGTCTGGGGAGCCTCTTGCGACCGGATGAGGGAATCACGCACCAGATCGCGAATGGCCTCGGAGCGGTTGCTGTAGCCGCGCGCCTCCATGAAGTCGTCGATGGCCTGCGCGATGGTGTCGTCGAGACTGATGGTGAGGCGCTGCATGATGCCCTCCGGAGGCTCTGCGGGATGTGTGCTTTTATTATCAGGCGACGGCCGGACGCACAAAGGGCGGCGCTGGCGGCGCCGCCCTTTGCAATTACATGACCGCCTGATTTCAGGTGTTGCGGGCGCCCGTAGAGCCGGCGCTGCGCTCGGCGCCGGGGGGTACGTGCGCATCGATCAGGCAGACGCCGCCAGCATTGAGCACTTCAACGCCCTTCTTCAGCGCCGCCTCAAGCTCCGCCAGCGTCTTCACCGGGCCGATGCCGACAGCGCCCTGCGATTCGGCAAATCCTGCAATGTCGATGGCCGGTCCGTCCATGGCCTGACCAATCCAGCGATTCTCCACCCGGCGATCGCGTTTGCGCGCGATGTTTTCCTGATGCAGCTCATCGTTGAAATAGGATTGGTTGTTGTTGATGATGACCAACAACGGAATCTTGTGCTTTACGGCGGTCCAGAGAGCGTTTCCGCCCATCATGAAATCGCCATCGCCCATAATCGAGACGGTCGGGCGTCCCAGGTCTGCGCAAGCCAGCGCGACGCCAATCGAGATCGAGGGGCCAGACCCGATGCCGCCGCCGCCGTCCTTGCCCATATAGGCGAGCGGCGAGCGGAACGGCCACAGATCGCACGGAAACTGACGTGCGACCGAGGCCAGTGTGACGTGGTCTGGGTCCTTGAACTGCTGGCGCAGCAGCACCGCGATGTCCTGCATGCGAATGCGGGCGGGATCGGTCGAGGGCGTGAAGGCTTTGCGCACGGCCTGCCGCCACGGCTCTTTTTTGCCGCCCGCACCCAGCGCCTCAAGCAGATCGGCGACGACGCTCTCGGCGCCCGCAGAGATCAACAGGTCAGCGGGAGCCTGAATCTGGTAGACCATGTGGGCGCCGTTATGGAGGTGATGATCCATCGTGACATTGATGATCTTGCCATTCATGCTGACGCCGCCCTTGGGCGGGCAAAGCGCGCCGCCCAGATCAATCCATTCCAGCGCCAGCACCAGATCGGCCTCGCTGATCAGATCATGCTGGGCTTTGCCGGGCTGGTTGAAGGGCTCGATCACGTGGGCGGGGTGGTCGGAGGGGAACACCGAGCCGTTCTTGAGATCGCTCATCACGCAGGCGCCAAGGGCTTCAGCCAATTTGACGCGGTTGTCCCAGGCCGCTTGCGAACGCGTGCCGCGACCAAACAGGATCAGCGGGCGCTTGGCCGCTTTCAGCATGCCCACCGCTTTGGCGATGTCGGCGGCTTGCGCGCGCGGCGAGGCCGGCGGCTGGAAGCGAGCCATGTCGGGGAAATCAGGAATTTTGTCGAGCTTCTGTTCGCCAAGGCCGGCGTCGAGCACGATATAGACCGGGGCCTGGGGCTCCGTGCGCGTGGCTATATTGGCGCGCGTCATCGCGTCCACGATTGCGGGCGCTGAGGTTGGCTGGTTGTCGAACTTGATCATGTCGCGCACCATCGACGCCTGATCGGTTGAGGTGTGAATCCAGTCGATCCACGGACGGCGCTGGTTGGAGTCCATCGGGCCGGTGGCGCCCATCAGGAACAGCGGCTTGCGGTCGCAATAGGCGTTGAAGATCGCCATATGGGCGTGCATCAGGCCGACGTTGGAATGCACGATGGCCGCCATCGGCTCGTCCGTCGCCTTGGCGTAGCCGTGCGCAATGCCCACCGCATGGTCTTCATGCAGGCAGAGCAACATGCCGGGATCTGCATTTCCCAGATGGTTGACGATGGAATCGTGCAGGCCGCGATAGCTGGCGCCGGGGTTGAGGCTCACATATTTGAAGCCGAAGCGGCGCAGCATCTGCGCGGCCACGTCCGAGCCCCAGGCCACTTTAAGGTCAGGTGCGCCTTCTGGTTTATCGATGAACATGTTCGTTTCCTCG
>CANJPM010000152.1 GCA_947476075.1 Beijerinckiaceae bacterium
CGTTGCCGTAAGAATATCGTCGATCACACGGCTATCATGCACATTGGCCGCGGTCGCCGCCACCTAGTGGACAATCTTCGCTTTGCTGTCCACGCCGATATGCGTCTTCAGGCCAAAATACCACTGATTGCCTTTCTTGGTCTGATGCATCTCAGGATCCCGCTTGGCATCTTCGTTCTTGATCGAGGACGGAGCCGTGATGATTGTCGCGTCCATGATGCTGCCCGTGCCAACCTTGATCCCCTTGGCAGAGAGATGGGCGTTGACCGCTTCAAACAGCATCTCTCCCAGGCTGTTGGCTTCAATCAGGTGACGGAATTTGCAAATTGTCGTCTCGTCCGGCGCTGGCTCTCGACCCAGATCGATATCGACTAAGGCGCGCATCGCTGCGCTGTCATACAGCGCATCTTCCACGCCGGGATCCGACAGATTGAACCAGACTTGTAGAAAGTAAATCCGCAGCATCCGGTCGATCCCGATCGGAGGGCGGCCACGATTACCCCTGGGATAGTGCGGTTCAATCAATCGGCATAACTTGCGCAACGGAACAATGGCGTCCATCTCAGTCAGGAGCCGCTGCCGGCGTGTCTGCTTGCGGTGGACTTCAAAGCCCAAAGTCGAAAATGTCTACTGGCGCATGGTCGCCTCCCATGTGCAACTGAATCAAATGAATGCACTACGCACAAGTGATTAAATCAGAGGCTCTCTAATTCTTGTGGCGTTCGAAGCCGTCGCAGCATTTTCAATCCGCGATAATTTTACGTTGAATATCATTCAGCTTGTGAACCCCATTGCGATTATCTCACGATGGCAGGCGGTTGGTTAAAGGATTAAGCCCAGATGACTAGAGGCCTTCGAAGCCAGCCTCCTTAAGCTTCGTCATCGTTTTTTCCTTCAATTCATCAGGTGCGTTGAACACTTTGTCCAAAGCCTTCATCACTTCGGCAGGGCTGACGTAGCGCACCTCAAGATCGCTCTTCTCCGCCTCCGCCAGGAACGCTTTATCTTTGAGCGTCATGGCGAATGCGTCCTGCAGCGCCTTCAGGCGATCAGCTGGCACTTCGGGCGGCGCGACAAAGGGACGAATGTAAACAAGATAGCTGAAAGCAAAACCCAAGACGTCGCGGCTCGACTGGTCGCTCACTAGGTCCATGACGAATGGCACGCCCTGCTTTGACAATTCAGGATGAGGCTCGCTGCCAACATCAAGACGAACGCGCATGACGCCCCGCTCAAACATGCCCTTGGCATTACCTTTGGCGCTGTCCCAGCCCCAGCCACAAAGACCTTCAACCTCGCCGCGTTCAATCGCGATCACGACATCATTAGTCGATTTGTACCCAGCGATGATCTTGAATTTGGTGCCCGCGACTGCGTTCAGGAATGATGGCACATAGGTCGTTGAGCCGCCCGAGCCGCCGATGATAATTTCCCGCGTGAGTAGGTCCTTAGCGGTCTTGATTGGTGCGCGTGGTGACATCACGCACACATTTGAGGTGTTGTTGGCGCTGCCTAGCCACCCAAACTTGCGCATTTCGTATTGAACATTGCGTCCGCCCGCGATCTGACGAATGGAGAGTGGCCCCTGAATGTGCCCGATGGTTAATCCATCGCGGGGGGAGCGTGTGTAGAGCGTATTTGCAGCGATCAGTCCGCCTGCGCCGGGCATGTTCTGCACGACGATGTCAGGCTCTCCCGGAATATGTCTGCTCATGTGCCGGGAGACGAGGCGCGCATACAGATCATAGCCGCCGCCGGGCGCTGAACCTACGAGCAGGTTGAGCTGCCTGCCCTTGTAGAACGCAGCGATGGAATCTTGCGCATGTGCAGGTGCGGAAACAAGGAGTGCCGAAACGAAAGCTGTAGAGACGACGTTTCTAATTTCCAAGATATCCTCCGACCGATCTATCTAGCGGTTTTTGAAGTTTGGCATACTGCGGCTGTCGTGGCCAGCGGTGGCGGCAACAAAATATGTCTGCTGGCGGGGTAAAAGTGTAAAAGTCTGGTTGATTGAAAAGGGCTGTATGAGGCCTTTAGAGCTGTGGCGCGGTGACAATTTTGATCACGGCTCGGGGTCTCTCTGGCTGATTGTTTTCATAGGAGCATTGGGCGCATGGTTTTGCGGCGCGTGAGTTTGTCGGCTTTGCGCCTTCTTGCTGGTCGCGAGCCGGAAGCTTTCGCCGCTCGTCTCCAGATGGTATCGTAGACTAAAGTAGACTTGCTGATCCAAATTCATACCACGATTATCCAAAGGCGAACGTGCAGAGGTAAAAATTAATTACAACGATTACTGGTCTGCCCGCTGAAATGTGAGTCTCTCGAAAGTATGGCTTTTGAGTCTGATGGAGGAAACTCGCCGCGTTGACCGCCTCCGCTTTTGTGCAATGGCCGCCTCAGTCGCATATGGAGCAGCGCCAAATCGCCGAAAACGTCTGGACGATGGAGCATCCGCTGGGGTCGAACAATCTGACGTTTATCGTCATCCAAGAAGTAGGGGTCTCAAATGTGAAGTGCAATACCTGGCGGGATAGCGGGTGTTTCCATGGTGCAGATTTACAAACAAATTGACGCGGGCGAACGGGCGTCTCGCTCGATCCCATCAAACTCACGGGTGCCCGCGAGCGTGTTGCAAAGAAAGCCAACATCCGCGCCCGTAACTTGGAAAATCCGAACTTCGACGCGTTCTACAACACCGCAAAGACGGGGGCTGGGAGGTGTTCTATCTGCCGTCGGGGCATAATCTAAGTCGAAATGCCGGACCGCCTGACAGACATTCTTTTGACCCTGACAGCTTAAAAAAGCGAGGCACAATAATGGCCAGTTCCCATGAAGCATCGAATTCTCCCGAGAAGAATCTCGCCGAGCAATTCGTCGAGCGCAATCAGCAGGCTATCAAAGCGCTAAACGACAGCATTTTCTACTTCGGTGAACTTGGGATGCAGGAGTTCGAGACATCGAAGCTGATGTGTGATCTGCTGGAGAAGGACGGTTTCAGTGTCGAGCGTGGCATTGCCGGTTTTCCAACAGGCTTCTGCGCGACCTATGGCTCTGGAGAGCCCGTTATCGCCATTCACACCGAGTACGACGCCAATCCCGACAACTCGCAGCGGGCCGGCGTAACGGAGCAGGCTAGCATCGTCGAAGGCGCCCCGGGGCATTGTGAAGGGCATAACGTCAACGGAACGGTTATGATCACCGGCGCTCTCGCCGCAAAGCGCGCGATGGAGAAACACGGCCTCAAGGGCACGCTCAAAGTGTTTGGGGCGCCTGCGGAAGAGCAGCTCGTCAGTCGCCCATATTATGTGCGTGAGGGCCTCTTCGACGATGTCGACCTTGCCATAACGCCTCACATAGGCGCGGAGTTTGGCGTGGGCTATGGGCTGATCCAGTCCGCGCTGATCTCCGCGACATTCACATTTCACGGTGAATCGGCGCATGCTGGCGTCGCGCCGTGGAATGGCCGCGATGCGCTCGACGGCGTGGTGCTGATGGATGTTGGCATGGCGGAATATCGCGAGCACATGACCAAGAGCATGAGCGCGCAACGTGTGATCACCAATGGCGGCGACCAGCCCAACGTCATCCCGCGCAAGGCCTCTGTGTGGTGGTACTTTCGCGACGGGACAGCTGAAGGTGCCACAAAGCTTTTCGAGCGCGCCAAGAAGATTGCGCAGGGCGCAGCTCTGATGAGCGACACGACCGTCGAGGTGGACGTGATGAGCGCCGTATGGCCGGTGCGCGGCAATCAGACCGTGGCCGAACTCGTGCAACGCGAATACGAGCGTGTTGGGCAGCCGCATTGGAGCCCGGAGGAGGAAAAGCTTGCGCGCGAATTGCAAGCCAAGGCCGGTGTGAAGGTGGAGGGCCTTCGTCGAGATGTGCATCGCATGAAGGGACCGGCTATCCAGAAGCCCGCGGCGAACGACGCTGGGGACGTGTCCTGGAAAGTGCCGATGGCGAAAATGTACTTCCCGGCCAACATTCCTAATATCAACTTTCATCACTGGGCTGCGGGCGTAGCGCTTGGCACGTCGATCGCGCACAAAGGCGCAGAGGTCGGGGCAAAGGCGCTAGCGAATTCTATTATCGAGTGCTTCTTGAACCCCGCCATCGTCGCCGAAGCGCGGCGCACCCATAAAAAGGAAATCGAGGGATACGAATATCGCACCATGCTGCCGCCTGACCAGAAGCCGCCGGTTGCGCTCAACGCGCCCATGATGGCCAAGTATCGTGACGCAATGCGCGAGCATTATGTGAAGGATACGCCGGTCTTTTCGTGACAAGTGAAGCGAGCGCGAAATAGTCAATTTGCATATTGCCTGCGTAGTAGCGCTGCATGTCTCGCCAACACGCCGCATCCTTGAGTAAATTAATGTTTGGCGTCACCCGCACTTGACGCAATTGGTAAACGCCTTAATAGTTAGTGACCGCGTTACGCAACGGGGAATAGCGGGGTGCAAATTATCGCGAAGACGTCTGCTATGAAATAAGTTTGCTCGCGCTTTTTGCGCTTACAACGGAGGAAGCGATGGCGCACGTGAATTCCAATCGCAAACTTACCAACAGCAGAGCGGGCCTTGCCATGATCGGGGGCGTAGCACTGCTTTGCTCGACCATGTTTGCCTCCGCGCAGCAACGCATTATGACCATCACAGCCACCGAGCCGATGACGACTGATCATCCGTACGGCGAGTCCTCCGCACCCGTTTATTCGATGTGGTGTCACATCTATGGGTGTTTGGGCCGCTACGATCATGTGGCCAACAAACCAGTCGGCATCCTTGCTGAAAAGTGGGAGATGATTGATCCCGAGACTTGGCGTTTCACCCTTCGCAAAGGCTTGAAGCGACACGATGGCGGACCAGGTCCAACCTCACGGGACGTTATTCACACGCTCAATCGCATTCGTACGGACAAGGAAAGCGTTCACTCGTCGTTCGTTGCGATGGTTGAGGCGATTGTGCCCGTCGATGATTTGACTTTCGACGTCAAGACCAAGGGACCCGCGGTCAATCTCGTCAGCGCGCTGTTTGATCGCTTTATCATCACATCCGCTGACCTGTTCGAGAAACACGGCAGGGAGGCCGATAAGAAGTTTGCAGTCGGCTGGGGGCCGTACCGGCTCGAAGAATACGCTTCAGACCGTCGCGCGGTGCTGCGCAAGAACCCTGACTGGCGAGAAGTTGACGGATTCGATCCTATGGAGGCACCTGATGTGGTTATCCTCCAGCAGATGCGAGAGCCAGAACAGCGCGTTACAGCTCTTCTGAACGGGGAGGTGCAGGTTGCGCGACTTATACCGCCGCAACTCGTGCGTCGTCTCGAAGGGCGCAAAGACGTAAAGGTTGATAAGACCGGTGGCATCGAAACGATGTTCCTCGCCTTCAACAACACAATGCCGCCATGGACCGACGTGCGGCTACGCCAGGCTATTGCGCATTCCGTCAATCGGCAGTTGATCGTCGACCGGCTGCTGGGCGGTTACGCTCTTGTGCAGAACGGAATGGTTGGTCCTAACCAGTTTTGTTACACCGGCAAGCCAGACCGCGTGCTTGAATTCAATCCCGCAAAGGCCAAGCAATTGCTGGCAGAGGCTGGCTACAAGGACGGCGGGCCGGAAATTGATTTCTACACGGCTGTCGGCCGCTATGTTTCGGACAGGCAAGTGGCCGAAGCTGTTGCGCAGATGCTGCGACAGACTGGATTCAAGGTTCGGCTGCATACGCCCGAATATGCGAACTTTTGGTCTGAGGTGAGGCGCGGAAAGTCTCCGTTCTACTACATGGGGCGTGGTTCCGTGTTCGATGCGTCGGACGCCGCCGGCCAGCTCTACGCTACCGGCGGTTCGCCGCGCATTCAGTATTCGAATCCAAAATTCGATGAGCTTTTGAAGCGGCAATACGCCGAGCTGGATCCGCAGAAGCGCTGCCAGCTCTGGCGGGAGCTGAACCAGATTCTGATCGATGATGCCCCGACCCACTTCATGTGGACGCACTCGGTCATCACCGGTCTTCGGGCGAACGTCGAGTTACAAGTGGAGCGTTCAGGCGAATTCTGGCTGCCGCGGTCGAGGATGAAATGACCGCAATGTGGACTTCCGACGGCGGGGAGACTTGAAGCATGGCGCGCGCCATTGCCTTACGCCTCCTCGGCGTGATCCCGGTTCTCTTTCTCGTCACACTTGTACTGTTCGTACTGTTGCGGCTGGCACCGGGAGACGCAGCCGATCTCCTTATGCCAGATGATGCGAGCGAGGAAGAAGTCTCCCGAATTCGTGAAAGGTGGGGCCTGGATCGCCCTGTTCTCGAGCAATATTGGCGCTTTCTTCTGGCCTCGGTTCAACTCGACTTCGGTCGCTCGTATCGTTACGGCGAGGACGTGTTCGAACTGATTGTTAACCGTTTCCCTGCCACACTCGAGCTCGCGCTTATAGCTCTCGTGGTCGCGGCGGTTATCGCGATACCGCTCGGCATTGTTGCTGCGTTGAAAAAAGGCACGGCGCTAGATGGCGCGATCTCCGTATTCGCCATTGCGGGCGTAAGCACGCCGACGTTCTGGCTTGGCATTATCCTCGTGCTGTTTATCTCTGCCGAGATGAACCTTCTGCCATCGGCCGGCCGTCTCCCGTACGGCGTGGCGTTGCCGCATGTCACCGGCGTGCATCTACTGGATGCGCTGCTTGCGTGGCGGCTGGATCTGCTGGGATTGATCGCGAGTTACATCATCCTACCAGCAATGACGCTAGCCTTTGGCATGATAGGCGTAATAGCGCGCATCACGCGCGGCGCCATCATCGATGTCGCGCAGGAAGAGTTCATCACGACCGCCGTGTCAAAGGGGCTGGCGCGCGGTGAAATCATTTGCCATCACCTGATGCCAAACGCCGCTGTGCCAATCGTCACCATCATCGGACTTGAGCTTGGCGTTCTGATTTCGGGCTCGATCATCGTCGAAGTCGTGTTCTCGTGGCCTGGCCTTGGCACGTTGCTCTATCAGGCGATTTCCGTGCGCGACATTCCGCTCGTGACGGGAATCGTCGTCGCCTACACATCGCTGTTCATCTTCATCAATGTTGCAATCGACATCATCTACTTCATGGTCGATCCGCGCATACGCGCGTCGCAGGCGGTTTAGGAATGCGCAAGTTCCTCAACGCCAAGTTCATCATAGGTGCATTCTGCATGACGCTCGTGATTGTACTGGCGGTTTTCGGCAATTTCATCACGCCATATGGCCCGCAGGAGCAGGATTTGCTCTCCTCCCTGCAGCCGCCCCGCTTCGACGAGACGCGATACTACCTCGGCACTGATCATCTTGGGAGGGACATTCTGGCCCGAATGGTGTCGGGCGCGCGTGTTTCGCTTCTCATCGCGGCGTCCATTGTTGTTCTCTCCGGCGTCTTCGGCGTTCTATTCGGCTCGCTCTCCGGCTATTGGGGCGGCATACGAGACATCGTACTTCAGAAGGTTGTCGAAACATTCTGGGCTTTCCCACCTATCCTGTTGGCGCTCGCGATCCTCGCCTTCTTCGGCCAGAGCCTTATGAACATAATTTTCGCGTTATCGATCCAGCGCTGGATCCCCTACAGCCGCATCGCGCGCGCGCAAGCGCTCGTTTTGCGCAATCGTGAGTTCGTCGCAGCGTCTCAGGTGATGGGCGGTGGCGCGTCCTGGATCATTACGCGTCACATTCTGCCGAACCTTTTGGCTGCCGCCATCGTCATTGCAACGTTCTCTATGGCGACCGCTATTCTGGCCGAAGCGAGTCTGTCGTTTCTTGGCCTCGGAGTGCCGCCCGAAATACCCACATGGGGCGGAATGCTAGCGGAAGGCCGTTCTTACGTCGTGGGAGCGTGGTGGATCGCGGTCTTCCCCGGCCTTGGAATTTTCGTCACCGTTCTCGGCCTCAATCTGCTGGGCGACTGGCTGCGTGATTTGCTCGACCCCAAAGGGTCGCTCAATCTTAGGTGAGGAAACGTCGAAAAGGAGTTTGCAATGTCACTACAGGAGTGCGGCGAAAAATGGATAGACGTTGACGGCATACGAACACGCTATTTCGAGGCGGGTTCCGGCCGGACAATTGTGCTGGTGCATGGCGGCACAAAAGGCGACGCCTCGGGGGGCGCAAACGCCGAGGACTTCCACCTTAACTTCGTAGAACTGGCGAAAGACTTCCGCGTAATTTCCATCGACCGACTGGGGCAGGGCTATACTGACAACCCCAAGCGCGATGAAGACTACACAATGGGTGCCGCAGTGCGCCATTTCGTAGGATTCCTGAAGGCGCTTGGCGGCGGCCCATTCAACGTCGTGGGGCATTCGCGAGGCGGCTATGTGGTCGCCCGCACGACCCTCGATTATCCTCGTCTTATCGAAAGCTGCACGCTGATCGACTCAAATACAGCTTCGCCGGGACCGGGCCGAAACGAACTGGTGTTCGCTCTCAACCCCTACAAGCCGGGCACACTCGAGTCCTCGCGTTGGGTTTACGAGAAGTATTCTTGCACCACGCAGCATGTCACGGATGCATGGATTGAGCTGAAGCAAAAGATCACAGACCTGCCGAAGAACAAGACCGCCATCGCCAAGATGAAGGATGAAGGGTTGCTAGCCACGCGCTTCCTGCCGGAATTGCTGGAAGACAAGGATGAATTCTTTTCCAAGCTTGAACGGATTGGGATGCAACGGCCCATCATGCTGTTCTGGGGCTTCAACGATCCAACGGCGCCGCTCACTGACGGCATGGAGCTTTACAACATAATTGCGGCAAAGCAGCCGAGAACGAGCATGCACATCGTCAATCAGGCGGGCCACCACAGCTTCCGTGAGCGCGCCGCTGAGTTCAACCGTGTGGTAGCAGAATTCGTGGAGGGGGTGGGCCGTGGCGAGTAATTTTGAACACGCGGACATAAGGGGCCGCTCCTATCATCCGACGTCTGGCGACATGGGCCCTGAGAAGTGGCTCGATGTGGACGGAATTCGTACCCGCTACTTTGACGAGGGCGAGGGCGAGCCAATTGTCATGATTCA
>CANJPM010000153.1 GCA_947476075.1 Beijerinckiaceae bacterium
CCTATGTCTTGCAGCCGTATCAAATGGTGAAAGACCTGCGCACCGGCTTCACCTCCGGCACGCCTGACGACGTGCTCGACGGCGACCTCGACGAGTTCATGCAAGCCTCGCTGGCCCAACGCATCAGCGGCGCCGGGCCCGAGCATGTGGACGACGTCGAATAGGCCTGGTTGAACATCCACGCCGCCCAGATTGCGCACATCACCCACAGCAGCATGATAATTGTTGCTGCTGACCTGCTGGCCGGGAGTCGACCGAGCCGCTCGGCCTCCATGCGATGTTCAGCGATGAGCGCTTGCGGGATCATCCGCAGCGCGAGCCATATTCCCAGCGGCACAAGGATCAGATCGTCAATCTGTCCGAGCACGGGGATGAAATCGGGTATGAGATCAATAGGGCTTAGCGCATAGGCGGTGACGGTCAGCGCCACGAGTTTGGCGACAAGGGGCGTTCGCGGATCGCGGGCGGAAAGGTAGAGCGCGACGATGTCGCGTTTCAACTTGCGGGCGAAATCGCGCAATCTTTCAAGCAAGCCCATTCTACCGCCGCGCAGCAAACCACACGCCTGTCAGGATCAGCGCGCAGCCTCCGACGTGGAAGAATTGCAGGCTCTCGCCGAGCAGCGTCGTCGCCAGCACCGCGCCATAGAACGGGATCAGGTGCAGAAACACACCGCCGCGCGCGGCGCCTAGAGACTCCACGCCGCGATTCCACGCCACATAGGCGAGGGCGCCCGAAAACACCGTCACATAAGCGAGCACGGAGAGCGTCAGCCAATCGAATTTGAAGGTGAAGCCGCCCGCATGTTCGAGCGCAGCGAACGGCAGCAGCGACAGACCTGCAATGGCCGCCAGTAGGAACGTGAACGACATCTGGTGGATTTTTGGGCGCGTGCGCAGGAACACGCTGTAGACCGCCCACACCATCATATTGACGAGCAGGATCACGTCGCCCTTGTTGAAGGCGAAGGAGGCGAAGGTCGTCGCGTCGCCGCGACTGACGATCACCATCACGCCGATAAAGGACAGCGCGACGCCAGCAAGGTTGAGCGGGCCGAGGCGCTCCTTGAAGAACAACGCGCCGCCCGCCACGATAATGGCGGGTGCAAACGAGTTGAAGATCGAGGCGTTAAGCGCGCTTGTGTGTTGCAGCGCCACGAATTGCAGGCTGGAGAAGATTGCGCCGCCAAGCAGGCTCAACACCACAATACGCCGCCAGCCTGTGCGGATCAGCGGCCAATCGGCGCGCACATGCTGCGATACGAACGGCCACAGAAGAGCCGCGGCCAGCATCCAGCGCATGCTGGCGAGACTGACGGGCGGCACATGGCCGGCGCCGGCGCGGCCAGCGATGTGGTTGCCGCTCCAGAACAGGCCCGCAAGCGCGAGCATCAGGAAGGGATTTGCGAGCGCGCGCGTCAAGAGCGACGGCCTGGCCTGTGATGTCTGCTCCGCCATTGGATAGCGCTCCGTTCATGCGCTCTCCTTGCGCCGGTTGACGATGTTTGGCAATCGTCGCCTAATTCTGTGCGAACAGACGCGCGCCTGCGCGCAGGAAGCGCATGGGGTCGACTGGCTCGTCGTCCATGCGCACTTCGTAATGCAAATGCGGGCCTGTCGAGCGACCTGTTGAGCCAAGGCGGCCGACGATAGCGCCGGACGGGATAAACTGACCCTCGGCGACAAGCAAAGCGGAGAGATGCGCATAGCGCGTCGTCATGCCGCTGCCATGGTCGATTTCAACCATCAACCCATAACCGCCGTTGGAGCCGGCGCTAGCCACCCGCCCGGCGCCAGTCGCGCGCACAGGCGCACCCTGGGCCTCGCGGAAATCGACGCCCGAATGATAGGCGATGCGGCCCAAAAACGGGTCTCTGCGCGGCCCAAAGCCCGACGTTGTCTCTGCATGTGCGGGCAGGGGGCTTCCCAGAGGGGCATCCACGATGGCGCGGCGCAGACGGTCGGCGATGCGCACGTCTTCCTGAAGGCGCGAGACTTCGCGCTCAAATGAAGAGCTGTTCGGGTTTAGTTTGAACGGCACGAACGGGCCGCCGGTTGCGCTCTTGAGGCTGCGCTTTGTGTCGATTGAAACCAGCCGCTCGGCATGGACGCCCAACTCGGACAACGCCGAGCGCAGCCGCAGCGATTCTCTGCGCGCTACGTTCGCAACGTTCTCAAGCGTGCGCACTTGCAGCGCATCAACGCTGTCGATGGATTCGGCCACCTGTGAAAGCCGCATCGGCATCGGCATCGGCAGGTTGGGCGCCGTCACTTCTGCGCCGCGCTGCGAGGGCGATCCGCGAAGCGGGGTGAATTCCATGCTCTCGGGCGTTGGCTTTAAGGGCGCGGGTTTGGGGACCTGCGCGCTTCTGGCTTCGGGCTCGCGGGCTGCGGGCGCCGACGCGGCGGGGGGCGCAAAGCTGGGCGCGCCGCCTGCGGGCGCAGGGCGGCGCGCAGGCGGCTGCGCGGCTTTGGGGTTTGGCTGCGGATCGGTTCGCGCGATGTTCTGGCTGCGCCCGTCCTGATTTTGCGGATCGTTGACGCCCGCGCCTTGCGCCAGCGCTGCTACCATGGCGGAGCGGCTCTCTAATTGCGCCTGACGCGACAGCAATTCCTGCACCTGTCCTTCCAGCGTGTCGCGGTCGAGCAATTGGCGGCCGGCCAATCGGTCGAGACTGGAGCGCAGATAATCGATCCGCTCTTCATAGGCCGTCTGCATCTCGGTCTGGCGTTGCATCAACCCCAGAACGATTTCGTCGCGGAAGAGCATCGCGGTCGCGGACGCGATGCCTGTGATAGCCAGAACGGGAATGATGAGAATGAGGGTCCAGAAGGCCCACGGCTCAAGGGCCGCGCTGCTTTCGTCGCCGCGATGGGCGATCCTGACCACATAATTGGACCCGTAACCGGGAACGCTGGAACGCAATGACATCAACTAAACCCCTGTGGCCGGGCGCTTGCGCCCAACCGGAACAGGGATCATTAGAACCGATTAAGGTTAATCGTTTCCAAAGCCTCGCTGGAGTTATCAGAGCGGTTATTTGAGTTCTTTCGTCGCCTTCAAAACCTCTTCGGCATGTCCGGCCACTTTAACCTTGGGCCAGATGCGTGCGACTTTGCCTTTGGCGTCAATGAGCACTGTGGTGCGCTCCACGCCCATATAGGTCTTGCCGTACATGCTTTTTTCTTTCCACACGTCATAGGCTTCGAGCATGCCCTTGCTCTCGTCGGCGAGCAGGACGATGTCGAGTTCGTGCTTTTTGCAGAACTTGTCGTGGCTGGCCACGGAATCGGGCGAGACGCCGATCACCTCGGCGCCGGCGGCCTTAAACTTCGCCTTCATCGAGGTGAAGTCGATCGCTTCTGTCGTGCAGCCGGGCGTATCGTCCTTTGGATAGAAATAGAGCACGATCTTTTTGCCCTTCAGGGACGCGAGCGAAACCGTTCCGCCGCCATTGCGGGGGAGATCGAACGCGGGTGCCGGGGCGCCTTCCACAAGTTTGGCGGACATTTAGCCTTCCTTTCGTCTTAAACAACATCCATGACCGATATACGCACGGGCTAATGCCCGGACCAATGTTTTATAATGTTTGCGATTCGTAACGCGCGACCGAGTTTGCGCGCTTTTCCTTTTTCGCGCCGAGGTGTTTTTGGTCGACAGGCCGCTGGATGATGCGACGCCCCAGGGCGCGAGCGAGCCCACGCATGACGGGGGCGAGCATCGCCATGTCCATTTGCGGCCGGGCAAACGCCCGTCGGCGCTTCAGGGATTTATCCGCTGGACGGCCATCGGGCTGTCTGTGTTGGGAGTTTTCATTCTTGCAGGCGGGTTCGCCTTCTGGTTGGCGTTGTCGAACGGGCCAATCTCTGCAGACGCGCTTGGGGCGCGCATCGCCGCCAATCTGGATAATCGGCTGGGCGAGGGCTATTCCGTGCAGGTTGGAAGCACGACCGTTGAGAACGGCGCCCATGGGCCGGAAGTGTCCGTCGTCGATCTGCAAGTCACCGGGCGCTCGGGCGAGGTTGTATTCGAGGCGCCGCACGCGAACGTCTCCATCGACACTTTTGCGTTGTTGACGGGGCAGGTGAAGCCGCGGCGGCTTGAGGCTCATGGCGTTGAATTGCGCCTCGTGGTGCGCCCCGACGGCTCCGTGGCCATGTCGGCTGGCAAGGAACATTTGGTCGTTGGTCAGGCGGGGCCAGCAGCTGCTGTCATAAGTCCACCTGCTGCGTCGCCTCCAGTTGAGGATGCCCGGCAAGGCGTTGCGGGGGATCAAGAAACGACCTTGCGGCCGGTCATGGGCGCCTTGCGCCGGCTGTTGGCGGTGGCTGTTGGCGGCGCCTCGCCGTTGAGCTCGCTTGAGAGCTTTTCGCTGACGCGTGGTCAACTGGAATTTGTCGATCTGACGACGGGTCATTCCACGCGCTATGATGGGCTTGAGATTTTTCTGGACCGCAAAGAGGGCGTGACGACCCTCTCCATATCGGCGGCTGGCCCGAGCGGGCGCTGGCGCGTCAAGGCGCAAGCCCGGGGCGAGGGTGAGACCGGAGAGGGGCTGGCGCGCGGCCTCGACGTTGACGTGAGCAATATCTCCGCCGTTGAGCTGAACCTGCTCGCCGGCTGGCGCGACCCGCCAGTTGATTTCGACACCCCGCTTTCGGCGCGCCTGAGCCTCGCTTTGGGCGCCGATGGCGGGCTTGAGAATGCGAGCGGACGCTTCAGCGCGGGCGCCGGCTTCTTCTTTATCAAAGACCCGGATCACGAACCGCTGCCAGTCGACGGCGTGTCGGGGGGCTTTCGCTGGGACGTGGCGGCGCGGCGCTTTCAGGTTGAGCCGACGCAGTTTCATTCCGGACGCACGCAGCTTGTGTTCGCTGGCAGGCTGACGCCGCCGGAATCGTCGGCCGACTCGTGGGCTTTGTCGCTTGAAAGCGGCGCCGGATTGTTTGGCTCGGAGCGTCCGGGGGAAGGCGACATTGCTGTCGTGCGTACCGAGCTTGAGGCGCGATTGTCCCTGAGCAAGAAGGCTTTCTGGATTGATCGCTTTTCGCTCGAAGGTCCGGACCTGTCGTTTGCGATGAGCGGCGAGGGGGGCATGACCGACGGCGCGCGGCGGCTGTCGCTGAAAGCGCAAGCCGTCAAGACCAGCGCCAAAACCCTTGTGCGACTGTGGCCGTCGCCGATCGCCCCCCATGTACGCGCTTATTTGCTGGCCAATGTGCTGGACGGGCGCGTTGCGAAGGCCGCCATGAATGTTGAGCTCGACGAGAACGCGTTTGTCGCAATCAGGCAGCACGCGCCGCTCGTCAATGACGCGGTGCGGATCGATTACGAACTGGCCGATATGCAAATGTCGTATCTGCCCGGCGCGCCGCCGCTTTCGGGCGTTTCGGGCTCGGGCGTCGTCACCGGTCGCACGGCGATTTTCGCAGCGCGCGAGGGCTATCTCGATCTGGGGACGCGCGGTCGCCTCGCCGTCTCCGAGATGCGGTTTGAAGCGCCTGATTTTGAGCTGAAACCGGCCCCTGCCAGCATTGCCTTGCGCGTGACGGGCTCTATTGAAGCGGCTGGCGACTTGTTGTCGCGCGAGGCGCTGAAAGCGTTCGGCGGCATCGCGCTGGATGCGGGGCTGGTCAAGGGGCAAGTAGACGCGCGGCTGAATATTGATCTGCGTCTTTCCAAAGGCGCGGTAAAGGATTCCGTCTCCGTGCGCGCAAATGCGCAGGCGACAAATCTGTCGATTGAAAAGTTCGCCGGTAAGGAGCGCTTTGAACAGGGTGCGCTTTCGATCATCGCTGACGAGACGGGTTTGCGCGCCAGCGGGCAGGGGCGTTTGTTTGGCGCGCCTGCGCGCATCGAATTGAAGAAACCGCCTCAAGGCGCAGGCGAAGCGATTCTCAACCTGACGCTGGACGATGCAGTCCGCGCAAAGCAGGGATGGTCGGCGGTCGGGCTGACAGGCCCTGTGAGCGCGCGCGTCGTCGCGCCGCTTGGCGGGGGCGACAAGTCGCGTCCGCAGGTCGAGATTGATTTTGCAAAAGCTGCGATGTCGGGTTTTCCGCCGTCCTATTCCAAGCCGGCTGGGCGGCCTGCAAAGGCCAGCTTCACGCTGGTCTCCGAGGGCGACCGGACCAGTCTGCAATCGTTCGTGTTCGACGGCGGCGCGGCCTCCGCGCAAGGGGTCATCGAACTTGATTCAGGCGGCGGGCTGGCGTCGGCCAAGTTATCGCAATTGCGCATGTCGCCGGGCGACGACATGCGGCTCGACGCGCAGAACGGCAAGGATGGCTTGAAGCTGGTCGTGCGCGGCGGATCGGTGGATGCGCGCCCGTTTGTGCAGGATCTCGTCGGCGGCGGCGGCCGGGAGGAGGCTCCCGCCAAAGACCTCGACCTCGATCTCAAAGTGTCGTTGCTCAGCGGGCACAATGGTCAATCGTTATCCAATGTCGAAATCAGGATCGTAAAGCGCGGCGCCAATATGCGCGATTTTCGCATCGCCGGGCGCTCGGGCAATGCGGCTTTGTCTGGCGGAATGTTGAACACGCCCGCCGGCCAGCCGCCGCAATTCTACGTGCGCAGCGGCGACGGCGGGGCGCTGCTGTCCTTCCTCGATCTTTATCGCCGCATGGACGGAGGCCAATTGCAATTAGTGGCCTTGAACGCAGGCCCGCGCATGAGCGGCGTGCTCAGCGTTCGCGATTTCACGCTGCGTAATGAGCCAGCGTTGCGCCGGCTGGTCACGGAGGGCGCTGGCGGTCGGATGGACGACAGGAGCCCGATTGATACGAACGCTGTGCCGTTCAATCGTTTGCAGGCTGCGTTCACGCGCTCGCCCGGAAGGCTGGAATTGCGCGACGGCGCCATCAACGGCCCAAGCATTGGCGCCACCATTGAAGGCGTGCTCGATTTCAGCCGCGATCAGGTGGCGCTGAGCGGCACCTTTGTGCCCGCCTACGGCGTCAATAATCTGTTCTCGAAAATCCCGCTGTTTGGCCCCATTCTTGGCGGTGGCAGCAATGAGGGATTGATCGGCGTGAACTTCCGCATTTCGGGCTCGGCCAGCGCGCCGCTGTTGACCGTGAATCCGCTGTCGGCGATTGCGCCGGGCTTCCTGCGCAAGATTTTCGAGGCGCCGGACGCAATCCAGCAGAGCCTGCCGTCAGAATCGCCGGCGCCCGCACCGGCCGCTCCCGCCGCGCCAGCGACTGCTCCGCCCGCGCGGCCTTCAATGCCGATGTCGATCACGCCGGGCCGGTAAGTTCGCCTTGCGCTATTGGGGCTTGTCGCGGGAGGCCGTGTTACGTTCCAGACAACTCCATCGAGAGGCAGCGAGTCGGATGCACATTCTTTTGACGAACGACGACGGCGTGAACGCTCCCGGCCTCAAATGCCTTGAGCGGATCGCCGCCGCTTTTGGCGCCTCCCGCGTGACGGTCGTGGCGCCCGAGACGGACCAATCGGGCGTCGCGCATTCGCTGTCCCTCAACGATCCGCTGCGCCTGCGCGAGATCGGGCCGGACCATTACGCAGTGAAGGGTACGCCGACCGATTGCGTCATCATGGCGATGCGCCGGCTGTTTGACGGCAAACGGCCCGACCTTGTTCTGTCGGGCGTCAATCGCGGGCACAACGTGGCTGAGGACGTCACCTATTCGGGCACGGTGGCCGGGGCTATGGAAGGGGCTATTCTTGGCGTACCGTCGATTGCGCTGTCGCAATCCTACGCGTCGGGCGATCGCGAGAACGTGCCGTGGGCGACTGCCGAGCGTCACGCCCCGATCATTATCCGCCGGGTGCTGGAGATGGGACTGACGCCCGACACGCTGGTGAACGTGAACTTCCCCAATTGCAGTCCTGACGATGTGGCGGGCGTTGAAATCTGTTCGCAGGGGCGGCGCGACGCCGGATTGCTGAAGATTGAGGAGCGCCGCGACGGGCGCCATATTCCCTATTACTGGATCGCGTTCGAGCGTCAGCGTTCGACGCCCGGCGCCGGGTCTGATCTGGCGGCGCTGGCGGCGGGCAAGATTTCTGTTACGCCGCTGCGCGTCGATCTCACCGATTACGACACGTTGGCGCGCTTTTCTGAAGGATGGGGGCTGCATCAATGACAGCCCCTCCGCCTGCCGACGTAGGCGCAAACTGGCCGCAGGGCAATTTGCAGGCGCGCATGGCGTTCCTGCTGGCGCTGCGCGCGCGGGGTCTGGCCGACGTCGCCGTGCTGCGGGCGCTGGAGATAGCGCCGCGTGAAATGTTCGTGCCTCGACGTCACGCCGATCTGGCGCTGCGCGACGTTGCGCTGCCAATTTCCTGCGGCCAGACGATGCCCGAACCCTATATCGTAGGACGGATGATGGAGGCGCTCGACGTCCGCTCCGATCATTGCACGCTGGAGATTGGCGCCGGCTCTGGATACGCAACCGCAATTCTCGCGCAGCTTTCCGGGATTGTATTGTCTTATGAGCGTTTTCGGTCGCTGGCGCTGGAGGCGCAGGCTCGCCTTGAAGCGTTGGGGCTCACCAATGCGCGGGTGGAATGGGACGATGGCCTGGAGGCCGGCCCCGCAGCCGGGCCGTTCGACCGCATTGTGGTGCACGGGTTGCTGGAGGACACGGGCGCGCTGGACGCTGCGCTGCTCGACGAGGGCGTAATGGTGTTTGGACGGCTCGGACAGGGCGGCCAGAGGCTGCTTGTTCGGCGTCGGCGCCGCGGCCGGGAATTTGCTGAAACGGAAATCGTCCGGTGCCGACTTGGGCCGCTAAGCAGGTCAAAGTCCGCTTGCCTTTAGGTCATAAGCTTGGCCAGTTCTTGCGCCAAGTGATCGGATTTACACAGAAAGAGTCAAAATCGATTCATCTTAAACCCTTGCTTAACCCGCTTGGCGCTTAATGCATGAGTTGGGTGCGTTCGAGTGCGGGTAGCGTAATGGGTCTGTTGAACCAGAAAAACATGTTTCGGGAAGCTTCCAAAGAGTCGCAAGTCTCCTGTGGTTTGCTGTCTTGCAGTTTGTCATTGAGC
>CANJPM010000154.1 GCA_947476075.1 Beijerinckiaceae bacterium
CTGTCATGGGGAACCTGTCATCCGTCGCTCCGCAAGCGGCGCAGCATCGCCGCCTGCGCGCTCATAGTGTCGAGATCATCGAAAGCGCGCACAGGGGGCGAGGCCGGCAAGTCCATTTCCGCCAGAGCCTGCCGGTTCATCAGAAACGCGCGATGGCTCAGGCGTGCAGCCTCGCCTGGATCATGGGTGACCAGAAGCACCGTGCGCCCCTGCAATAATTGCCCGGCCAGCTCCTGCATTTCAGCGCGGGTGCGCGCATCCAGCGCCGAAAAGGGCTCGTCCAGCAGCACGACAGGCCGCTCCTCCATCAGCGTGCGCGCCAGCGAGGCGCGCTGACGCTCGCCGCCCGACAACATATGCGGGCGCTGATGGGCGTGGCGCGAAAGCCCCACTCGCGCTAGGATATCTTGCGCTCGATCCAGATCATGGGGCCGGCCGCGCAAGCGCGCGCCGAGGGTGACGTTGCCAAGCACGTCGAGCCATGGCGCCAGCAGATCGCTCTGCCCCATAAAGGCGATGCGGCCTTCAAGCGTCAGCCCGTCGCTGGCCGTAATAGTCCCGCAAAAGGCCGCAGCGGTTTCAAGCCCCGCGACCAGTCGCAGCAGCGTCGTCTTGCCCACGCCTGAAGCGCCAAGCAGGCTCGTCCACGCGCCCGCCATCAGCTCAAAACGGGGCGCGTTAAACAGCAGCGCGTTTGCAAGCCGCGCCTCGCCCGACAGAACAATTGCGGGCGCAAGCGTCATTGTGGCCGCCTCTGCGCCCCGCCTGCAATCGCAAAGGCGCTCACGGCGCGGTCACGTCCATGGTCAGGCGCGACACAGGCGTCTTGGCTGGCACGGCGCCCATCGTGAACAGGAAATCTTCAAACTTTGCATAGCGACCATAATCCATCGCCGCCGGGCGGGCGGCGAAGCGGGGATAAGTGTCCAGCCATGCGCGCCTGTTCAACTCGTTCTTCAATTCGGGCGAAGTGGCGGAGAAAATATCCCAGCTCTCCCTGGGATTATTGAGGATATATTGCGTTGCCATTTCGGTAGCGGCGATGAAACGCTGCACACGATCCTTGTTCATCGTCTTTGGATTGGCGACGTAGATCAACTCGTCATAGGCGGGGACGCCTTCGTTCTCGGGGTAGAAGCAACGACCCGCCATGCCTTCGATGTCGAGCTGGTTCAATTCGAAATTACGGAAGGCGCCGATCACGCCGTCAACCTGCCCACTCATCAGCGCCGGCGAGATCGAGAAGCCGATGTTGATTTTTTGGACGGCGGCGCTGGCCACGCCATTGTGACGCAGCATGGCCTCAAGCAGCACTTCCTGCACGCCCGGCACCGCAAAGCCCACTTTGCGACCGGTCAAATCGGACACTTTCTTGATGGGGCCGTTGGCGAGCGTGACGAGGCAGGCCAAAGGCGTGGTGACCAGCGTGCCCACACGCACAAGATCCATGCCCTGATGCAGGTTAAGGTGCAATTGCGGCTGGTAGGAGATCGCCAGATCCGCGCGCCCGGCAGCGGCCATCTTGGGCGGATCGGCTGGATTGGCGGGAGCGACGATCTCAACGTTCAGCCCGTTGGCGGTGAAATATCCACGCTCTTTGGCGATGATGATCGGCCCATGATCGGGGTTCACGAACCAATCCAGAATAACGCTCATCTTGTCCTGGGCGGTCGCGGGCGTCGCCATAAGAAGGGCGACCAAAACAAACTTCAGGGATTTCACGGCATGCTCCTGCGGATCGGCATCAGATCATTATCTGAAATAATCTATCCAGCAATAACGCGCCGCACTCAAGTCTTCGGGCCTGAACAGGCCAAATCGACGATCTTTGGGCTCGGGCCAAGGATCAAGCCCATACGGAGGTGACGATATCTTGTTTGGATCCATCAATCCGCCATGCATCCTCAATTAAAAAAAGAGGGACGGTTTGATCCGCCCCTCTTTGCCACGATGCTTGCCGCAAGTTTTCGTCTACAAGATAAAGTCGGCCGCAGTCATGGGCGTTACGCGAGTCGGTTCGATTTCAAATTCAGCTGCAACGTCTTTATCCGAGCTGCCGTACAAGATTCCATCCCTGAACCAGAGAGCGCCGTTGGCGGCGGCGATGCCAGCAGACCTTCGAATGACAAATCGTAATCGCGCCGAAATCTCTTCCTTGTGGAAGGGCTTCGTCACATAATCATCGGCTCCGGCATCAATGGCCGCAACGCGATCTTTCCAATCGTCGCGCGCAGTCAGAATGATAACAGGCGTGGTGATCCCGGCTTCGCGCCAGCGTTCCAAAATCGTCTTGCCGTCAATTGCGGGCAGTCCGAGATCAAGAAGAATTGCATCGAAGCTCTCGTTCGCTCCACGAAAGAACGCATCCTCGTCATCGCAGGACCAATCGGCCACAAAGCCATCTTCGCGCAAGATCTGGACAAGATCCTTCGCGATCGCCTTTTCGTCTTCAACAACAAGAACACGCATGTCAGGGTTTCTTCTTGATGAGCTGAAGCGAGCTGGCGTCGAGATACAATTCGACCTTGCGACCTTCGGACGTCAGGATGTCTATTTCATATATTTAGCAGTCCTGCTTTGCGCTCGATCTTTACTTCGATGACGTTGCCGGTCTCTATTTTTGTCGCAACCGCCAACACGACAGCAAGCGATTTGATGTCGCCCCGCAACAGCGCCTCGCGCGCCCCGTTATGATCGAGAGTGCGCGACTGGGATGGCGAAGACAGCAGAACGAGAGCCGTTAGCGCAAATGCGATACGAATCATCATGAAAGCTCCAGACTGCTATGCGCCATCATTCATGGCCGTCTGAACCTGACAAAACGCTGACGGCCCTCAACGCACCCGGGCATAGGTGCCGTAAATTGGCCCCTGTCTGGCCGTCAGCATGATGCCGGGCTCCTCAATCACGATCTGGTCTTCTTCGATGCTCAAGGAGACGTCGACCTGCTCCAGGAAGAAACCGGCGCCGCGCGCTGCAAGCTTTTCCCGATCGTGGGCGATGAAGCCGTCGGGATAGGGCTTGGGTCGATAAGCGTCGGGCATCCAATGGCCAAACCATTCCAGCCATGCGACGCCGTCGCGCTCGTACACCAGCAAGGTCGCGCTCTCGTGTGAATAGTCCTTGCCATAATTGGTGTAGGCCCGCGCGCGTAGATAGTTTTCGAGCGCCGCGATGCGCTCTTCAAACAAAACCAGACAGGCGCCCGGCGCATCCCTCACGCAAATGGGCGCGGCGCGCAGCCAAAGGCGCTGGCTGTCGCGCACGAATTGGGGAACGGGAAAGACGCCCTGCGCCGTCTTGTAGGCTCTGGCCAGAGCCTCATCAGTTGCGCTCAAGCGTGGATCGGCGCAAATCGCCTTCTCCAGCGGCGCCCGCGCCTTGCCGCAATCAAAACTCGCGGCCCGAGCGGGCAAAGGCGCGGCCAGACACGCCGCGCCAAACAAAAAGACATTCCAGAAAATGCGCATGCGACTTTCCCTTCGCGCAGCAAAAAGCGCAGCCTCTCGTATCAAGCGGCATGCGAAAGACAAGACATCTCCTCCGGGCTAAACCGCCGAGGCGCGCGGTCAAATGGGCTAATCCGTCAAACGTGGCCGCAAGCATTACTTTACGACCGGTCTGGCGAGGTTATAGTGCTGTCATAAAATCTTCATACCGGGTCGGGAGCCCGCCGCGTCATGCGTATCCCTGAGGGGCGTTTGCTGGTCGCCAAAGCCGGACGCATGGTTGAACATGCGCGCAGAGGCTTACGCGGCTTGTCTGCCGGCGTCCTGGCGCTTGGCGTCGGCTGCCTGCTGATGACCGCGTTCGTCATCGCCACGGAGGAGCAGGCCGTCTCCGCTTTCCTCGTGCTCGTTGTTTTTGGGGGCATGAGCGGGCTTGTGTTCGCCATCGTGCGCAGGCCAGGCTTCGCGTTTATAGCGATCACCGCGTTCTTCATCTCGACCTTCGTGGCGTCTGCTTTCAAATTCAACTTCGTGGCGATGAACCTGCACGTCTATGACGCGGTGTTCTATTTGTTCAGCGTCGCCCAGCTCTCGTTCTTCGCGCAGACGTTTCAGAGCGCCGCGTTCGGCCTCGTCGCGGGCCTCATCGTCACGTTTGGCGCGCTGGCGCTTGCATGGCGCGCAGAGCGGGCGCGCGTATTGGGGCGCAGCGGCCTTGCTTTGGCGCTGATTGGGAGCCTTGGCGCAATTGCGAGTGCGGGCGGCCTGTTGATTCAGCGCGGCTCGCCCTTCTTCAACGAAAACCAAAACGTCTATTCAGCCTTTATCGCCTCATTTGGCGATCTGCCAGCTTTAAGCAAGGCGCGCGGGTTTCTGGAGATCAGCGCGCAGGCAAGCCTTGCGCCGGGACAGACTGAGGCCATCGTCTGCAACCCGACGACGAATCCGCCTGACATCGTGCTCACGCTCAACGAATCGGCCATGCCCCCGGGCGTATACCCACAACTGGCTTTTCCCCCTGAGGCGCGGCCGCTCTTTGAATCGTTTGACAAGCGCATCCACAAGCTGCGCGTAGAGACGTTTGGCGGCGGCACGTGGCTGTCGGACTTTTCCGCTCTCACCGGCCTGTCGACAAACATGTTCGGCAGCATGCGTAATTTCGCCCTGCAATTAACCGCCGGCCGGCTGCGGCATACGCTGCCGCAATATCTGAAAGCCTGCGGCTATGATACGACGCTGATCTATCCCTCGCTGGCCGAATTTGCAGGATCGGCGCGTTTTTATCGCGCGATCGGCTTTGACAAGGTAATCGATCGTCAGGCTCACAAAGCGCCCGACGAGCGCCAGCGCGACGCGTTTTATTACGATCAGGTGCGCAAGGTGTTCGACGCCGCCCGCAGCCGGGAGAATGCGCGGCCGCAATTCATCGTCGTCTCCAGCATGTCGACCCATTCGCCATGGAATTTCCGGTTTGCGCCGGAGGCGGTTAAGCCCGGCGACAATATGCGCTGGACCGGCAACGCCGAGTTCGACGAATATCTGTGGCGCCTCGTGCTCGCCAAGCGCGACCGCGACGCGTTTCGCGCCAGTCTGGCCAAGAACTATCCTGGCAAACCGTTTTTGTTTGTGGGCTATGGCGACCATCAGCCCGCGCTCGCCCGCCTGCCGCTCGAGAACGCGCTGGAACTGGCCGACAAGGGCTCGGCATGGCAGCTTGACCCCGCCTCGCGCGCATTTGAAACCTATTATTCGATTGAAGGCCTCGGCTTCACGCCGGCCATCGCCATGCCGGACGCGCCGATCATCGAAATCCCGCATCTGGCGACGATTGCGGTCGCCGCCGCGGGCCTGCCGCTCGACAGCGTCTATCAGCGTCGCTGGTGGCTGATGGAGACTTGCAAGGGGCTCTACACATCCTGCGCCGACAAGGGCGCGGTGATGGGCTTCCAGCGCTGGCTTGCGGATTCCGGCTGGATGGCGCAACGCTAATCGGCTTTATCAAACGCATCGCGTTATAGAAGCGCCGCAAAAGCCCCTTCCGGGAGACGCGACCAATGGATTTATCCTACGCACAAAACCTTGAAGACCATCATTTGCAAACAGCCTTCGCTGGTCAGCGCACGGGATTTTACATTGATGTCGGGGGCGGCCATCCGGTGGCCGATAATGTGTCGTGCTGGTTCTACCTGCAAGGCTGGCGTGGACTTGTGGTTGAACCGCAGGCTGATCTGGCTTCTCTCTATTCCCATGTGCGCCCGCGCGATCTGGTGTGGCGCGGGGCGGCGGGCGCCAGTATCGGCGACGTCGAGTTCCACCTTGTCGAACGGCTGCACGGGTTTTCAACCATTGACCCCGTCGCCGCCGAGCAGGCAAAGCGCCACGGGGCCAGTTACAAAACGCTATCCATGCCGATGACGACGCTGAATGCGCTGTGCGACGAGCACAAGATTACAAGCATTGATTTTCTGAAGATCGACGTCGAGGGCGCGGAAGGCGACGTGCTCGCAGGCCTTGATCTTGAGCGCCTGCGCCCGAAAGCAATCTGCCTTGAGGCGGTGGCGCCAGGCACGATGGAACCGAACTGGGCGGGATGGGAGCCCGGGCTGCTGGCGGCCGATTATGAATTTGTTTTGTTTGAGGGGCTCAATCGTTTTTACGTCGCGCGCGAGGCGGGCGACGTCCTGGCGCGGTTTCCTCGACAGACCGCCGATTGGCATGCGGCCCCGCATCTGGGTCACACGAACCGGGCGCCGTTTCGGGAGGATCATCCCGATCACGCCTTCGCAAAGCGCCTTGTGGGCAGCTTGTTGAAGCGCCTGCCGCTAATGAATCGCGATGATTTGCTGGATCTCGTCACAGATTTTGAGAGCGCAGAAGCGCTTGCGCGCCAGCCCTCAAATGCTGACAAGGCGCGCGCGGTCGCGCTTGTCTTTCCTGATCGCGTGCGCTTCCCGCACGCCAGCGCCGGGCTTGAGACGCTGGAGGCCGAAAGCCTGCGCAGCTTCTACGAAAAGCTGATCGACAGCGACCATTTCCGGGTCATGAGCGGGCGCATTTCGATGAGCTACGACGGCGGGCAGATTCTCGACGACTAGACCGCCTCCATCGCCAGCGCGATACCCTGGCCCACGCCAATGCACATGGCGGCGAGCGCACGCCGCGCCTTGCGGTCGTTCATCTCGATAGCTGCGGACAGCGCAATGCGCACGCCAGACATGCCCAGCGGATGGCCGATGGCGATGGCGCCGCCGTTGGGGTTCACATGCTCGCAATCGTCCGGCAACCCAAGCCCGCGCAGGCACGCAAGCGCCTGCGCTGCAAAGGCTTCGTTGAGTTCAATCGCGCCGAAATCTTCTATCTTAAGGCCCAGCCGCGCCATAAGCTTTTGCGTTGCAGGCACCGGGCCAATGCCCATGATGCGCGGAGCCACGCCGGCCGTGGCCATGCCGCTGATGCGCGCGAGCGGCGTCAATCCATATTGCTTCACCGCGCGTTCGCTGGCGATGAGAGCTGCGGCGGCGCCGTCGTTAAGGCCAGACGAATTGCCCGCGGTGACAGAGCCGTCCTTACGGAAGATCGGCTTCAGGCTCCCGAGCTTTTCAAGGCTTGTCTCACGCGGATGTTCATCCATAGACACAGCAACGGCATTGCCCTTGCGGTCGACGATTTCAACGCTGAAAATCTCGCGCGCGAGCCGCCCGCTGGCGATTGCCTTTGCCGCGCGCGTCTGACTGCGCAAAGCGAACGCGTCCTGGTCGGAGCGCGAAATCTGCAAATCGGCGGCGAGATTTTCCGCAGTCTCGCCCATGGCGTCGACGCCATAAGCGGCCTTCAATTTGGGATTGATGAAGCGCCAGCCCAGCGTGGTGTCGAACAATTCCGGATTGCGCGCAAAAGGCTCGCTCGCCTTGCCCATCACGAACGGCGCCCGCGACATGGATTCCACGCCGCACGCAATAGCCACCTCCATCTCGCCCGCACGAACGGCCCGCGCCGCGCTCCCCAGCGCGTCAAGGCCAGAGCCGCAAAGACGGTTGAGCGTGACCCCGGGGATCTCCTGCGGCAGGCCCGCCAGCAGCAGCGACATGCGCGCCACATTGCGATTGTCCTCGCCTGACTGGTTGGCGCAGCCCGCAAACACCTCGTCGACAGCCTCCACCGGCAGGCCGGGGGATTTGGAGATGAGAGCGCGCAGCGCATGCGCCAGCAGATCGTCGGGCCGCACGCTCGACAATACGCCGGAATAGCGGCCAACAGGCGTGCGCAGGCCTGCGCAGAGAAAGACTTCGTTCATGGGGCAAAATTCATGAGGCGGTTTCCAGATGAGGCGTGCAATCCTAGATTTTGGGCCGGCGAGCGTCAAACGAACGGGCTGCACTCTTGTGCAGCGCGCGTGTTCCGTTTCGTGTAAAATACGACTCCTGCGGCAGGGAGAGCGCCGCAGTTTGGAGGGGAATCCATGAAGAATATTCTCGTGCCGGTTGAAATCCATTCGTCGATCGAATCGGTGCTGCGCACGTCCGCGCTTCTGGCGCGGCGCTTTGGCGGCCATGTTGAGGGCGTGGCGCTGGGGCCTGACCTGCCCGATCTCGTCGCCTTCGACATGCCGGTGAGCTGGACCATGAGCGACCAGAACGCCTGGCGCGAGCTGGCCGAAGACGCACATCGGCGCTTTGAGACCTATATGATGGAGAACGGCGTCCCTGCGCAGGCAGGCTCGGTCGCAAGCGACGGACCAAGCCATTCATGGCTGGCCGAGAATTCTTTCGGCGACAGCCAGATGGCCAGCTATGCGCGCGTCTTCGACGTCTCGATCATGGGCCGCCCCGGCGCCGAGCGCGGCGATCCGCGTATGGCGACCGCAGAGACGGCCTTGTTCGAGAGCGGGCGCCCGGTGCTGCTGGCGCCGCCGCTGCCGGTGGAGACCATGGGCGAATCCATCGCGATCTCGTGGAACCAGAGCACGGAGACAGCGCGCGCAGTGGCTTTCGCCATGCCGCTGCTCAAGGCCGCCAAAAAAGTCTACGTGCTGACCATCGAGAATTTCTCGGTCGAAGGCCCGCCCGGCGACCAATTGGCCGCGTCGCTGGCCCGCCACGGCATCAACGTCGAGGCGGTGACCCGGCCAAACGCCCGCACGCCGGGAGAAGCCGTGCTCGATCAATCGGCCAAACTCGGGTGCGATTTGCTCATCAAGGGCGCCTACACCCAAAGCCGTCTGCGCCAGATGATATTCGGCGGCGCCACTGCGCACATTCTGTCGCGCGCGACGATCCCGGTGCTGATGGCCAACTAGACTCCAGGGGCGTCATGGGCGGGCTCGTCCCGTCCACGACGGTCCTTTGGACTGCGCGAAGACACGCGCGGTCCAGAGAGCGGCTTCCCGTTCACACCCGCCGCGCCGGGTTGATCCACGCCAGCGCAGCGCCACAGGCGGCGAATGCTGCAAGCAGGAGGAAGGCGGCGCGGAAACCGCCGGCTATTTCGGACAGGAGCAAGGCTTTTAGGTTCTCGTCCACGCCGGCAAGGCCAATGCC
>CANJPM010000155.1 GCA_947476075.1 Beijerinckiaceae bacterium
CTCGGCATGTGTTTTGTCACAGTGTTGATGCAAGCGCGTCTCAAGTCGCTGGACGGTTCGCTGGAGGAGGCCGCGCAGGATCTTGGCGCGGGGCCGCTCGCCACGTTTTTCACCATCACTTTGCCGTTGATAGCGCCTGCGATCCTTGCTGGCTTTCTGCTGGCGTTCACGATTTCGCTCGATGATTTCGTGCTCGCGAGCTTCATGTCCGGCCCGGGATCGACGACGTTGCCGATCCGCATTTATGCGCAAGTACGGCTGGGCGTGACGCCGGAGGTGAACGCCATTTCTACGCTGCTGCTGGCGCTGGTGGGGCTTATCCTGCTTGTGGGCGCGCTGAGTACGCGGCGCATCGGCGCGCGCTGATTATTGCTGGGGGCCGGCGGGCGTTGTTTTTTGCTCCAGCGCAGCGCCCGGTTCCAGTTCTGCGGGTTCGATCTTGATGGGCGCCGGCAAATCGCGATTGCGCAACAAAGGCGCTGCGGCGCGCGAGCGGCGGATCAGGTTCTCGGCGTCGAGCGACAGGTGGGGGTCGTCCCATGGGCCGGCGATGTCGAGCAAAAGTACAGGTTCGCGCGCGGCGCCTGTATTTGTGCGTGGCGGCGCTGCGGCGACCGAGAGGCGCAGCGCCCGTTCGTCCAGCTCTATCGCGCCAGCGACGTTCATTTCGACGCCATGACCGATCACGCGAGCGGCATTAAGCGAGATGGCGCCGCGATCGACGCCCGCATCAATATCGGCGCTGATGAAAGTGGTCTGGCCTGAGCGCATGTCGGATGGGATTGACAGCGGGCGGCGTTCGGCCCGACGTACGGCTTGTTCGATGTCGAGGCCCACAAGCTCGCCTTTGACGATGGTGCCGTGGACGCTACCTTGCAGATCGTTGATCAGCGCGTGGATTGAACCGCCTTTGGCGGCGAGGCTGAACTCTCCGCTCGCCGCGCCGTGAACCCTTGGCGCACCCGTCAGATCGCGCAGCATCTGCCCGCTCTCCACATTCGCGAAGGTCGCCGTCATGCGCAGCGAGAGATCGTTGGGCGCCTCCAGCGTCAGGCGTCCGCGTAATTTGCCGCCATAGGCTTGGGAATCGGCCAAAATCGCCTCCAGCGCGCTGTCAGTCAGCTTCAGGAGAACGCCAGCGTCCGACATTGTAAAACGGCCAAGCCGTGCTTTGGCGGCCGAAATGCGCAGGTCGGCGTCGAACGACCCAAGGTTGGGCGCGCCAAGCGGCTCGCGGCTCCAGCCGCGTTGTTCGCCCCGGGCTTCCTGGGCGCGGAGGTTTTCCAACCCAAGATCGTTGCTTGAAAATTCCAGCGCCCGCGTCGCCAGAGTGCCTGACAGAATGGGGCGCTCCTCGTTCATGCGCAGGCTGAGCGAGCCGTCGAACGCGTTTCCATCGATGGCGAGCTTGAGGTCAGAGAGCAAAGCTGTCTGGGGCAGGGCGCGCAATTGCCCGCTGAGCGCGAACCGCCCGAGCCGCCCGGGCAAAGGCGGGTTCATGTCGAGCAGGCCAAGTAGAGGACGCAATCGCTCCGAGGTCGCCGCGATCCGCGCCTCAAGCAGCCAGCGCGCGCCGCCGGATGCAGTTCCGTTCAGGGATAGATCGAGCAAGCGCGATGCGATCTTGAGCGTGAAGGGGGAATCGTCGCCGCGCATGAGTTCGAGCGGGTTGCCGAGCAGCGCCTCCACGGAGAACTTTTCGTCCTCGGTCACAAAAGAGCCGGACGCGGCGGCGGCCTCGTCGTTTTCCCAATGCAGGCTTGCCTGAATGCGCTCAAGAATGCGCGTCGCGCCGGCGCTGGCTATTTCAGCCCGCCCGCCTCTGATCTCGAACACATCTGGACGCGCGCCGCCCGAATCTGCGTAGGCGGCCAGGGCCCGCAGGCGACCAGACAAATCCTCAACGCCTGAAGAAGTGGTCGTCAGCGCCGGGTTAATGAGGCGAATGGCGGAAAACTCGAGGCGCCCGCTCAGGAGGGCTGCCAATCGCAGGTCGGCGCGCAGGCGCTCAACGCTCAGAACAATTGCGCCGTCGGGCGCGGCAAGCGTCACCCGCTCGAAATCAATCGCAGGCAGGGGCAGCAAACGTATTGACGCGCGCACGTCTGCGCGGGCGTCAAGCCCTGTGACCGCGCGGCCGAGCGTCGCTAATTCGCGCGCCGGCTCCTCGCTCCACATACGCCACGGAATAGCTCCGCCCGCGATCAGCGCGATCGCCGCTAATGCGGCCGCCCATTTCAGCTTGCTGTCCATACGCTCCAGCGCCGCCGCTCCCAGAGCGTTCTTCCTACCGCGTCCAGCGTTCAATATCGAGCCGCATTTAAGCTTTTCAAAGGCGGCGCTTTACTGCGTCGTCGCCCCTGTCGGCAGCCGTTCCGCCGAGAGCGCGGCGAAAGCGTCGCTGCGGGCGACGCCCGGGCGCACGCCTGTCGCCCGCTCCATGGAGCGCAGCACTGCGCGTTCGCTGGCCGGAAGGTGACGTGCCTGCTCCACGCTCTGGAAATTGCGCGGCGAGAACGGCGGCCTGGCGCCGCCCTTGAAGAGGCGGAAGCCGTCAGCCGTCATCACCCGGTCGCCCTGACGCAAGGTTGCGTCGTTCAGGATCGTCGCCATCGGATCGCTCGATCCGCAGGTGCAGGTCTGGTCGCGTACTTTCGAAAACCGCATTGCGACCGGAAGCGCGAAATAAGACGCGCCGTCCACAGCCGATATTGCGGTGGAAATGTCGCCGTTCGAGGTCTTGTATAGGCGGGTAGGCGCGCGCGGGCAGGCGCGGGCGCAATCTTCCTGCGTGGCGGAGCCCGTCCCCGGCGCCGGGAAATAGGAGCCGTCGCACAGACGCACGCACAAAGCGGGCGGCTTTGGTTTCGGCGCAGCCGGCGCCGCCGTCGCGATCTTGTTGGCAGCAGGCTTTGCGACCGTATCGAAGCTCGACAAGACCCCCATCACAAGTTGCGGCCTCGCCTGCGGGGCCGGGACGTGCGCCGGCGCCGGTGACGCCGGGATCTGCACCAGCGCAGGCGCATGCGAAACTCCGCGCGGGGTGATCGTTACGACGCGGTTCCAGGGCAGGAGGTCGGAAAACCGTAAAGGCTGGGACCGCCGTTGGGCCTGTTGCTGCATTTGCTGCTGCAATTGTTGCTGCTTTTGCTGCTGCAAACGCATCTGCAGCTGATATTGGGCCTGCCGACGCAGCTGCATCTGCTGCTGGGCTTGTCGGTTGAGGGCTTCTTGCGAAGGCGCGTGTCGCTTTCGCTCCGAGAGCCAAAAGGAGGCGTTATCATCGTCGGGCGCCGCCAACACGACGTTCATCGCCGGATCAAGTGCGGTCAGGCCGGTTGCGACAATCGCGAACCCCAAACCGAGCGCGATCAGCGTACGGCGCGGGAGCGAAGCAACGCTCCTGGAGGTCGCCGTCGGCTTCGTGAAATCAGACTGGGAAACTGGCACAGAGCGCCCTCGGTGAAAAAACTACGACAATCGCTGGCCTCCCGGTCGGATTAACATGACCTTCAGTATTAATACAAGGTTAAGACCACGTCCTGACGCTTTTGATCTCGCGCATGGTGAAGAACGGTTTGGCCGCGCGAAGGTTATCTCTCAGGCGTCGCAGGATGATCCGGCGGCCTCAGATGAGATTGAGGGCGAGATGAGCAACGAAAACGTCCACATACGGAAGATCGTGCTGGAGGAGGCCCGCGCGAAAGGCGCGACTGCAGGGCCGGGCGTCCATGGCTATGAATTCGTGGCGCCGCTGGACGATGCCGGGTTCATTAACATTGGGGCATGGAAAAATGAGCGGGTGCGCTGCTTTGTGCACCGGCTCGAGCACGGCCAAGTCGTTGAGCGCGGCCTGCTGGCGCATCGCGCTGGCGGAATCGGCGGCGCAACGTGGGCGTTTGATTACGAGCCCGGCACGATGGACGAGGAGGAAGAGGGCTACCGGTTTGGCTCCCACGCTTTCAAGCCTGGGGAATATGTTTCTATCCGCGACTACGGCGGCGAGCTGCGCACATTCAAAGTTACGGCTGTCATGCCGACCTGAAGCGCAAGGCGAGCGCCGTCACGCCGGTGCGTCGGCTTGACGGCGATCCGTCTATTCGGCGGCGCGGGCGTGGACGGGCTTGAGATCCGGGGCTTGCGTCGCCTCGTCCTCCTCGTGTGCAGTGCGACCGGAAATGTAGCTGTCCACCCGGTCGAGGTAGATGTAGACGACCGGCGTGATGTAGAGCGTCAGCAATTGCGACACGATAAGTCCGCCCACGACCGCCACGCCCAGCGGCTGGCGCAATTCGGCGCCGGCGCCGGCGCCGATCATGATCGGGATAGCGCCGAAAATGGCCGCCAGCGTCGTCATCATGATCGGGCGGAAGCGGATGAGCGCGGCTTCGCGAATGGCGGGCGCCGCGTCCATACCCTCGCGACGTCGCTCAATCGCAAAATCGATCATCATGATCGCGTTTTTCTTGACGATGCCAACGAGCATGAGAATGCCGATGATCGCGATCACAGAAAGGTCCATGCCATAGAATTGCAGCGCCAGCAGCGCTCCGATGCCAGCCGAGGGCAGGCCGGACAGAATGGTCAGGGGGTGGATGTAGCTCTCATAGAGCACGCCGAGCAGAATGTAGATCGTCAGCACGGCTGCAATGATGAGAGCCACCTGTCCGCGCAGCGCTTGCTCGAAGAGAGCGGCGGCGCCGGAAAAATTGGTTGAGATCGTCGCAGGCATGCCGATTTCGCGCTCAACGCGCCGGATCGCCTCATTGGCCTCGCTGAGCGCAACGCCCGGCGCCACATTGTAGGACAAGGTTACGGAGGGCTGCTGCGATTGGCGGTTCACAGTCAGCGGTCCCACGGAACGGCGCACGGTCGCCACCTGATCCAAAGGCACGATGGGCTGGCTGGAAATGCCGCCGCCGCCAGTTCCCGCTGCGCCTGTGTTGCCGCCGCCAGCCGTTGACGCGGCCGCGCCGCCGCCTGCGCCTGCACGGATGAAGATGCGACTGAGCGAAGACGGGTCTTCCTGGAATTGCTTGCTGGCGACCAGAATGACCTGGTAATCGGCTGATTGCGTGAAAATCGTTGATATTTGCCGGGCGCCATAGGTGTTGTAGAGCGCAGCGCGAATCTGGTCCGTGCTGACGCCGTAAGCGGCCGCCTTCTCGCGGTCGATGTCGACCACGAGTTCAGGATTGCGAATTTGCAGATCGGTGTTCACGTCGCGTAATTGCGGAAGGCTCCGCATCCGCTCCATCATTTCAGGCGCCTTCGAATACAGCCCGGTCAGGTCGCCCGATTGCAGCGTGAACTGATATTGGGCGCGCGATTGGCGCCCGCCGCTGAGGTTCATGCTCTGCACGGGATTGAAGACGGCGTTGATGCCCACAACCTGGGAAGTGCTGCGACGCAGGCGTAAAATCACATCGCCGATTGGCCCGCGCTCTTCTTTTGGCTTGAGTGCGACGAACACGCTGCCCTGATTGGCGCCGCCGCCAAAGCCGATCGCCGACGTCGCATAAAGAACCGCAGGGTCCTTCGTTACGATGGCGACAATCTTTTGGCTCAAATCCGCCTGCACGGCGAACGATGTGTCGGGGCTGACTTCCGTCGATCCGGACAGGAAGCCGGTGTCTTCCGTCGGGAAGAAGCCCTTTGGCATGTTCGAGAACATGTAAATGCTGAGGCCAAACGTAGCGAACGTCACGATAAGCATGGCGAAGCGATGACGCAGCACGATGTCGAGCGTCACCCTGTAGCCCGTGTTCAGTCCGTTGAGAAAGGCGTCGCTGAAACGATTGAACACATTGTCGGAGCCGTGCAGGCTTGAGGGCTTCAGCAGGCGCGCGCACAGCATTGGCGTCAAGGTGAGCGACACAAAGCCCGACACCAGAATGGCGCACGAAATCACGACCGCAAATTCCCGGAACACGCGGCCAACGACGCCGCCCATGAGCAGAACCGGAATGAACACCGCCGTTAGAGACAGTGTGATCGAGATAATGGTGAAGGCGATTTCGCGCGAACCCTTCAGCGCCGCCTGGAACGGCTTCATGCCGTCTTCGATGTGGCGCATGATGTTTTCGAGCATCACGATCGCGTCGTCGACCACGAAGCCGACAGCAAGCGTGATTGCGAGCAACGAGATATTGTCGATCGAATAACCAAACCCGTACATGAAGGCGCACGTGCCGATCAGCGACACAGGCAGGGCCAGCGTCGGGATGATCGTCGCCGCAACCGTCTTCAGGAACATGAAGATCACGAGCACCACAAGGGCGACGGAAAGCGCCAGCGTGAATTGAACGTCATGCACGGATTCGCGGATCGAGAGCGAGCGGTCCAGAACCACGCGGGCTTCCACCGACGGCGGTAATTGCGCCTGATATTGCGGCATGCGATTGCGGATCTCGTCCACAACGGCGACGGTGTTTGCGTCCGACTGACGATAGATGGCGAGCATGATCGCGCGTTCGTCGCCAAACCACGCAGCGGTGCGGTCGTTTTCAACGGAATCGGAGACCTTGGCGACTTCGTCCAGACGCACTGGCGCGCCGTTGCGCCAGGCGATCACGAGATCGCGATAGCCTTCAGCGCGCTCGATTTGCCCGCTGGCCTTGATGACGGAATCCCGGCTCTCGCCGCGCAAGCTGCCGACAGGAGATGCGGAATTGGCGTTGGCCACAGCGGTGCGCACGTCGTTCAGCGTCAGGCCGCGCGCAGCGGCCGCGTCAGGATCGGCCTCAATACGCACGGCGTATTTCTGCTGGCCGAAAATAGAGACCTGCGCGACGCCGGGGATTTGCGAAATCTGCTGGGCGAAAACCTGCTCTGCGTAATCATTGGTGACGGAGAGCGGCAAGGTGGGGGATTTCAGCACCAGAAACAGGATCGGCGCGTCAGCCGGGTTCACCTTGCGAAAGCTCGGGGGCGCGGGCAGTTCCGGCGGCAGGCGGCGCAGCGTCGCCGAAATCTGCGATTGCACGTCGAGCGATGCGCCGTCGATGTTGCGGTCGAGATCAAATTGCAGCGTGATCGACGTTTGCCCGTTGGAAGAGCGCGACGTCATCTGGGAAATGCCCGGGATTGTGGCGAAGGCGCGCTCAAGCGGGGCGGCTACAGAAGAGGCCATGGTCTCGGGGTTGGCGCCGGGCAGACTGGCGGAGATAGCGACAGTGGGGAAATCGACGCGCGGCAGGGCTGCGACCGGAAGCTTGAGATAGGCGAACACGCCGAAGATGATGAAGGACATCATCAACAGCGTTGTCATGACAGGTCGGCGGATGCAAAGTTCTGGCAGTGACATTTAGCTATCTCGCTTCTAGCGGTCTTGCTTTTCGCTTTATGGGCTCAGCTGTTGCGTTTGGAGGCGGCGACGGCGGGGCGCGGCTCGACGCGGGCGCCGTTGACGAGGGCGAGAGCGCCCTCGACGACGATGGATTCGCCGCCCTTCAAGCCTTCAGTCACAATGTCCCGACCATCCTGGGTGCGGCCCACTGTTATTGTTTGTACGCGCGCGACGCCGTTCTCGATCACATAGACGAAGCTGCCGACCTGTCCGGCCTGCGTGGCGTTGCGGGGGACCGAAACCACATTCTCTTCCGTGCGCAGTACGATGCGCAGGTTGCACAACTGGCCCGGCCACAGGAATTCATCGTCGTTGTCAAAACGTGCGCGCACGATGACGGTGCCGGTGGAAATGTCGATGGTGTTGTCGACGAACGCGATCTTGCCTCTGGCTGCGGTGCGGGCGCCTTGAGGGCGGGCCTCGACGACAGATTCGCCCGCTTTCACTGATTCACGAAGGTCAGGCAGCAAGCGCTGCGGGATCGAGAACGCGACGTAGATAGGTTTGGTCTGAACAATCGTGCCCAGCGTGCCGGTCGGGTTGTTGTCGCCGGCGCGAATGATGTTGCCGGCCTTCACGCCCACCGATCCAATGCGCCCGGGAATAGGGGCGCGGATTGTGTAATAGGTCAGCTGCACCTTGAGATTTTCGATCTGCGCCCGGTCGCCCATGATGAGGGCTTCGGCAGCAGCTGCTTGCGTGCGCGCGTTATCGAGATTGAGTTTTGTGCCGGAGGCGCGCTCGACCAGTTCTTCAAACCTGCCGACGTCGCGACGGGCTTGTTCAAGGGTGGTGTTGTTACGGGCGAGGCTGGCTTCAGCCTGTTTGATCTGGGCCTCGATCTGCCGGGAATCTAGAATGGCGATGATGTCGCCTTCCTGCACTACAGCGCCGTCAGCGACGCGAATTTCCTGAACCTGCGCATCGACGCGCGATTTCAGAGCCACGGTTGCAATGGGCTGCACTGCGCCTACGGCCTCGACGATCACAGGGACAGAGCCCTTGGCTGCGGTGTCGAGCACGACCGGGGCGGGGGGGCGACCGGCGCCGGCGCCGCCGCCACGACCCTGACCAGCAGGTCCGCGCTGGGCCGAGGGGGCTCCAGTCGTCGCGGGGGCGGGATTGTATTCCGGGAGCCCGAGCCCTGAACGCAGCGATGCGAAGTTTGCGCCGGACCCCGGCCACACACGCTCGGAAGCGCCCGGCCAGATGAGGCCTGCGACCAAAACGAGCGTTACAAACCCAATCAGGGACCAGCCGACCTTGCCTAACTTCATTAGCCTTAGCCTCCTGCGAGGGACATGCCGCCTGTGCACCAACGGTTTCTAACCTCACGCTGCAAGATTAGCAGAGCGAATAATTCTATGCACGTATGCGGCGTACGCGCCAAACGGCACGCTTTTGGCAGCATCTCCGTTGAAATCATTAGCACAACTCGCGCCAGAGCGCTCGTTAACGATTCTTCACGCCGTTTCGCCGGGATCATTTTTACGGCGACGGCACGCTTCTGACGCTCCTGCGAGCGACAAGTGCAACCAGTATGAGGCTCAA
>CANJPM010000156.1 GCA_947476075.1 Beijerinckiaceae bacterium
AGCTACGGTTATTCCAAATTCTCGATGCCGTTTGCGCCCGATCTGTTCAGCGGCAGAATTCTTTCGTCTGACCCCAAGCGCGGCGACATTGCCGTGTTCAAGCTGCCGCGCGACGGCTCCACCGATTATATCAAGCGCGTCATCGGCCTGCCGGGCGACAAGGTGCAGATGATTGAGGGCCGGCTCTACATCAACGGACAGGTCACCGAGCGCGAGCGCGTCGCCAGCATCCGCACCCGCGACGCCTTTGGGCGCGAGGCCGACGTGCCGACCTATCGCGAGACGCTGCCGGGCGGAATTGCATATCAAATCATCGAGCGCGACGGAGACCGCGGCTTCTACGACAACACGTCCGTCTACGAAGTGCCTGCTGGCCATTATTTCATGATGGGCGACAATCGCGACAATTCCACCGATTCCCGGGTGTCCGCCGTCGATCAGGGCGTTGGTTATGTGCCGCTGGAGAATTTCGTCGGCCGCGCCGAGTTGATCTTCTTTTCGGTGGAGGAGGGCGAAAGCGTCTGGCAATTCTGGCGCTGGCCTGTGAGCTTGCGCTGGAACCGCCTGTTCACGCCGGTGCGCTGAGATGGCGAAAAAGCCGAAGCCGGAGATCGCCGCGCTCGAAGAGCAGATCGGCCACCGGTTCGGCGACCCTTCCCTGATCGAGCGCGCGTTGACCCATGTGAGCGCGGTGCCTTCGCGCGGCGCGCGGTTCGACAGTTATCAGCGGCTCGAATTTCTGGGCGACCGCGTGCTTGGCCTCGCCGTCTCCGATCTCCTTTATGTCGCCTTCCCCAAAGCGGCGGAGGGCGAGCTTTCCCAGCGACTGGCGGAATTGGTGCGTAAAGAGACGTGCGCGGACGTGGCAACCGAATGGGGCGTAGGCGAGCACGTGCGTCTTGGCGGCGGCGAAGCTCAGACCGGGGGCGCGAAAAAGGTCGCAATCCTCGGCGACGTGTGCGAATCCATTATAGGTGCTGTTTTTCTGGACGCTGGCTTCGAGGCTGTGCGCGCTTTGGTGCAGCGCAGCTGGAGCGAGCGGATGCTGAAGCCGCGTCGTCCGCTGCGTGATCCCAAGACAGCGTTACAGGAATGGGCGCAGGCGCGCGGACTGGAGACGCCGGTCTATCGCGAGGCGGGACGCTCAGGTCCGGCACATGCGCCAAAGTTCGTGATTGAAGTCGAAATTTCCGGGTTTGCGCCGTCGCAGGCTGAAGGCGCCTCCAAGCGTCTCGCCGAACAAGCGGCGGCGCGGACCTTCATGACGCGCGAAGGCGTTGTCGAGAGCAACAAGGAGCGTGGACCATCGTGACGCAAGCCCATCAAACCCGCTGCGGCTTTGTCGCGCTGATCGGCGCGCCGAACGCCGGCAAGTCGACGCTGCTCAATGCGCTGGTCGGGGCGAAAGTCTCCATCGTGTCGCGCAAAGTGCAGACCACGCGCTCGCAAGTGCGAGGCATTGCAATTCATCGCGAAGCCCAGATCATCTTTGTGGATACGCCCGGCATCTTCCGCCCCAAGCGCAGGCTTGATCGCGCGATGGTCGTCTCCGCATGGGGCGGCGCGGGGGACGCCGACGTCGTGTGCCTGCTGATCGACGCCCGCAAGGGACTCGATGACGAAACGAAAGAAATCGTGCTGCGCCTGCGCGACGTGAAGCAGCACAAAGCCCTGGTGCTCAACAAGATCGACACGACTGAAGTCGAGAAGCTGCTTGAGCTGACAGCGGCCATCAACGCTTTGTGCCCGTTCGACGACACATTCATGATTTCTGCGCTGAAGGGCCACGGCGTCGAGACCATGAAGGAAAAGCTCGCCGACATGATGAAGCCCGGTCCGTGGCTTTATCCCGAAGACCAGATTTCAGACGCGCCGTTGCGTCAGCTGGCGGCCGAAATCACGCGCGAGAAAATTTTCGAGCGCCTGCATGATGAACTGCCCTACCAGATTACGGTAGAAACCGATTCATGGAAGAATTTGCCGGACGGTTCGGCGCGCATCGAACAGACGATTTTCGTGACCCGCGAGGGCCATCGCAAGATCGTGCTGGGAGAGGGCGGCTCGACCATCAAGGCCATCGGCGCGTCGGCGCGCCGCGACATCGCGGAAGCGTCCGAGCAGAAGACGCATCTGTTTTTATTCGTGAAGGTGCGCGAAAACTGGATCGACGATCCCGAGCGCTATCGCGAAATGGGCCTGCAATTTCCCAAGGAGTGAGCATGGCAGGACTTTGCCGCCCATGCGTCCGGTGAGCGAAGCCCCCCACGCGCGCATCATTGCGGGCACGCCGGCTTTTCGTCGCATCAACATCGCGATTTTTGCGTGCGGGTTCTCGATCTTCGCGCTGCTCTACAGCGTGCAGCCGATCCTGCCGCTTTTCACGCAGGAATTCGGCGTTTCGGCGGCGGAGAGCTCGCTGGCCTTGTCCCTGACAGCGGGCGCTATGGCGCTGTCGATGGTGTTTGCAGGCTCTGCGTCTGAGGTCGTGGGCCGCAAGTCGATGATGCTGGGCGCGCTGATCGCCTCGTCCCTGCTGACGCTGGCTTTGGTCTTCGTCTCCGATTGGAACCATGTGCTTTGGCTGCGGGCGCTTGCGGGAATTGCGTTAAGCGGCGCGCCCTCTGTTGCGCTGGCTTATCTGGCCGAAGAGATGGAGCCCAAAGCGGTGGCGCCGGCGGTGGGACTCTACATCGGCGGCAGCGCGTTTGGCGGCATGAGCGGGCGCCTTGTGGTGGCGGCTTTGGCCGATTACGGCTCGGAAATCGGCGCTGGTTTAAGCTCATGGCGCCTCGCCATGGCGGGGCTTGCGATCACGGGGCTTGTGAGTGCGCTCATATTCTGGCGCGCTCTGCCGGCATCGCGTCATTTCAGCGCGCGTACGCCCAATTTTGGCAAGCTCGTCGCCTCCCTCGGCGTGTGCGCGCGCAATCCCGGCATTGCAGTTTTGCTGATCGCGGGCTTCCTGATGCTCGGCAGCTTCATGACGGTTTATAATTATCTGGGCTTCCGGCTTCAGGGCGAGCCGTTCCTGCTTAGTCAATCTGCTGCGGGTTTGGTGTTTCTTGCCTATCCGATGGGAAGCCTGGCCTCGGCGGTCATGGGCGCGCAGGCGTCGCGGTTTGGGCGCGGGCCGGTGTTTACCGCCTGTGTGCTCGTGATGATTTTCGGTCTGGCGCTGACGATCCCGGATCGCCTCGGCTTTGTGATCGCCGGCCTGCTGGTGATGACGTTTGGCTTCTTCGGCGCCCACGCTATCGCCAGCTCCTGGGCGCCGGCGATGGTGGCGCAGGACAAGGCGCAGGCCTCGTCGCTTTATCTGCTGTCGTATTATGTCGGCGGCGGGGTTGCGGGCACGGCGGGCGGCCTGTTCTGGGATAGCTATGGCTGGCTCGGCGTGTCGGCGTTTTCAGGCGCAATGATGCTGTGCATCCTTGGCGTCGCGATTGCGTTGACGCGCATGAACAGGGACTAGCCGCGATGGAATGGCGCGACGAGGGCCTTATCATCGGCTTGAAACGACATGGCGAGAGCAGCGTCATCGTCGAGTTGATGACGCAGGACCACGGTCGCCATCTTGGTATCGTCAAAGGCGGGCGCTCGCGGCGGATGCAGCCGTTTCTGCAACCGGGCAACAGCATTGGCGTTGTATGGCGGGCGCGGCTCGAAGAACATCTGGGTTTGTACGCTGTGGAGCCTTTGCGCGAACGCGCTGGCGAAATCATGGATTCCGGGCTCGCGCTGGCGGGCCTCAACCTTATTGGCGAATGGCTGCGGCTGTTGCCCGAGCGCGAGTCCCATGCCGGACTGTGGGCGCTGGCCGAAGCCTTGTCCGACAATCTGGCCGACCCCCATCGCGCGCCGCCGCTGATGGTGCGGTTTGAACTGACCGTCCTCACGGAACTGGGTTTTGGCCTCGATCTCGAACATTGCGCCGCGACCGGGCAGGCGCACGATCTTGAATGGGTGTCGCCGCGCACGGGCCGCGCCGTCAGCCGGGATGCAGGCGCGCCCTATGCCGACAGGCTGCTGCCTTTGCCGCCGTTCCTGCGGGTCGAGCCGGGGGCCGAGCGCGGTGCCAACGCTCCGCCGTCGCGGGACGACGTTTTCGCCGGTTTCCGTCTGCTGGGGCACTTTCTGGGCCGCGACGTACTGAATCCGCGCGGCATGCCCGAGCCCGAAGCGCGCCTGTCCTATATGGCCCGGCTGGCGGCGGCTCCGGACCTCTAGCTTAACCTGATCGATCCTTATAGTATAGCTTAAAACGATACAAACAGTTACAAAACTAGCAAGTGTTGCTGGTTTGTGACAGCATCTGCACTTGCTCTCAGCTAGTTTGGCTCATCGAGTCGTATTCCGACATATATCGGAGTTGACCGGTCCGCAACCGCTTCGCGCTGCGGCTTCAAAACGAGCTGGGAGTTTTGTTCATGTCACTTCGCCATCTAGCGCTGGGCTCGGTCGCAGCCCTCGCCATGTCGGCAGCCGGCGCCATGGCCGCCGATTTGCCCGTTCGCTCCACCGCCCCGGCGCCGATCTTTGTAGCGCCGATCTTCACCTGGACTGGTTTCTATGTCGGCCTGAACGCCGGCTACGCGGGCAATCAGTTCAATTATCCCTTCAACGGCCAGATCTATGGTGAGCCCTATTCAGGCTCCGCCAACATCAATTCCAGCGGCTTTCTGGGCGGTGCCCAGGTCGGCTATAACTGGCAGTTTGGCAATGGCTTCGTGATGGGCGTCGAGGCTGATTACGCTTGGGCGAATGTCGAGGGCCGCGTCGGTCTTGGCGCTGGCATCCTCGGCTCCGGGGCCTCAATCGCGGCCGGCAGCGAGCTGACCTCGTTGGGCACTGTGCGCGCCCGTCTGGGTTACGGCTGGGATCGTACTCTGTTCTACGTGACCGGCGGCTGGGCCTATGGCCGTGTCGAAAGCACCATCGACGCCGGCTTCAATGGCGATTCCGACCGCTTCGGTCTGGCGCGTGACGTCAACAAGAGCGGCTGGACCCTTGGCGCTGGCGTGGAATACGCCATCACCAACAATCTGAGCATCAAAACCGAGTACATGTATGTCGATCTCGGCGACAAGAACCTCTATTCGCGAGACTACACCTATGGCGGCAGTACTGTAGCCACGGCCCGTCTCGACGTAGAGACCAAGGTTCACGTGGTTCGCGCCGGTCTGAACTATCGGTTCTGGACGCCGGTTGCGGCTGTCGGTCCGGTGCTCGCGCGCTATTGAGGCTGACGACACAAAAGCAAAGCCCGGCCGAAAGGCCGGGCTTTTTCGCGTTCAGGCGCTCATGGCGTCTGTTACGGACAGATCCGACGCTCTTCGACGCGCGAGACGCTGTAGCCTTCGTCGAGCGCGATTTGAACAAGGCGACATTCGCTGGCGGCGCTCTCTCCGCGCGATTCGACCGCGATGGAGACTTCGGACAGCAAAACTTGCGTGATCAGGACGGCCGCGATCAGCGCGAACGCGCCGAGCGAGAGAATCATGAGCGAGGCGAACCGGCGCGTCTCCGGCCTTGGCGGGGCTAACAAGGTGATTGTCCTGTAAATTGACTGGGCGGGGTGTCGCGCTCTTGCGCGTCCTCCTTCAACGCGAAAGACGGCAACAGGTCCCGCGAATCTGAAAACCAATATTCAGCATTCGATAGTCAACTTGATCGTAACTTGCAAGATCATCGTCGTCTCGGCGTGCGCTGCCTCCAAACATGGAAAACGCAGACAGGCGCTTCGGGTACAGAACAAGAACTTGCGACGACTCGAGGGCTCCTGTAACCGGTGGGCATGGGAAAGAACGTCACACCACCGCCGCCCGGCGATTCCGGGCCCGCCGCCGAATCCATCAGCCTGCGCGAGGCGCTGGAAGAGCGCTATCTCGCCTATGCGCTGTCCACCATCATGGGCCGCGCTTTGCCGGATGCGCGCGACGGGCTTAAGCCCGTGCATCGGCGCATTCTTTACGGCATGCACATTTTGCGGCTTGATCCGGGCACGCCGTTCAAGAAGAGCGCCAAGATCGTCGGCGACGTGATGGGCTCGTTCCATCCCCATGGCGACCAGGCGATCTATGACGCTTTGGTGCGCCTCGCGCAGGATTTCTCCTCGCGCTATCCGCTGGTCGACGGGCAGGGAAACTTCGGCAATATCGACGGCGATTCGGCCGCCGCCTATCGCTACACCGAAGCGCGCATGACGGATGTCGCGCGCCTGCTGCTGGAGGGGATTGACGAGGATTCGATCGACTTCCGCGAGAATTATTCCGGCGACCAGAAAGAACCAATCGTTCTGCCCGCCGCCATTCCGCATCTTTTGGCCAATGGCTCGCAGGGCATTGCGGTTGGCATGGCGACCTCGATTCCGCCCCATAACATCGCCGAACTTTGCGACGCCGCGCTCTACATGGTGGGCAATCCGCGCGCCACCACCGAACAATTGATGGCCTTCGTGCAGGGGCCGGACTTCCCCACGGGCGGCATTATCGTCGACACTCCCGAGCAGATCGCCGAGAGCTATCGCACCGGGCGCGGTTCGTTCCGCGTGCGCGCCCGCTGGGAGCGCGAGGAATCGGCGCGCGGCATGTGGGTCGCTGTCGTCACCGAGATTCCCTATGGCGTGCAGAAGAGCCGCCTGATCGAAAAGCTCGCCGAGCTGATCGACGACAAGAAGCTGCCGCTGGTGGCGGAAGTGCGCGACGAATCAGCCGAAGACGTGCGCGTGGTTCTGGAGCCGCGAAACCGGGCGGTTGATCCCGCCACGATGATGGAATCTTTGTTCCGCCTGTCCGAGCTTGAAAGCCGCTTCCCTCTCAACATGAACGTGCTGGTGGACGGCGTCGTGCCGCGCGTGCTGGCTTTGCACGAAGCGCTGCGCCAATGGCTCGATCATCGCCGCAACGTGCTGGTGCGCCGTTCGCGCTTCCGCCTGCGCCAGATCGAGCATCGCCTCGAAGTGCTGGTGGGCATGCTGGTCGTGTTCCTCAATCTTGACGAGGTGATCCGCATCATCCGCGACGAGGACGAGCCCAAGGATGCGCTGATGACGCGCTTTGCGCTGACCGAAGTGCAGGCCAATTACATTCTCGACACGCGGCTGCGCTCGTTGCGCCGCCTGGAAGAGATGCAATTGCGCAAGGAAAACGAGGCTTTGAGCGCGGAGAAGGCCGGGATCGAAGAGCTGCTGGGGGACGAGGCCAAACAGTGGAAAACGATCCAGCTGCAAATCCGCGACCTCAAGAAGAAGTTCTCGCCGGAATCACAGATCGGCAAGCGCCGCACTACGTTTGATCTGGCGCCGAATATGGCCGACGTTGATCTCACCGAGGCGATGATCGAACGTGAGCCCGTCACCGTCGTGCTCAGCCGGAAGGGCTGGATTCGCGCGCTGAAGGGCCATGTGGCGGACGTCTCCAGCGTGACGTTCAAGGGCGACGATGAACTGCTGACGTCGTTCTTCACCGAGACGACGTCAAAGATTTTGCTGATCGCCAGCAACGGCCGCGCGTTCACGCTCGATGCTTCCAAACTGCCCGGCGGGCGCGGTTTTGGCGAACCGCTGCGCGTGATGGTGGACGTGGAGGAGGGCGCGGACGTGTTCGCCGCTTTCCCCTACAAGCCGGGCGCCAAAATGTTCGTCGCCTCAAGCGACGGTCGCGGCTTCGTCGCGCCGCAGGACGAGATGATCGGCAACACCCGCAAGGGCAAGGGCCTGCTGACGCTGGATGCAGGTTCGCGCATGGCGACGATCATTCCCGCTATGGGCGATCACGTCGCCATCATGGGCGAGAACCGCAAGCTGCTGGTGTTCCCGATCGCCGAACTGCCCGAAATGGCGCGCGGCAAGGGCGTGCGCCTGCAACGCTACAAGGACGGCGGACTAGCCGATGCGCGCGTGTTCGCCATCGCCGACGGACTGACGTGGCAGGACAGCGCCAACCGCACATTTACGGTTTCCAAGCCGGAGCTGAACGAATGGATCGGCGCACGCGCAGAGGCCGGACGCCTGCCGCCCAAGGGGTTCCCGAAGAATAACAGGTTCGGGTGAGCTCTTTGGACCGCAGGCTGGCACGCCGGCGGTCCAAACATCAACGCCAGTTTTACGTTGCCCGCTCCACCCGCGCCCAGCCGTCCATGCCCAGCCGCTCCTGTGGCAGGTAGCGCGCTTTGTAGGCCATTTTGCGCGAGCCTTCGACCCAATACCCAAGATAGAGATAGGGCAGGCCGAGGCGGCGCGCGCGTTCGATATGCTCGAGAATCATGAACGTGCCCAGCGAGCGCTCCGCATGTTCGTGATCGTAGAACGAATAGACCATCGACAAGCCGTCGGTGAGCACGTCGGTCAGGCACACCGCGAGCAGGGGGCCGGTTCCGCGTCCGTTGATGGCGGTGTCGGGCCCGCGTCGGCGATATTCGACCAGCCGCGTTTCAACGTGACTGTCCTCGATCATCATCGTGTAATCGAGCACGTTCATGTCTGCCATACCGCCGGCTGAATGGCGCGAATCGAGATAGCCGCGAAACAGCGAATATTGTTCGGATGTGGGACGCGCGGCCAGCGGGGCGCCGACAAGATCGCTATTGGCCTCCAGTACGCGGCGCATGTTGCGCGTGAAGCTGAACTCGTCAACCAGAATGCGCACGGACACGCAGGCGCTGCAATCCTCGCAAGCGGGACGATAGGCGATGGTTTGAGAGCGACGAAAACCGCTCGCCGTCAACGCGTCATTGAGCGCAATAGCCCGCCGCCCAACCAGATGCGTGAAAACCTTCCGTTCCTCGCGGCCGGGCAAATATGGGCAGGGCGAGGGTGACGTGAGGTAGAATTGC
>CANJPM010000157.1 GCA_947476075.1 Beijerinckiaceae bacterium
CGCGCAGCGCTTTGATCGCCGACCAGCTCGCATCTACGCGTCCTCTCATCTCGCCGTTGCCTGCTTACCTGTCCTCAATTCTTCAGCTATCCGTGGGCCCAAAAATTTGGGTCAGGTCATTGCCCTTCATCCTCTCCAAAGTACAGGAATTCTATTTTTTGACATGTATATCGATTTGTTTATAGTAGCTCCAGCAAGTCAACAGGGGAGGTGTGTCATGATGAGGATAGCGCTGTCGCTCTCTGTTTCCCTGTCATGACCTGCTCATCGAAGCTTCAGTCTATGATCTTGGTTATCTTGCCCTTAGCTTTGATGCGCGGGGCGCACGCTGGTGAAATCGACGAGTTCTATGCGTCACATCCAATCAAGGTCGTGGTCGGCACGGGGCCGGGCGGAGGCTACGACATCTACGGCCGACTGATAGCGCGTTACCTGGGTCGATACGTCCCCGGAAATCCCAAGGTAGTCGTCGTCAACATGCCCGGCGCTTCCAGCCTGAGAGCGGCAAACTATATCGCCAACATCGCTCCGAAGGATGGCACGGAAATACTGCTTCCGGTTCAAACTCTTCCGCTTGCGCAGGTAGCGGGAAACGGCAAGGCCCGTTTCGACCTGCGCCAATTCAGCTGGCTCGGCAACATGAGCAACTCGGCGAATACAGTGCTCGTGATGCAGTCTTCGCCTGCCAAGGATCTCGCGAGCGTGAAGCAGCTCGTCGTCACGGTTGGCGCCACAAGCCCTGCTTCGCTGGGCGGCATTTATCCTGCGGTTATGAACAGCATGCTGGGCACTCGGTTCAAGATCATCTACGGTTATGAATCGGGCGATGCCATTGACCTCGCGCTAGAGCGGGGCGAAGTAGAAGGCCGCGCTGGAACTTCCTGGGCGGCTCTGAAGGCCTATCGCGCGAACTGGGTGCGCGAGCACAAGGTTCGCGTCATCGCGCAAGTCGGATTGGAAGCCGAACCCGATCTCAATGCACCTCTCCTAACGGACTTGGCAACCAACGACCAGCAGCGAGGAGTCCTCGCTTTCTTTTCATCGCTCGTCGCGGTCGGTCGCGCGCTTGCATTGGGTCCTGATGTCCCGGCAGATCGCGTGGCAGCCCTGCGCAAGGCCTTCGACGACGCAATGCAGGATCCGGATCTACGAACCGAGGCGCAGCGCCAGCACCTCGAATTGCGTCCTATTCCTGGCGAACAGGTTCAAAAGGCCGTGGCGTTGATGGCCAGCGCGGACCCTAGCGTACTAACCTACGCGCCCGGACTGTTTCAGGATCTCAAATAGACTGCAGAAAGATTAGGGAGTGAATTAAAAATGGACTGTCCGTCGTCAGAACATTTGGCTCAGATAGCGGCTCAGGTTAAAGGGGGCGGGGTAAAAATAGAGAACCAAATTGATGAGGTTTATGAGCGTATCCTGAAATAAGTTGTACCTAGGGAGGTCTCGTAGTGTCCCATAACGTAGATCTAGGAGTGTTTCTCCCAGTTACGAACAACGGCTGGATCATTTCGAAGAACTCGCCGCAGTTTCTGCCGACCTTCGATCTTATTCGCGATGTCTGTCAGCGAGCTGAAGCAATCGGCTTCAGTTATGCTTTTTCAATGGGCAAATGGCGAGGCTTCGGCGGAAACGTAGAGTTCTGGAAATACTCGGTCGAATCAATGATTCTTATGGCTGGCGTGGCGAATCTTGTTCCTCGTCTTCGTCTGATTGCTTCGGTGGCGCCAGCGCTTATAAACCCGGGCGTTTTCGCAAAAATGGCTTCCACACTGGACGATGTGAGCGGCGGACGGCTGGGCATCAACATTGTCAGCGCGGCCAATGAACTTGAGTACAGCCAAATGGGGCTCTATCCTAAGAATTTTGAAGACTACCGTTATGAATATACTGAGGAGTGGCTGACTTTGGTCAAGCGCCTCTGGAGTGAGCCAAGCGTTACCCATCAGGGCAAGTACTTCACTTTTGACGACTGCCAATCATTCCCGCAGCCAGTGCAACGCGCGATTCCGATCGTTTGCGCTACTTCGTCCGACCGTGGCTTTCAATTCATTGCCGATCACTGCACCGATGGATTCTTCGGCGGCACTACGCTGGAATCGAAGATTGGTCGCAGTCGGCGCATCAAGGAAGTCGCTGCTGCCCAGGGACGGACGGTCAAAACCCATACGCTGATTATGCTCATTCAAGGCGATGATGATGCTGATGCTCAGAGGATCATGGATCACTACCTCGCGGGCGCTGACGAAGACGCAATCTCTAGCATCTACCAGAAGCGATCTGGGACCAAGGCGGAGAGTCGCACCAGCATTCTTCGCGATCGCTTTGAAAATGACCGAACCCGAATTTTTTATGGAGGGTTGCCTGTTGTCGCTGGTCCTGAACGCGCGGCCGATATGATTGAAAAACTGGTTGTGGATGGTGGTCTCGATGGAGTGATGTTTACATTCCCGGACTTCATGCGAGGGCTTGAGCGGTTTGGCAATAGCGTCATGCCTTTGCTTCGGAAACGGGGGCTTGTTCCCATGACGAGGGCGACTGACGCGGGTTGAGGCGGAAGTAAGCTCCGGGGTCTATTTAGGGGGTTTTGCGGATGTTAAGCATTCTCAAGTATTTTCGATCTTCCCTGTGTTGCTCGTGGTTGTTAGTGACGAGCTTTCTGTCCATTGTGGCATCCCCAGTTGCTGCCGACGACGCCGATTTCTACGCAGACAAACGTTTGACGATGGTGGTCGGGTCTGCAGGCGGTACCGGCGCCTATGATGCTTATGCGCGGTTGTTGAGCCGCAACATTGTGCGTCATCTGCCGGGCGCTCCCCAGATAATTGTCCAAAATCGACCTGGTGCTGGCTCAATAACGGCGATCAACTACGTTTACAATGTTGCGTCTCAGGATGGCACGGTGTTGCTTGCGCTCAATCGCACTGCGCCATTCATGCAGATTCTCGGCCTCGACGGCCTTCAGTTTGAATCTACAAGGCTCAATTGGCTCGGGAGCCTTTACGAAGCAATAGGCGTCCTAGCCGTCACCAATGAGTCATCGGTTAAGACGCTCGCGGATGCTCGCGAGGCGCAAGTCATTATCGGGGCAACTTCACCTGGAACCGATAGCGTCATCTTTCCAGCCCTCCTCAACAATACTCTTGGCACTAAGCTAAAGATTGTTCAGGGCTATAAAGGGCTGGAAGAGGTCTTCCTGGCGTCCATGCGTGGCGAAATCGGCGGTCAACAGAGTTCACTTGATTTCTTCCAGCGGGCGATTCCCGATTGGCGGACCAAGACAAGTATTCTGGTACAATTCGGTCTCAGGAAACATCCAGATATCGTTGAGGTCCCTCTGGTTTTTGATTATCTCGACGCGAAGTGGCTATCTCCAGGGTTCACCGTCGATGAAGCTATTACGCTCTGGCGGTTTATCCTGTCTCAGACCACAATGGGACACCCCTTCGCCATGGGGCCGGACGTGCCAGCCAAACGCGTGTCCACAATGCGTAAAGCTTTCGACGCAATGTTGAGTGACCCACAATTTATCGCAGAGGCAGCGAAAAGCCAGCTCACAATCAAGCCGATAAATGGGGAGGCGGTCGAAGACCTTGTCAAGCAAGCTGCAGCGATACCGAAAGCTCTTCTTCAAAAGCTGAAAATGGAGATCAACTACAGAGGGGATCCTCTCACAAGTGTTCCTCCGCAGAAATAGCTATGCGCTTTGGACGCGACGCTGATCACCGCGGCCCTTGATTGGGGAGATAAAGGGTTCAATCTTACAATCCTAAGGTCTCGAGCGGACATTCATTACCGAAGCGCCAAGTGTGAATAGCCAAGCGGCATTTGGCGATGCGTTCGTCTTCGATGCCATACGTCTCTTTATTCACTAGTTGTTACGCGCTATTTTACATGCGTTAGTTCTGACGTTTTAAAGATCAGGAGCAAATATGTACGAAGTGAGAAATGTTCTCGACGAGTGGGAGAGTGTTGAGGCACCCCCGCCTCCTGCAGTGAGGTCAATTAGCCTGGATCCGAAAAAGACGGCCCTTCTTCTCCTGGACTTTTTGCGTGAGGTCTGTACCGACGAGTTTCGCCCGCGGGCCGCAGCAGCGCTGCCAAAACTCAAAGAGTTTCTAGAGCGGGCTCGGAAGTGCGACGTCGTGGTGGTCCATACGGTGACCAGTCAGGGGGCTGGATCCCTGGAGGAGTTTGCTGACGCGTTGAAGCCAATTAAAGGTGAGCGCATCTACAGCGCGCAGATCGATAAGTTTTATGGCACCGATCTCGAATCTTACCTGCGCGGATGTGATGTTGATACGGTCATAATCGCCGGCACTTCACCTAATGGGTGTGTTTTGTTCACCATGGCTGGCGCTTTATTGCGCGGCTTCCGTCCTGTCGTTCCTGTTGATGGCATGCCGGCGAATACAACTTATCAAGAACAGTTCGTGGCTTGGCATATCGCCAACGCGGGCGGCGGTTTCAGCAAGTCGGGCGTGCTGACCCGGCTTGACGAGATCCTCTTCTTGTAGGCGAGGGTATCCATGCCGACGCAACAAAGTGGAACATCCACTGGCCAATAAGCGGGGGAGACCCTGTGCCCTCTGAAGCGAGGCTTAATCGCGCTTCGGATTTACATTGGGGGAAGGATTTCGATGATCAGAAGTATAATCTCCATCGTGGGCCTTATGTGTTGCTGCTCTACAGTCGCGGCCGATTCCGAGGTAGACTTCAAAAACAAGACTATTCTAATGGTTGTTGGTTTCGCACCCGGTGGGGGAACCGATTCTGCCGGGAGATTGATCGCGGGCAGTCTCGGTCGTCAACTTCTGGGCGGGCCAACTGTCACTGTGCAGAATGTTCCCGGTGCGGATGGCGCCAGCGCGCTGAATTACTTTGTGCAACGTTCAAAAACCGATGGACTTATGATCACAATGGGCTCTGGATCTCAGGTTGATCCGTTGCACTACCGAAAACCTCAAGCAAGATATGATCCCAACAACTTCGCGTTCATTGGGGGAGCCGGGCGCGGCGGAACAGCGCTCGTTATCAACAAGCAGGCGGAACGGCGTCTGCTTGATAGCGCTTCTCCGCCAGTGATTATGGGCTCGCTGAGTGGCATACCCCGCTCGGGTATGCAGTCGGCTGCTTGGGGCAAGGAATTTTTGGGGTGGAATTTGAAGTGGGTGGTCGGCTACCGCGGAACGAACGAGCTCACGGGCGCGCTCGAGCGGGACGAAATTGACATGACGTCAACGGGCAGCGTCCCCTTGATCGAGAAACTGGTCGGGACCGGCAGGTTCAAGATTTTGACGCAGTCCGGAACAATGGAGAACGGCAAACTGGGACCACGCGCGGAGTTCGGCGACGCATTGGTAATTCCCCATTTGGTAGAGGGAAAGATCCAGGATCCCACTGCAGCGAGGAGCTTTGCGTATTGGGCGAACCTCAACGCAATGGACAAATGGTTAGCTCTTCCTCCAAACACGCCGCAACCACTCGTGCATGCGTACCGGGTTGCGTTCAAAAAAATAGTTGCCGACCCCGTGTTTAACCAACGGCGCGCAGGTGTTGCAGACGACTTTACGCTCGCGCCCCATGAAGAGGTTGAAGCGTGGGTTCGAAATCTTGCAAGTACGCCGCCGGAGGCAATTGAGTATATCTCTGTCATGTTGCGTGGCCAGGGAATACAAGTTGATTGAAGACCCGTAGCCCTGAAGCGTCTTTGCTTACAAGGAATAAAGAAAAATGGACACAGTAGCGTTCCCATATAGATCCGCGGGTCACCTCGCACTGCTTCACGTTGTTGCTGAGTCTGGTTCCTGGGAAAAATATGGCCTCAGGGTTAACTACGACTACCAAATTTCATCGTCCGATGCGCACGATTTGGTTCCTAAGGGAGAAGTGGAGTTCGTCGGCGGAAATCACGTGTCGACTTACGCGCATAGGGCGCGGGGGGACAGCTGGGTCTATCTGGGACAAACGCTTAATCAGGTTAATACGCGGCTCGTCGTCCGCCCTGACTCAGAAATCAATAGCGTGGCGGATCTGCGCGAGAAGGTCGTTGCGGTAAGGGGATCGCACCCGTCACTTAATGATTGGCTCTACCTGAAGCAGAACGGGCTGGATGTCGATCGGGACGACGTAGTTCTGCACAATCCAATCCGCCATAAGCCAGGCACGATGGATCCGGTTGATGCGGACGTAGAAAAGAAGAAGCAACCACTTTGGCACCTGATCAGAGATAAGAAGGTCGACGCCGCATTTTTGACCGCTCCCTCAAGTCTTCTCGCCGAAGAGGCTGGCCTGAAATGCATCGACATCCCGCCGCAGCCGATGATCTGGTTCACCACGGTATCTTCAAGTCTCGGGTTCGCTCAGAAACATCCCGAAATCGTTGAGCGTTTCCTGAAAGGGCTTATCGAGGGTATCTATTTTTTCAAAACCAAACGCGAAGCAACAATCGCGATCATACAGAAACGATACAACCGCGAGGGCATAATGTCCCTCGCGCATGCGACGTTCATCTACGACAATCTTGCACCCTATCTTGAGCCGAAGCTTTATCCAAAGATGACTGCGATTGCGAACGTCTATGAAGAAGCAAAGCGACAGGATCCTGACGCCAAAAAAATCAATCCGCTTGAGCTCTGGGACATGCACCACGTCAGAAAGCTGGATGACACTGGGTTCATAGATGCTTTGTATGCGGCTCCATCTCAGTCAAACGCAACTTCTAACTCTGTACCTGTAAGTCGCGTTGAACTTGTGGCAGCACTCAAAACCTGCGGGCATGTTGAAGGCGATTCGTGCGGGTGCGATGAATGAGTTGAAGGAGCCCTACTGGGCTCCGACGACACGAGAGCATGTTTTTGGGGAAGAGGAATGGACAAAGTATCATTTCCCTATCGCTCTTCGAGCCAATTGATTCTACTTCATGTGGTGCAGGAATCCGGGGCATGGGAAAAGAAATGGGCTGCAGGTCGATTTCGATCGCTCTATCGGATGTGAGGACACACAAAAAGGCATAGCATCCGGATACATCGAGTTCTGCAGCGGAAATCACCTTTCTACCTATGGTCTTCGGGCATCGGGAAAGCTCTCATGGACTAGACAGTCAGAACTCCTACCGACAGGCTGCTACATCCACTAAAAATGGTGGAAACTCGTAAGTGGCATTCGCAGAAAATCTAGCGGACGTAGAAACCCTTACTGTTGTGAGATCTGGCTTGCCTCAACGGCACGAATAGCGTCTGTCATGCTTCTGCGTTGCGCTGCAATATCCATTGGCTCGAAACCCTGGGTGAGGCACAGCGCCTGAGTTAGGCTTGAAGGATCTATTATAATTAGATCCGTCCTCACATGCTCCTAACAAAAAAATGCCGGCAGAATATCTTTTGCGGGCAATCCCTTCAGCGTCTTCGGAGGTTGAAAAGCCGCTGAAAACTAACGCTGGGTATGGACCACAAATCCCAAGCGCTTCAATGCAGCTCTTTTCTCTCAACCAGACTGGTACATTTTTACCCCGCCATCTGGTAAAATTTTGTCGCTGCCAATGACATTTGTCGGAGACAACACCACACTAGTTTCGAGCCCAGATCCCTGGAGTTATTCCATTTCAGACCAAAAATGAAGCTCGCAAATAAGGTTTTGCAAGATGCTCGTATTTACGAAATAAAAAAATACGGTAGTTTGGCTTCTGGTTAGGGACCACACGACTCACGACGATGGGACGGAGACGCGATATGGACTCAGCAAAGGGCATTCTTGTCGACACATATCTCAACTGGACGAAGGCCGAGGGCCTCCCGACCTACGAGGATTTCTGTGTCGATATGACGAAAGTCGAGACAGCTCCGTGGCCTCGCCTAAATGCTCGTGGCGCGTTTGTGCATCTGAATGGACGCGGCGATTTCATCTCTATCTTCGTTATGGAAATTCCACCCGGCGCGAGCACTTCGCCACAAGTACATTTGTATGAGGAGGTTTTCTACGTCCTCTCAGGTCACGGCACCGCAGTAGTCGAAATGCCTTCCGGCCGGGAACATAGCTTTGAGTGGGGTCCGCGCTCCCTTTTTGCGTTCCCACTGAACGCCCGGTATCGTCTCTTCAATGGCTCTGGACGGGAGCCGGTACGATTGGCCTCGACTAATAACCTTGCCATGATGCTGAATACGTTTCGCAACGAGTCTTTCATTTTCGACAATTCGGCGCGATTCGGCGAGCGAGAGGGCGACGACGGCTATTTCTCCGGTGAAGGGAGCGTGCTCAGCAATACCCGCAATCGTTCCCTGTGGGAGACAAACCTGGTGCCAGATCTCGCGTCTTTTGATCTCGACAAATGGAGCTCGCGAGGCGCTGGAAGCTCGAACATGGTGTTCTCATTGGCCGAGGGAACACTTCACGCACATTGTTCGGAAATGTCAGCTGGCACTTATAAAAAAGGCCATCGCCATGGTGCCGACTTTCATGTGTGCATTGTAAATGGTCATGGCTATTCGCTTTTTTGGTGCGAAGGAGAGACAGATTTTCGCCGCTACGACTGGCAGGAAGGATGCGTCTTTGCCCCACCGGACATGGTCTATCACCAGCACTTCAACACGAGCCCGAAATCCGCTCGCTACTTAGCGACTGCGTGGGGGAGCACACGTTTCCCGTTCTCTCAAGAAAAACGCCTAGCAAAACTCGGCGTTGATATTAGTTCGAAGCTCCCCGGAGGGCGTCAGATCGAATATGAAGACCAGGACCCGCGCATTCAGCAGATGTATTTGGCGGCGCTCGCGCGGCGCGGTGTTACATGTCGGATGGACGAGTTTCTCGAGAATGGCGATGTCCTGAAGGGATGA
>CANJPM010000158.1 GCA_947476075.1 Beijerinckiaceae bacterium
GAACGCATGGCGCAGGAAATCCGGCGCTTATGTGGTCGCCGTGGACGTTCCCTCAGGTCTTGACGGGGATACGGGCCAGATGCGCGGGTTGAGCGTGGTCGCCGACGAAACCGTGACATTTTTTCGCCTCAAGCCGGGCCACCTGTTGCTGCCGGGGAGGGAGCTGTGCGGACGTATCGTCTGTGCGCAAATCGGTATTGATCCATCTGTGCTGGCGACGATTAAGCCGCGCACATTCGTCAACGAGCCTGATCTGTGGCGGGCGCATCTGCCGCCGCCTCGCGTCGATGGGCATAAATACGCGCGCGGTCATGTGCTGGTCTTGTCAGGCCCGTTGCATCGCACCGGCGCCGCGCGGCTGACGGCCCGTGGCGCGCTTCGCGGCGGGGCGGGGCTTGTGACTGTCGCTTCGCCTCGCGAGGCGCTGGCGGTCAATGCGGCGCACCTCACGGCGATCATGCTTGCGCCGTGTGACGGCCCTGGAGACTTGACGGCGCTCCTGGCTGATCGCCGGCTCAACGCTCTTGTGCTCGGGCCGGGCGGGGGAATTGGCGAGCCTATGCGGGCGCTCGTTTTGGCTGCGCTTGCGACGGCGGGGCAGGGTCGCTCGATCATCCTCGACGCCGATGCGCTCACGAGCTTCGAGGGGCGGTTGATCGAGCTGGCGGATGCGATCAAGGCCTCGCAGGCGCAGGTCGTTCTGACGCCACATGATGGAGAATTTTCTCTGCTATTCATATGTTTGGAGAGTTTTCCTAAGACGATGAGCGAAGATTTTTCGCTCTGCGCCTCGCTCTCCCGGCTCGACCGGGCGCGGGCTGGCGCCCGCCTCAGCGGCGCGCTCGTGCTTCTGAAAGGTGCGGACAGCGTGGTCGCCCATCCTGACGGGCGGGCTGCGATCCACGCTCAGGCGCCGCCATGGCTGGCTATTGCGGGCTCAGGCGACGTGCTGGCGGGGCTGGTCGCCGCTTGCCTTGCGCAGGGCGCCTCCGGCTTTGAGGGCGTATGCGCAGCCGTCTGGCTGCATGGGGCGGCGGCGCGCGCTTTTGGGCCGGGGCTTATCGCGGAGGATTTGCCCGAAGCCATGCCCGGCGTGTGGCGCGCGCTTTGGGGTCTCTGAATCAAGTTACCTCGAAGAACCCCGACATCCCGCCCGCCGCATGCGCCATGATGCCGGACCCTATGCGCCAGCGCCCCGGATTATCCGCCACAAACGCCACCCGCACGGTGCGGCCTGGGGGGACGATCACGGAATCGCGCCAATAGGGCTCCCAGCCGTCGTCGAGCAGGTGCAATTGGCGCATCACATGCCCGTGCAATCGCATCACTTGATGGATCTGCGAGCGGTTGACGAACCCCAGCGAGACGGCGGTTCCGCGCTTCACCGACAGCAGCGGCGCCCCCGCCTTGACGGGCTTTGGCGGCGCGAGGCGCCAGAGAGTTTTGCCGTTTGCGCAGGCAAGACCCGGATCGCCATCAACGGATTCCAGCGCCAGATCGAGCCGTCGCGCAGTTTGCAGACGGATTTCCTCAGGCAGCAGGGGATTGAGCGCGGGTCCCTCAATGGGCGGGCGCGCCGGTTGCAAATCGCCGCGCGAGGTGAAGACTGAAAGCTCAGAATCCGGCTCGCCGCTGGAATCCCCAAGCTGGCCGCCGCGCAGGATGACGCGCACCTTCGCGTCCGGAACATTCGGCATGTCGAACATCACGTCGAATCGGGCGCCCGGGCCAACGGGAATGCTGGCCCGCACCGGCTCAAAGGCGCGGCAGGGCTGGCCGTCGATGGCGACGACGAAGGGCCGCGCGCCCTCGAACGAGATCGCCATGATGCGCGCGCTGGCCGCATTCACCAGCCGCAACCGGATGCGCGCGCCCGGCGCTGCGATTTGCGTCAACGGCCCGAGCTTCGCGTTCACGGTGAGCAGCGTGCCGGTCCGCCCGGCGCAGAGCGCGATCTGGCCGTCAGTCAGGCTCCAGTCGTCGATGACCGCCAGAACGTCGTGATCGACGGCTGGCGGCTCGAGCTCCTCGACGATCAGCACGCCATAAAGGCCGCGCTCGACCTGCTGCGCCATGTGGGGCTCGGAATGGGCGTGATAGAAAAACGTGCCTGCATCGGGAGGCGTGAACGCGATGTTGAAGCTCTCGGCTGGCGCGACCGGCTTTTGCGTCAGCGGCGCCACGCCATCGAAGGCGTTTGGCGAACGTACGCCGCGCCAATGGATCGAGGTTGGCTGGTCGAGATTGTTGACCAGGTTCAGGTTCAATGCCTCGCCCTGGCGTATTTTCAGCAGCGGACCTGGCGCCGTTCCATCAAAGCCCAGTATCGCTGTGTCTGTTCCCTCGTTCAGCTGAAGGGCGCCCGTGCGCGCCTCCAACAGGCGCGGCTGCGCTTGCGAAAGCGCCCGTGTATGCGTGGCGGTCCACAGCGAGGTGGTGGCTGCGGCTCCGGTCAGGAACGTGCGTCGGTTGAATTTCATGTCGCGCCTTCAAACTGTGACGCGACAATGGCACGAGGCGGGTCTGGTTCCCAACGCCTTTTGTCGGAATCATAGCCGGCTGAAAGATGCGCTCTGGATTTTTTGCATCGCGCTGCCCGCCGCCTTATAACGATTCCAATATCAGAGCGGAAAATGCGCAGCAGGGGAAACAATCGTCATGAGCCTCAGGATCGAGAAGACCCATCCCGAAATCGGCGCAAGGGTCTGGGGCGTCGATCTGTCCAGGCCCATCGACGCAGAAGTCGCCGCCGCCATGCGCAAGGCGTTTGACGACAACATTATGCTGGTGTTTCCCGATCAGGAGCTTGGCGAGCAGGAGCAATTGCGCGCCGCTGAAGTGTTTGGCCGCGTCGCCTGGCGCAAGAAGCCGATCGTCGGCGATGGGCCGGGGGGAAACTTCGACACGCCGTTCATGCTGGTCACCAATATCGTTGAAAACGGCAAGCCCATCGGGGCCTTTGGCGATGGCGAGATGTGGTTCCACCACGACACGAGCTATTACCCCGAGCCGCATCGCGCGACGCTGCTTTACGCCATGAAGCTGACGACCTGGGGCGGCCAGACCTGCTTTTCCAACATGTATCGCGCCTATGACATGATCCCGCGCCCGCTGCGTGACAAGCTCGAAGGCCGCCGCGTGTTGCAGATGCACGATTACAAGCGCCGCGAGCGGCTTAATCTCGATACGTCGGATCTCTCAAAGATCCGGCATAATTGGCAGCCGCTGTTTGTCACGCACCCTGCCACCGGCAAGAAAGCGCTCTATATTTCGCGGCTGATGTCGTCGCAGATCGAGGGCTTGTCGCACGCAGAGAGCGAGGACGCGCTGGAGCAGCTGTTCGACATCTCCGAGAATCCGGCCATCGTATACGAACACCATTGGAGCGTCGGCGATCTGGTGATCTGGGACAATTGGTGCTCGATCCACGCCCGCAAGGATTTTCCGCGCGAGGAGCCGCGCCTTATGCGCCGGCTGACGATCGAAGGCCAAACGCTGGCGTTCTAGGTTCGGGCTCTGCGTCATCCCGGCGAAGGCCGGGACCCACGGCAGGCAACGAGCGTGCGGCCTGCCGTGGGTGGCGGCCGTCGCCGCCATGACGCGCTTGGTCCTTGGTCCGTTCAGTTCTAAACGCTCGCCTGCGATGGAAGCCGCGGTCCAAGGGCTCCGCGACCATCACGCGTAAAGCACATCCTTCCAAAACAAAAAAAGCCCCGGTTTCCCGGGGCTTCTCTGTATCTGACGCTCTGAAGGCTCAGACCGAATAGTACATGTCGAACTCGACCGGATGCGGGGTCATTTCGAAGCGCATCACGTCCTGCATCTTCAGCTCGATATAGCTGTCGATGAAGTCGTCGTTGAACACGCCGCCAGCCTTCAGGAACGCGCGATCCTTGTCGAGGTTCTGGAGAGCCTCGCGCAGCGAGCCGCAAACGGTCGGGATCTTCTTGAGCTCCTTCGGGGGGAGGTCATAGAGATCCTTGTCCATGGCTGCGCCCGGATCGATCTTGTTCACGATGCCGTCAAGGCCAGCCATCAGCATCGCGGCGAACGCGAGATAGGGATTGGCCGTCGGGTCAGGGAAGCGCACTTCAACGCGCTTTGCCTTCGGGTTGTTGGTCCACGGAATACGGCACGAGGCCGAGCGGTTGCGCGCCGAATAGGCGAGCAGCACGGGAGCTTCATAGCCGGGCACAAGGCGCTTGTAGGAATTCGTCGACGGGTTCGTGAACGCATTGAGCGACTTGGCGTGCTTGATGATGCCGCCAATGTACCACAGGCATTCCTGCGACAGGTCAGCATATTTGTTGCCAGCCATGATCGGCTTGCCGGCCTTCCAGATCGACTGGTGGACGTGCATGCCCGAACCGTTGTCGCCAAAGATAGGCTTGGGCATGAAGGTCGCCGTCTTGCCGTAGCTCTGGGCGACCTGATGGATGCAGTACTTGTAGACCTGCATATGGTCGGCCATCGTGGTCAGCGTACCGAACTTGAGACCAAGTTCATGCTGCGCGGAAGCCACTTCGTGATGGTGCTTCTCGACGACTGCGCCCATGGACTGCATGGCTGCGAGCATTTCGCCGCGCATGTCCTGAGCCGAATCGATAGGGGGAACCGGGAAATAGCCGCCCTTGGTGCGAACGCGGTGGCCGAGGTTTCCGCCCTCGTAATCCATATCCGAATTGCTCGGCAGTTCGATGGAATCGAGCTTGAAGCCGGTGTTGTAGGGTTCCGCTGCGAAGCGCACGTCGTCGAACACAAAGAATTCAGCTTCGGGACCCACGTATACCGTGTCGCCGATGCCGGTCGACTTCAGGTAGGCTTCAGCCTTCTTGGCGATGCCGCGCGGATCGCGATTGTAGGGCGCGCCCGTGGACGGCTCCAGAATGTCGCAACTGATGACCATGGTGGACGCTGCGAAGAAGGGGTCCATGCAGGCGGTCGTCGGGTCGGGCATGAGGATCATGTCGGACTCGTTGATGGCCTTCCAGCCAGCGATCGACGAACCGTCGAACATCGTGCCTTCCGAGAAGATTTCTTCGTCGACGAGCGAAATGTCGAACGTGACGTGCTGCCACTTTCCGCGCGGGTCGGTGAAGCGGAAGTCCACATACTTGACGTCATTATCCTTGATCGCCTTGAGGACGTCCTGGGCGGTCTTCATGTCGATGCCTTTCTGGTCTGCTGACTGCGGTTGAGAAAGCTTTAAGCGCGTTAAATTGCGTCCGGGCCAGTTTCGCCGGTCCTGATGCGGATTGCGCCTTCGATGTTCGATACAAATATCTTGCCATCGCCGATACGGCCCGTCTGGGCGGCCTTGCGAATGGCTTCCACTGCGCGATCAAGCATGTCGTCGTTAAGGACGACCTCGATCTTCACTTTGGGCAGGAAATCGACGACGTATTCAGCGCCGCGATAAAGCTCGGTGTGGCCTTTCTGGCGGCCGAAGCCCTTGGCCTCGGTCACGGTAATGCCCTGAAGTCCCGCTTCCTGCAGCGCTTCCTTCACTTCATCCAGCTTGAAAGGCTTAATGATCGCCTCAATTTTTTTCATGCCGTTACCGCTCCCGATGCGGTCCCCGTGCGTCAATCGACGCCTCTGAGGAACTCATTTGGCTCATAGCACCTGCCATGCCAAGATTCTATCCACAAAAGGGCGGTCGCCCACAGGGGAACGATTCAAACGCGGGCAAAAGCACGCTATTTGGTGGGCGGGATGATGAATAATTATGCAAGTTTGATTAAACTTTAGGCAACTATTATCGCCCCTGGGCCATCCCGGCGAAGGCCGGAATCCACGACAGGCGGCAATCACGCGCCTTGCCTTCGATTTCGGCCGTCGCCGCCATGACGCGGCGCCCCTGTGAATAAGCTGGCGCTGGTCGTCACGCCCGAACGCGCCGAACTCCGCCGCTCCCAAAGGCGCGGCGGGTCTTTAACTGCGGCAAGCTGGCGTCCGGTGCTACGCGACCAAATCCTTCCCGTGCGCCAGCGTCCGCATGAATGGCTCGGCGGCCTCGATCAGCTGCGGAATTGCAGCGCGTACGCCGCTGCCCAATCGCTGAAGCGCGATCACGCGTCCGTTGGAAAAGCGAACGCCGTCGCGATAGTCGCCGGCGTCCAGACGGACGAAGACGACAATTTCCCGAGAGCCCACACCCAATTCGGCGCATAGAGCTGGCGGCAGATTAACCAGCTCCAGCTGCGTGCCGTATTGAACGCAGACAGCAGTTCCGCAATCCCCCGGAGAAGCCAGCCCAAGACTGCCCGAGGTGAAGCGCGTGGTCTGATAAACTTCACCCTCGCGCGCAGGGCGCGAGGCGTACATTTCCAGAGAGTAATCGCACATTGGCGGACGCTCCTTCGTGAGCCCGCCCAGCCTGCTTATTCAACTAGAGCCGAATACCTGTGCGCCTAGGGTCTCGTAACAAAAAACTCATCGCCATCATCCTTCCGGCGAAGGCTCTACAGGCGCGCCCGGTTGCGAGGCCCATTGCGTCCACGAGCCGTCATAAAGGCGCGGCGCCGGTTTGCCTGCGCACGCCAGCGCCAGATTGATAACCGCCGCCGTAACGCCTGAGCCGCAGGACGTAATAATTGGTGCGTCGGGATCGAGCCCGGCCTCCTGGAAGGCCGCCAGCACTTCGGCGGACGGCTTGAGGCGCCCTGCCGCGATCAGCTTTCCCATCGGCAGGTTGCGCGCGCCCGGCATGTGGCCCGAGGGCAGGCCAGGGCGCGGCTCCGGCACGGCTCCGGCGAAACGCTCTGGCGAACGGGCGTCCGCCACCTGAGCGCTGCCGCTGGCCAGCGCCGTCGCAACATCGTTCAGGCTCGCGACTGCGGCGCCGTTGAACTGCCCGTTGAACATCGCGGGCTCGGGTTCGCCTGGCCCGGTCTCGATCGGCAAGCCAGCCGCACGCCATGCTGGCAGGCCGCCGTCGAGTACAAGCACGTTACGGGCGCCAAAGGTTTGCAGCGTCCACCATGCGCGCGGGGCCGAGAACAAGCCGAGCGAATCATAGACCACGATGTTCATGTTTTCGTTGACGCCCAGCGCGCCCATGGCTTTGGCGAAGCTGACAGCATCCGGCAGCATGTGCGGCAGGCCGCTTGCGGGGTCTGAAATCGCATCGATGTCGAAGAAAACTGCTCCGGGGATGTGGCCTTGCATAAACTCTTCGCGCGGATCGCGGTTGGCGGTCGGCAAATGCCATGAGGCGTCAAGAATGGCGAGATCCGGGCTTCCCAGCTGCTGCGCGACCCATTGGGGGGAAACAAGCGGCGCGGCGGTTTCTGTCTGGGTCATGGCTGGGCATCCTTCTGATAGGTCGCCATCAAAGCACATGGAGAGGCGCTCCGTCGATTGCGCTTCACATCTTGCGCGCTCTGGGCCAAAACTGCGGGAGAAAAGCATAAGCGTTTGGGGGAAATTTTGGCCAAATCGGAGCGTGACAGCACAGCGATCATCGTCGGCGGCGGAATTGGCGGGCTTTGCACCGCGATAGCGCTGGCGCAAAAAGGCTGGAGCGTGCGCGTGCTGGAGCAGGCGCCGCAATTTGGCGCCATCGGTTACGGAATCCAGCTGGGCCCCAATGTGTTTCCTATGTTCGAGGCGCTTGGCGTGGCGCAAGCGGTTCGCGCTAAATCCGTGTTTCCCGGCAATGTCTGGATGTTCGACGCCTTAGATGGGCAGCCGGTGACGCGGGTTCGCACGGATGCTGGCTTTGTGAAGCGCTACGGCCATCCCTACGTCGTCATCCATCGCGTCGATCTGCACAATCTGCTGGTCGAGGAATGTCTCAAATATCCCTCTATTCACCTCGATGAAAATGCGGCCGTCACGAGCTTTGAGGATTTTGGCGATCACGTCGTCGTCTCGACGCAGGACGGGCGCCGCGTCGAGGGCGCTTTTGTGGTGGGGGCGGACGGCATCCGCTCGCGTCTGCGCACGCTGATGATTGGCGATGGCGATCCGACGATGATCGGCTATGTGGCCCATCGCACCATCGTGCCAATCGATCAGGCGCCGGCGGGCGTCAACCGTGAGGACGTCGCGCTATGGGGCGGGCCGGGTTTCCACATTGTGCATTACCCGCTGCGCGACAACACGATGTTTAACATTGTTGCGGTGTTTCGCACCGATACGTTTTCGCAAAAGGGCGACGTCGAAAGCTATCGCGCCGAATTGCAGGCGACCTACAGGGACGCCCATCCGGCCATGCGCAACATGATCGCAATGCTCGATCTGGAGCGCCGCTGGCCCATCGGCGACCGCGAACCGCGTCGCGGCTGGTCGCAGGGCAGGGCGGTTCTGATCGGCGATTCCGCGCACGCCACGCTGCAATCTCTGGCGCAGGGCGCGGGCATGGCGATTGAGGATTCGGTGATCTTCGCGCAATGCGTGAAGCTGGCCGGCGACGATCATCCGCGCGCGTTCAGGGCGTTCGAGAAGTTACGCCTGGCGCGCACCGCCCGCGTGCAATACGAGAGCCGCTTCATGTGGAATTATTTCTACCACACGGATGATGTTGAAAGCGAAGCGCGCAACGCCGCTTATCGCGCCCGCAGCGACGAGGACGTGTGGCTGTGTCTGGATTGGTTGTACAAGGGCGCTGCGGTTCCAGGGGAGATTTGAGGGGCGCTCTTTCTTCCTTCTCCCGCAGGCGGGAGAAGGTGGGTTTTGCGTCAGCAAAAGCCGGATGAGGGCTCTTGCAATGCTCTAAAGCACCCTCATCCGTCGCGCTTCGCGCGCCACCTTCTCCCGCTGTCGCAGGAGAAGGAAGAACGCGCCCGCCTAAACCAGCCCGGCCTCA
>CANJPM010000159.1 GCA_947476075.1 Beijerinckiaceae bacterium
TTGCTGACGCGCGCATCATCTTGGAAAGATCGCCCACCAGCCCGTCTGACACGTCCATCGCGGCGTGCGCATGAGCGCGCAAAACATGGCGCAAAGCAAAACGCGGTTGCGGGACAAGGTAGCGTTGGCGCAGAAAATCCCTGTCCGCCAGCGACAAGTGCGCAGCCCATGCGGGCGCGTCGTCCCGCATGTAAAGCCCGAGCGCGGCATCGCCAATCGAGCCGCTGACATAAATTGCGTCGCCAATTTGCGCCCCGGTGCGCGCGACCATGCGGCCATTGGGCACGCTTCCCAACGCGGTGATCGACAGCGTCAACGGACCGGGCGTGCGCACGGTGTCGCCGCCCAGCAGCGGGCATTGATAGCGCGCCGCATCTTGCCCAAGCGCCTGCGCGAAGGCTTGCAGCCAGTCGAGGCTTACATCGTCCGGCAATATGGCGGCGAGCAGAAACCCCAGCGGATCAGCGCCTTTTGCAACCACGTCCGACACGTTCACGCGAAGCGCCTTGCGCGCGATTGTGTCTGGGGGGTCATCGGCATAGAAATGCACCCCCGCCACAAGCGCGTCTTTGGTGACGATAAGGTCGCAGCCCGCTGGCGGCGTGAAGCGGGCCACGTCGTCCTTCAGCCCCAGCGCGCCGGGACCTGCGATGGGCGCGAACAGATTGGCGATCAGATCGTCTTCGGAGATGTCTTGCGTCATGCATGTCCCCCGAATGGACCAGGGCGCCTAGCGCCCCGTAAACTCGTCCGGCCGTAATTTGCGCGCCAGCCTGTCGAGCACGGCGTTAATCATGCCCACTTCGTCGTGACCCAGAAAAGCGGCTGCGACGTCGACATATTCCGTAATCACCACGCGGGCGGGAATATCGGCGCGGCGACGCAGCTCGAACACGCCCGCGCGCAGAATGGCGCGCATCACCGCCTCCACCCGGCGCAGCGGCCATCCCGCCTGCAAAGCTGCGTCAGTCTCACGATCAATCGTCACCTGATCTTGCAGCACGCCGCGCAGAATGTCGCGAAACAGCTCAAGATCGGCCTCTTCGTATTGCTCGCCCTCGATCTCGCCGCCGATCCAGTGAGTCTCGAATTCAGCCAGAATCTCGTTGATGCCTTTGGCGGCGATTTCCATCTGGTAGAGCGCCTGCACGGCGGCAAGGCGCGCAGCGGCCCGATGTTGCCTGGCCATCAGACAAGCCCCGCGCTTTTGCGCAAGGCGTGCAGGGTCAAAGCGGCGCGCGCGGCGTCGCCGCCCTTGTCGCCCTGGGCAGGGTCCGCGCGCACGATGGCCTGTTCTTCGTTTTCAACGGTGAGGATTCCATTGCCGATGGGCAGCATGTGATCGACCGTAAGATCCATGATCGCGCGCGAGCTTTCCCCGGCCACGATCTCGAAATGATAGGTCTCGCCACGAATGACGCAGCCCAGAGCCAATGCGCCGGCGTAAGCGCCGCCCTTGGTGAGAATGCGGATCGCTGCGGGAATCTCCAGCGCGCCGGGCACGCCAACCACATCGAAACTGGCGCCAGCAGCCTCAAGCGTGCGCTTGGCTCCCGCAAGCAGCATGTCGCCGATGGAATCATAATAGCGCGCCTCAACAATGAGGAAGCGTGCGCCGTTAACGGACGGCAGGGGCGCGAGGACGCGACGGGGTTCGGCCATAGGCAATTCGTCCAATGCGGGCTGGTGCGTGCAAATGAGCAGTCCGTTCAATAAAGACGCAGCCGCGCCTGCGCAAGCGGCCAAGCGTGCGCGAACCCTTTGCGAGCTTAAGTTTAAACCTTCGCCTCAACCAAACGGGCGGCGTAGCGCGCCATCAGGTCGATTTCGATGTTGAGAAAATCGCCAGCTTTTCGCTCGCCCCACGTCGTCACCGAAAGCGTATGGGGAATCAGCAGGACGGAAAACACATCGTCCTCGACCGTATTGACCGTCAAGGACGTGCCGTCGAGGCAGACTGAGCCCTTTTGCGCGATGAAGCGTGCGATGGCGCGCGGGGCGCGAATTTCATAGCGCGCCATGCCGTCGAACGGACGCACGTCGAGAATCTCAGCCATGCCGTCCACATGGCCGGTGACGATATGTCCGCCCAATTCATCGCCAATCCGCAGAGAGCGTTCAAGATTGATGCGCGAACCAGGCGCCCAGCGTCCGACATTGGTCAGCGCCAGCGTCTCGGCGGCGGCATCGACCTCGAACCAATTGGCGCCGTTCTCAAAGCCCTTGGCGACCACGGTCAGGCACGGCCCGCCGCAGGCGATGGAGGCGCCCATGTCAATCGTGGCGACATCATAGGAGCAATTGATGCGCACGCGCTTGAGTTCGCCGCGCGTCTCAACGGAGCGCACTTGCCCAACGTCAGTAACAATGCCCGTGAACATGTCAGAAAACCCTTTCCCAGCGCCGCAAACGGTCCACGCCCGCCACGATCTCGGCGAGCTGGCGATAACGCGCGCCATCGCCCAGAATTTGGCGCGCCTCATTTGAAAGCGCGAGCACGCCCGGCCGCGCGAACGGCTTGGGACTGGTGAGCATGGCGACCTCGTCGGCGAGCCCCGCCTTCAGCAATTGGCCTGCAATTGTCGGCCCGCCCTCGCTGAACACACGGGTCAGGCCCCTGCCCGCCAGCATCCTCAGGACATCGGGCAGGTCGAGCGTCCCGCCGCTCAGAGCGCAGCGCGTCACCGTCACGCCTGCGGCCTCAAGCGCCCGCTGGGCCTCCAAAGGCGCCTGCGAGCCGGCCACGACAAGAACAGGATAATCGCGCGCAGTAAGGACAAGCCGCGAGCGCAAGGGCAAACGCAAATGCGTGTCGAGCACAATGCGCACCGGCCTGCGGTCTTCAAGGCCAGGCAGACGCACGGTCATCAGCGGATCGTCGGCGAGCACCGTGCCGATTCCCACCATGATGCTGTCGTGCAAGGCGCGCATCATCTGCACGAGATTGTTGGCGGCATGGCACGTAATCATCAGGCGCGGATCATGCTCGCCGCCCGCAGCATACCCATCGGCGGTTTCAGCAAGCTTCAACGTCAACATCGGCCTCCCGGCGCTCACGCGCAGGATGTGACCCAGATTGGCGAGCCGCGCGGCCTCACGACCGACGCCCACAATCGTCTCAATGCCGGCGTCGCGCAAAATCTGGTGGCCGCGACCGGCCACGCGCGGATCAGGATCTTCCAGCGCGGAGACGACGCGCGTGATCCCGGCCCGCGCAATCGCCAGCGCGCACGGCGGGGTCACGCCGAAATGGCTGCACGGCTCCAGAGTAACGTAAAGCGTGGAGCCACGCGCGGCCTCTCCAGCGTCGAACAAGGCCTCGGTTTCCGCGTGCGGGCGACCGCCGGGGCGCGTCGCGCCGCGCCCCACGATCACCCCGTCGCGGACCACCAGCGCGCCCACAGCCGGATTGGGCGAGGTGAGGCCGATCCAGCGCCTCGACAACGCAATCGCGCCAGCCATGAAGCGTTCGTCGTCATCAGTGCTCACTGCGGCGGGAAGAATCGGCGATTCGCTCATGATGTCTGCGCCGGAGGCTCGTCTGGCTCTACTTGCGCCTGATCGGGCCCTTCTTCATTGAGTTCGTCGATCAGGTTTTCGAAATCGCGGGCTTCGCGGAAATTGCGATAGACAGAGGCGTAGCGAACATAGGCGACGCTATCGAGGGATTTCAGCCCCTCCATAACCAATTCGCCAATGCGCTCGGCGGGTACTTCGCTGTCGCCCTGGCTTTCCAGCTGGCGCACGATGCCCGTCACCATGCGCTCGATGCGATCGGTGTCCACAGGCCTCTTGCGCAGCGCTATCTCAAATGAGCGCGATAGCTTGTCGCGCTCAAACGGCACGCGGCGGCCCGAACGTTTGACGACCGTCAGTTCGCGCAATTGAACGCGCTCAAACGTGGTGAAGCGGCCCGCGCAACCCGAGCAAATACGCCGACGCCTGATCGCAGACGCATCGTCTGTCGGCCTGGAATCCTTCACCTGCGTATCGAGACTGCCGCAATAGGGACAGCGCATGGGCTCGCGTTTCCATGCCAGGGCAGAACTCCCCCGGCGATTGTTGTTGGCGCCATTCAGGCGGACGCATCAGATATTTCAGATCTGAGGATGTATCCTCGTAACAGTGCGGGCGACAAAAGATTTATCGCCCGCAATTGTATTCAATAGATAGGGAAGCGCGCCGTCAGCTGCGAGACGCGCGCCTTAACGGCAGTCTCCACAGCGCTGTTTCCAGCCTCGCCATTGGCGGCCAGGCCGTCCAGCGTCTGCGCGATCAGCTCGCCAACCAACTGGAATTCAGCAATCCCGAACCCGCGCGACGTCGCCGCCGGTGTGCCAAGCCGCACGCCCGAGGTGACGAACGGCTTTTCGGGATCGAACGGAATGCCGTTCTTGTTGCAGGTGATGTGCGCGCGCCCCATCGCGGCTTCCGCCGCTTTGCCGGTGATCTTCTTCGAGCGCAAATCCACCAGCATCAAATGGTTGTCGGTGCCGCCCGTCACAAGATCATACCCCCTGGCTGTCAACGAACCCGCCAGAGCGCGGGCGTTGTCGACAACCTGCTGGGCGTAGAGCTTGAAATCGGGACGCAGCGCCTCGCCGAACGCCACCGCCTTGGCGGCGATGACATGCATCAGCGGTCCGCCCTGAAGGCCGGGGAAGATCGCCGAATTCAGCTTCTTGGCGAGGTCTTCCTCATTGGTGAGGATGAGTCCGCCGCGCGGGCCTCGCAGGGTCTTGTGGGTCGTCGTCGTCACCACATGGGCGTGCGGGAACGGCGAGGGATGTGCGCCGCCAGCCACCAGACCTGAGAAATGCGCCATATCTACAAGCAGATATGCGCCGACAGAATCGGCAATGGCGCGGAAGCGGGCGAAATCCCAATGGCGCGAATAGGCCGAGCCGCCGGCGATGATGAGCTTGGGCTTATGCGCGCGGGCGGAGGCTTCAACCACGTCCATGTCGATGATGTGGGTCTTCTCGTCCACGCCGTAGGAAACCGGCTTGAACCATTTGCCCGACATGTTGACGGGCGAGCCGTGGGTGAGATGGCCGCCGGCGGCCAGATCGAGGCCCATGAAAACGTCGCCGGGCTGCAAGAGCGCGAGAAACACCGCCTGATTGGCCTGACTGCCGGAATTGGGCTGAACATTGGCGAACTTGCAGCCAAACAGCTGCGTCACGCGCTCGATTGCGAGGTTTTCGGCGATGTCGACGAACTGGCAACCGCCATAATAGCGGCGGCCCGGATAGCCCTCCGCATATTTATTGGTCATTACCGAGCCCTGCGCTTCAAGCACGGCGCGGGAGACGATGTTTTCGGACGCGATCAGCTCGATCTCGTCGCGCTGGCGGCCCAGCTCCAGCTCGATGGAGCGGGCGATCTCAGGGTCGGCCTCCGCAAGGCTTGCGGAAAAGAAGGAATTCGAATGGACCGCGTTAGCGGCTGCTGCTGACTGGCTCATGACGGTCCCTGTGTACGGCTCTGGGCGCACGGATTCGCGGTCGGAAACCGGAACTGGACATAGAGCGTGGGAGCGGCTGCGTCCAGAAAAATGGACTGGAAGACGTCATATGAAGCGCGCGCATTGCCGCAGGGCCTTTGGACCGCGGGCTCCTGGCCCTAATCCTGGCGCGGACCGAAGGATAATGGCGGGAAGTCCACGCTGAAAAAATGGCCGGGAAAACCCGGCCATTCTGAAACCCTAGCGCATCGGCGGCAGAAGATCGTCGTCAGCAGATGCGCCGCCGCGTGCGGACGAAGCGTCGGCCACGGCGCCGGAGCCAAAGCCGTCGCGACGGTAAATGTCTTCGCGGAACTGGACCACATTGTCGCCCGCCCATGCGGTCACATAGACCCAATAGACATTGACCGCAGGCGTGACCCGCACGTCGACGCGCTGGCCGGAGCGGATGGTTTCGTCGATCTTGTCGCGATCCCAGCCGGGCTGGTCCTTGAGCAACCAGGCGACATAGTCACGAACGTTCTGGACGCGCACGCAGCCGGAAGACACGAAACGGTAATCGTCGCCGAAAATACCCTTGGCGGGGGTGTCGTGCATGTAGACGCCATGGGGATTGGCGATGTCGATACGCACGAAGCCCAGCGAATTCACGTCGCCGCCGGGATCCTGGCGGAACATGTAATTCGTAGCCTCCATCGAGTTCCAGTTGATCTGGGCCGGCTGCACTTCCTGACCCGCGCGGCTGTAGATACGGATCTTGTTTTCGGTCAGATAGGTCGGATCCTGCTGCATTTTCGGGATCAAATCCTTGCGGATGATCGAGGCCGGCACGGTCCAGAAGGGGTTGAAATTAACGCTCGTGGCGCGGGCCTGCATCACAGGCGACTGGCGGTCGATCTTGCCGACGCCCGCCGTGTGATGGGTCACGATCTGCCCGTCCTCCACCGTCTCGATGGCGGCGGCGGCGATGTTCAACGTCACATGACGATTGCCAAGGTTGCCGGAGAAGGCGCGCAGACGCACCAGATTGATTTCGAGCTGGCGCAGACGCTCAGCCGTCGGGACGTTCAGCGCCTGAAACGTCTGCTTGGAGACGATGCCGGTGCCGTTGATGCCATGGCGCGTCTGAAACCGGCGCACGCTGGCCTCCACGAACGAATCGAACACCTGCGAGGAATCGGCGGCCGCATCCAGATCGCCCGAGTAGATCAGACGCTGGCGCAGCGCCACGACGGCCGGAGAGCGTGAGCCCAGCTTAAGCGTCTGCCCGGCAGGAACCGTGCCCCAGCCGCCACGGCTGGTCATTTGGCGATATTGTTCAATGGCCTGCTCGGTCGCCGCCACACTCTGGGGAGACAAGAGCGGCGTCAGGGCTCGCGGCACGCCGATGCGCCCGTCAGCGTCAAAACGCTGCGTCCATTCAGCCTGATTGCCGAAAAACCCCTCATTGGCCAGCGCAGGCGCTGCGTAAGCGCCGCCAAGGCCAAGAGCCAGGCTGCGGGCAAAGGTTCTGCGGGACATTTTCAGGTCGTTGGTCACGATAAGCTCCAGTGTTTTGGCAGCGCCTGCCCAGATTCAGATCGACCGGCCCTCCCCGCCTGATGCGCGGGAGACGCGACAAAACATGATTCTGCACAGAAACGTCGCCTGCCCTTGGCCGCCAAATCGCCACGACAAAGGGAAATCGATGATTCCGATACCATTAAGGTGGTTAAAAAGGAACGAACACCGGGGCTATTTTGTGGCGGCCAAGTTTTGAGGCGACCGACTTGGCCCGCGCCTTAGCCGTGGCGCCTTTTGCAACGCTCAAGAATGCGCGCAGGGACACGCGCGGTCCAGATCGCGCTTCCCAAAACAAAAAGGGCGCCCCCCGGCGCCCTTTTGCAGCAATTTCAGTCCCAAACTCTTACAGGCGATAGCGGATCTGGTCGGTCCAGAAGCGCTCAAGGCGCGCCAGCGACTGGTTCATGTTCGTGAAATCGTCCTGAGCGATACCGCCGATCTGCTCGACCGTGGAGACGTGCTTCTCGTACAGGCCGCAAACGACATCGTGAATTTCGCGGCCCTTGGCGGTCAGGCTGATGCGCACCGAGCGACGATCAACGCGCGAGCGGGCGTGGTGAAGATAGCCCATCTCGACCAGCTTCTTGACGTTGTAGGAGACGTTCGAGCCCAGATAATAGCCCCGGGTGCGCAATTCGCCGGCGGTCAGCTCGCTGTCGCCGATGTTGTAGATCAGCAGCGCCTGCACGGCGTTGAGGTCGGTCGCCCCCCGGCGATCGAACTCGTCCTTGACCACATCCAGCAGGCAACGATGCAAACGCTCAACCAGCGTCAGAGCCTCCAGGTAAGCCGGGCGAACGCCCTGAATGCGCTCAGCGCGGGCTTCGGTGCGGGCCTCGGTGCGAGACTTGGAAAGGTCCGTCTTCATCATCGTGTTCATCGCTCTACCCCGTTCGATCCGTGTCAGCTGCGGTGACGGCTCTGGTTGGCCGTGTATGGACAGAACTTAGCGGGCACGGATAAAGGCCAGTTTAAATAACAAGATGAATCTTCGATTTACTTTCGAAGGTGAATCGAACGTGAAGATGGCTTTGTTTATATTAATGAAACTGGAATCGAAGCGGGGCGCGGCCGGTCGGAAACGACTCTTGTAAGGCCTTCATCCGCCGCGCCCCGCGCGCCATTCCCTCCCGCCCTGCGGGAGGGAGAAGAATCGCCGCTATCTGGACGCAGCGTAGTGCGCCAGCGCGTCAATCTGCGCGTCGGACAAGCCATAGACCACGGCGCTCATCTGCGTGTCGGCGCCGGCGCGGGTGTTGTCGCGATAGGCTTTCATGGCGTCGAACATGTAGTCGACACGCTGACCGGCCAATCGCGGCATCTGCTCGTGGCCACCCAGCGACGGCAGATGGCATGAGGCGCAGCGCAATTGCGTTGACAGGGCCTCGCCAGCCTTCACGCGCGCGGGATCAAGCGCCTCATCGGTGCGCTTTGGCGGCTGCTGTGCGAAATAGCCGGCGAGCGCCACAATGTCGTCGTCCTTCAAGTCTTTCACAAACGCTGCCATCGCCTCGACGGGGCGCACGCCCTCGCGCATCAGGATCAGCTGGTTCATGGTGAAGAACTCAGGCTGGCCAGCAAGCGATGGAATTTTTTCAAGCGCCGAATTGCCATCAGCGCCATGACAGGCGGCGCAGGTCTCGACACGTTCCCTCAGACTTTCTTGCAAACTTGCGGCGCAAGCGTCAGGCGCCCACCACAA
>CANJPM010000160.1 GCA_947476075.1 Beijerinckiaceae bacterium
ATATAGACGCTGGCGGCGCGCGAATTGCGGATCGATCCATTGCTGCGCAGATCGTGCATCGCGATGAGTACGCTGATCGCCGCGTCCATAAGGCCTTCGGGAATTTCATTCCCAGCGCTGTCGAGCGCAGCATCGGTATACATGTGATGTCCGACGTTGCGGATCAGCATCAGGCTGCGGCCATGCAGGCGCAGTTCGCCGCCAGCGGGCGCGCTGTAGACGCGATCAGGACGCAGGCGGCGCTCAATCACGCCATCGCCCTTCGGGAAGCTGGCTGAGAGCGTGCCGTTCATCAGGCCAAGCCAATTGCGGTAGACGAGGATCTTGTCCTGAGCGTCCACGGCGGCAACAGAATCTTCCATGTCGATAATGGTGGAGATTGCCGCCTCGACAACCAGGTCGGCAACGCCCGCAGCATCAGTTTTGCCGATGGAATGCGCGCGATCAATCACGATCTCAAGATGCAGTCCGTTGTTGACCAGCAACACGGATTTGGGCGCGCTCGCCTCACCCGTGAAGCCCGCAAATTGAGTCGGCGCCTTGAGGCTCGCGTACGCGCCGTCTTTCAGCGTAACGACAAGAGCGCCGTCCTGAACGCTATAGCCTGCGGCGTCTGCGTGCGTGCCAATCGCGAGCGGCGCAGCTGCATCCAGCACCGCGCGCGCCTTGGCGATGACGCGGGCGCCGCGCACTGGATTGAAGCCCTTGCCACGCTCGGCGTCGCCGTCTTCTGCAATCGCATCGGTTCCGTAGAGCGCATCGTACAAGGAGCCCCAGCGGGCGTTGGCGGCGTTCAGCGCATAACGTGCGTTGCTGGAGGGCACCACCAATTGCGGCCCTGCGATACCGGCGATCTCGTCGTCCACGGCGCCGGTAGCGATAGCGACAGCGGCTGACGCGGGAAGCAAATAACCAATCTCACGCAGAAAGCCTTCATAGGCGGCTGCATCGTGCGGACGCCCTGCGTTCCTGGCGTGCCATGCGTCGATCTGCGCCTGCAAGGCGTCGCGCTTTTCGAGCAGCGCTTTGTTGCGCGGCGCCAGATCGCGCACCAGGGCGCCAAAGCCGGCCCAGAAGGCCTGCGCTGTAACGCCTGTTCCCGGCAGCGCCTCACGCTCAACAAAGGCGTGCAGGTCGGAATCAATCTGGAGGCCTTCAAGCGTCACGCGCGACATCACAATTCTCCTGAGTTGAAAGCATTAGACGCAACCGCCAGAGCTGCGTCGTGAAGGAATTTAATCGAGAGCGCCAAGGCGCGCCTCGACCGCAGCAACGACGGCGCCGGAGCGCACGAGATCGAGCGCCTGACGCATTTCCGTTGCATACCAGCGATCACCGTCAAGCGCTGGCTCGACCACATTTCGCAAAGCCCCGAGCGCCGCACGGGCGCCAGAGCCGATGGGATGATCTTTAGCCACGCCGTCCACAAGCGACAACGCCTGCCCCGCCATGAGGATTTCGCCAGCCAATATCTGCTCGACATTTTCAACGATCATGCGCGCCTTGCGGCCGCACCAGGTTGAATTCGACACATGGTCTTCGGCGTTCGACTTGCCGGGAATGGAATCGACGGAACCTGGCATTGAGAGCGTGCGGTTTTCCATCACCAGAGCCGACATCGTGCATTGAACCGTCGCATAGCCGGTGTTGAGCCCGCGCTTGCCCGCCAGCAGATTGCGCGGCAGTCCGTAGCTCATCGTGGGATCGACGAGGCGCGCAAGGCGACGTTCGCAAATGGAGCCCAGATCCGTCATCGCGATAGCGAGCACGTCCATCGCTTGCGCAACATATTGGCCGTGGAAATGGCCGCCGGATATGATTTCATAGCCGCCCGCGCCATTTTCGAACACCAGCGGATTGTCGGTCGCGGAATTCATTTCCGTATTTATGATGCCGTCCGCATAGGCAAGCGCCTCGCGCACGGGGCCGTGCACTTGCGGGCCGCAGCGCAGCGAGTAGACATCCTGCACGCGGGGCGCCGGCGGCCTGGAAGGATCGCGCGCCTCGTCGGGAAACAGCACATGGCGCGCGGGCTCCGAGCAGCGCTGCGAATCTTCAATCATGCGCGCGACATTGCTCGCGCTGAGCGCCTGTCCGCGATGCGGGCGCGCTTTGTGCAGGCGCGACTGGAACGCGACCTTCTCGCCGCGCAGGCATTCAAGCGACATCACCAGCGCAATGTCGGCGTGCTTGATAAGATTGCGCGCATCCTCCAGCGCCAGAACGGCGAGCGCCAGTGAAACCGTCGAGCCGTTTATAAGGCACGAGGCGTCTTTGGCGGAAAGATCAAACGTCGGCGACAGGCCCGCTGCGCTCAGCGCCTCGCGCGCAGGCATGCGCTTGCCCTGGTAAAACATCTCCGCTTCCGCAAAGCCGCAAACCGCGCCCGACATATGCGCGAGCGGCGCCAGATCGCCAGAGGCGCCGACTGACCCCTTTTGCGGGATGACGGGAGCCAGACCCGCGTTGAGGCAATCGATTAACCGCTCCAGCAATTGCACGCGCGGGCCGGAATAGTTTGAAGCGAACGCATTTGCGCGCAGCAACATCGTGGCGCGCGAAACGTCTTCAGAGAAAGGCTCGCCGACGCCCGTCGCATGTGCGTACACGCTCTTGGTCTGGTATTCGATCATGTCCTTCATCAACACGCGCTGATCCTTGAACAGGCCAACGCCGGTGTTGAATGAATACATGAGCGGCGCATCGTCGTTCATGAAATTCTCATCGAGCCATGTACGCGTCGCCGCAAGCCGCTCGCGCGCAGCGGTTTCGAGGCTCACATGCGCATAGGCTCCGCTTGGATTGCGGCGCGCAACGGCCATCACGTCAGAGCCATTAAGGCTTACGCCGTCGATGATTACTTTCATGCCTCTGCTCCAAACGTCTCAATAAAATCTTCCAGGACTGCCAGCGCGCTGGCGATGTCAGCTTCCGACGCAAATTCATCCGGGCGATGACTGACGCCGCCGCGACAACGCACGAACAACATGGCGAGCGGCATGCGATCACGAAACGACATTGCGTCATGACCCGCCCCGCTGGGCAGATGGAACGCTGCATGGCCGCAGCGTTCCAACGCGCGCTCCAGCGAGCCCATCAACGCGTGATCGCAGGGCGCTGCGGGCATGTCGTAGCTGATCGTCATTTCAGCCCTGACGCTGCGTCGCGCAGCTATTTCTTGCACGCGGGCGTCTATTTTCGCCAAGGCCGCAGCACGATCTTCATCGGACGGGCTGCGCACGTCAATCGACAGGCGCGCATGGCCGGGCACCACATTGACGGCGCCATTGCGAATTTCAAAGCGTCCGACCGTGGCCACAAGATCAGGCTTGCCGGCGCCAATCTCCTCCACCGCCAGAATGATTTCAGCGCCCGCAGCCGCCGCGTCCCTGCGCATGCTCATCGGCAAAGTGCCAGAATGGCCGGCGGCGCCCGTGACGACGATCTCGCCGCGCGAGGCGCCGTTGATGGCGGTGACGATCCCCAGCGGCAGGTCGTTCGCCTCAAGCACCGGACCCTGTTCAATGTGGACTTCGACATAGCCCAGAACATCGGCGGGATCGCGCGCGGCTTGAGTAATGCTGGATGGATCGCAGCCAAAGGCTATCAGCGCTTGACGGCGCGAAACGCCTTCGAAATCGCGCGTCTCAAGCGCGGCTTCGTCAAAGGCGCCCGCGATTGCGCGCGAGCCGGTGAGCGAGGTTGAAAACCGCACGCCCTCTTCATCGCCAAAGGCAAGAACCTCGACCGCAAACGGCAGCGCGACGCCGCGGGCGCGCAAGCGGTCCAACGCTTCAATCGCGATCACAACCCCAAGCGGTCCGTCGAACATACCCGCGTTGCGAACGCTGTCGATGTGCGAACCAAGCATCAGCGTTCTAGCGCCGGGGCTCAGGCCTTCGAGACGCCCGACAAGGGTAGCGGCGCCGTCAAGCCGGGTGGCGAGCCCGACGTCCTGCATCCAGCTCGACACAACGTCGACCGCGCTTTTGTGCGCAGGCGAGAGCGTCAGGCGCGTAAGCCCGGCCTCATCGTCGCTGAGACGGTTCAGCTCATTCAGACGCGCAACGATGCGCGCGGCGCCGTTCATGAAGGCAGCCTGTCAGTCAGGCGCAGCAACGCGATCTTCTCGATCTGCGCCAGCGCCTCGTTGAATTCAAACGTCTCATCATGAGCGATGCGGCGTTCAAAGCCCGCCAGAATTTGGTCTTTGGTTGCGGCCTTCACCGCCATGATGAAGGGGAACCCAAAGCGCGTCTTGTAAGTCTCGTTCAGCGCGGTGAAGCGCGCCAGCTCGTCCGCGCTGAGCTTATCGAGTCCGGCGGAGCCCTGTTCTTTGGCGGAATCGTCCGTGAGTTGTTTGGCCAATGCAAGACGCCCCGCAAGATCGGGATGGGCGCAAATCAGCGCGCGCTTTTCGTCTGCGTTCATCGCCCGCATCTGCGCAACCAGCGCTTCATGCAGGCCTTGCGCATTGTCCTGCGCACCCGTCAGGCCAGCTTCATGAGCGCGCGCTGCGATCTGTGGCGTATGCTCAAAAATATCGCCGAAGACTTCGACGAATAAAGCCTTCGACATGCGGCTCGGGCGATAGCCGCCTGCGGGCGGGTGATGCTTGATCCAATGGCGCGCGATGTCGAGCCGCGTCGCCACCCACGCGTGCGGATGGCTTTCCACATAATCGAGAAAACGCGCCAGCGCAGCCACGCGACCAGGGCGCCCGACAAGCCTGCAATGCAGACCGATCGACATCATCTTTGGCGCCTCGACGCCTTCGGCATAGAGCACGTCGAACGAATCTTTCAGGTAAGCGAAAAACTGGTCCCCGCTGTTGAACCCCTGCGGCGTTGCAAACCGCATGTCATTTGCGTCCAGCGTATAGGGCGTGATGAGATGAGGCCCGTGCGGACCTTCAACCCAATAGGGCAGTTCATCGGCGTAGGAATCGGCGGAATACAAGAAGCCGCCTTCAGCCATGGTCAAATCGAGCGAATTGACTGAGGTTCGCCCCTGATAAAACCCGAGCGGGCGGGCGCCGGCCACTTGCGTATGCAGACGCACGGCCTCGTCAATATGGGCGCGCTCGTCGGCTGGCGCGTAATCCTTGTAGTCAATCCATTTCAGGCCATGACTGGCGATCTCCCAGCCTGCTTCGTTCATCGCCGCAACGGCTGCGCGATTACGCTCCATCGCCATCGCCACGCCAAAAACGGTGACGGGCATAGCCCGTTCGGTGAACAGGCGATGCAGGCGCCAGAAACCGGCGCGCGCGCCGTATTCATAAATCGATTCCATGTTCATGTGCCGCTGATCGGGCCAGGCCTGCGCGCCAACGATTTCCGACAGAAACGCTTCCGAGGCGGCATCCCCGTGCAGGATGCAATTCTCGCCGCCCTCTTCGTAATTGATAACAAATTGCACAGCGACGCGGGCGGCGCCGGGCCAGTTTGCATGCGGCGGCTTTGCGCCATAACCGACAAGATCGCGCGGGTAATGCATCAGGAGCCCCGATAGGTCGAATAAGAATATGGCGTGGCCAGCAGCGGCACATGATAATGGCCCGAAGCATCGGCTATGCCAAAGCGCACCACCGCCACGTCAAGAAAAGCGGGCTCGGGCAAGTCTATTCCACGCGTGCGAAAATAATTGCCGACATGGAAGCGCAGCTCGTAGACGCCCAACGGCAAATCACCGGTCAGCAGCGGCTCATCGGTTCTTCCGTCCCCATTGGTCCGCACCGATTTCAACGCGCGCGCCCCCGCAGGCTCCATCGCCACCAGATCAATCGCCACGCCGTCGGCAGGGCGTCCGGAATGCGTGTCCAGAATATGCGTCGACAAACGTCCCATAGGACCCTCTCAAGCTTCCGTTTGAACTATCACAGGCGCCCGCGCCGCGTCACTGACGGTCAGTCTATGCGAAATAGGCGCCGAGCGCCCGCTGGTAGATGGCGGCGAGCTTGCGTAAATCGGCCACGCTCACGCGCTCGTCCACCGCATGCATGGTTTGGCCGACGAGACCGAACTCCAAAACTTGCGCATAATTGCAGATGAAACGGGCGTCCGACGTTCCGCCCGTGGTGGACAGGACAGGCCGGCGCCCAGTCTCGGCCTCCACGGCGGTGGCGAACAAATCGACGAACGGGCCAGGCTTTGTGAGGAAGGCGAGCGCATTGGTGGGCTGGAAGCTCACATTGTAGCACGCGCTCCCGGCGGCGGCGGCCAGCCGCGCGGAAAGCTCATCCGCCAGCGTTTGCGGCGTCCACAGGTCGTTGAAGCGGACATTGAATTGCGCGCGCGCCTTTGCGGGGATTACGTTGACGGCCGTATTACCGACGTCGACCGAGGTGATCTCAAGGTTTGAAGGGTCAAAATGCGCCGTGCCGGCATCGAGCGGCCTCGACAGCAAGGCGCCCGCCAGCCGCAAAATGTGATGCACCGGATTGTCGGCCAGATGGGGATAGCCGACATGCCCCTGCTTGCCATGAACCTCAATGGCGCCCGACAGCGAACCCCGGCGACCGATCTTGATCATGTCGCCCAGAGCGTCCGGATTGGTGGGCTCGCCCAGAATGCAATGGTCGAAGATTTCGCCCTTCGCATGCGCCCATTCCAGCAATTTGACCGTGCCGTTTACGGCGGGGCCTTCCTCGTCGCCCGTAATCAGGAAAGCGATAGAGCCCGCAAACGCCTTGTTTTGCGCCAGAAAGGCCAGAACGGCGGCGATGGAGGCCGCCAGCCCGCCCTTCATGTCAACGGCGCCGCGCCCCCACATCATATCGTCGGCGATTTCAGCCGAGAACGGATCGAACCGCCATTGCGCGGAATCGCCTGGGGGCACCACATCGGTGTGGCCAGCGAACATCAGGCACGGCGATTGCGTTCCAAAGCGGGCGTAGAGATTGTCGGTGTCGGGATAGCCTTCTTGCGAGAACTGCACGCGCTGCGTTTTGAAGCCGGCTCCCGCCAGCATATCCTCGATGAGCCCGAGCGCGCCTGCGTCCGCAGGCGTCACGGACGGGCAACGGATGAGATCGCGGGCGATGGAAACGGCGTCTGGTATGGTCTGCTGTGCGGTCAAGGCGAGCTCCTGTAAGGGGGAACCTGAACGCTTCGCCGCGCGGGGTCAATGCGGTATAGCTGCCCGGTCGACTGGTCCAATGGAATGCGGCGACCGTAATCCTGGAAGCCAGATTTTGCCTGACAGGAATTTTCATGATTAGAATCGTGCCCGTCTACGCAGCATTGCTCGCCTTCGTGTTCATCGCGCTGTCTGCGCACGTGATCGGCGTTCGCAAGAGGCTCAAAGTCGCAATTGGCGCTAACGGCGACATGGCGCTTGAACGCGCCATGCGGGTGCACGCCAATTTCGCCGAATACGCGCCGTTCGCCCTGCTTTTGCTGGCGTTCGCCGAGATGCAGGGCGCTTATAGCCCGCTGATCCATGGATTGTCTGGCGCGCTGCTGGTTGGACGATGCGCCCACGCTTATGGAATGGCGCAGGAGAGCGAAGACTTTCGCCTGCGTGGAGCCGGCATGGTCTTGACCTTTGGCGTGTTCGCCATCACAGCGGCGCTGCTGCTTGTTCTGCCCCTCCTATAACGTCCAGAGCGCGCCCAACAACGCAGGCTGAGCATGACACAACACATCGGCATCATCGGCGCGGGCCTTGCTGGGCTGACCGCCGCACAAAGCCTGCGCGCAGCAGGCCTGCGCGTCACTCTGTTTGAAAAGAGCCGCGGCCTTGGCGGGCGCATGTCGACGCGGCGCGTGGACGGGCTGCAATTTGACCATGGGGCGCAATATTTCACCGCCAGAGGAGCTGCCTTCAAGGCGCAAGTTGAAGCATGGCGAATCAGCGGCGCCGCCGCGCCATGGTTCGAGGAATCTTATGTCGGCGCGCCGGGCATGACGGCGCCCTCGCGCGCTCTGGGAGACGGCCTTGAAGCCGTGACCGCGCGCACCGCCACAAGGCTGGTGCGCAATAGCGGCTTCTGGCGCGTGGACGATGCGGAAGGGCCGATAGAGGCGCCCGGCAATGGCGCATTCAATTCACTGATCGTCGCCGTGCCTGCGCCGCAGGCGCAAACGCTGCTGGCGGGCGCGGGCGTGGAGCTGCCTGGTTTGAGTGCGGCGCGTTACGCTCCCTGCTGGGCGTTGATGCTGGCGTTCGATGAAGCGCACAAGCACGTCGCCTCGCGGATCAAGCCGGATGAAGGAGCGATCAGCTGGATCGCGCGCGACAGCGACAAGCCGGGGCGCAGATCAGACAAGGAAACATGGGTCGTCCATGCAAGCCCGGACTGGACGCGTGAGCATATCAAGCTGACGCCTGACGAAGCGCGCGCCGCTCTCCTGGAGCGCTTTGTCGCACTGACCGGAATTTCAGCGCCACCTGCTTACATGAGTGCGCATCGCTGGCTTTATGCCCTCGTCGAGCAAGCGGCGGGCGCGCCGTACCTCTGGAATAGTCAGATGCAAATCGGCGCCTGCGGCGATTGGTGCATTGGGCCGCGCGTTGAGGCCGCGTTCGACAGCGGACGGGCGATGGCGGAGATGGTTCTTTCACAAGCACAAAACGCATGAGCCAGAGCCCGCACGATTTGATGGTTTATTACGACGGCGGCTGTCCATTATGCCGTTTGGAAATCAGTCATTATCAGGGACAGAACGGGGCAGAGCGCATTTGCTTTCTCGACGTTTCGAAAGC
>CANJPM010000161.1 GCA_947476075.1 Beijerinckiaceae bacterium
ATCCGGCCCCATCCGTTTTCGATCAACGCGGGAGCGACGCAACGCGCCATCAGGAATGTCCCATTAACGTTCACATCCACGCTGCGCCGCCAGAGCTTTTCGTCGGATTCCCAGAACTTGAGAGACTTGGAGTAAGGCGACTGTTCGAGTACGGTCGGTCCGATCGCCGCGTTATTGATAAGAATGTCGAGGCGTCCGGTCAGCCCCTTCGCGAAGTCCACTGCGGCCTGCGCTTGCGACGGATCGCTGATGTCCGCCACGAAAGACTGCGCTCTAGCGCCAAATTGCGCGCGAAATGTTGCAAGCGCCGCAGCAAGCCGCGCCGTATCAAAATCGACAAGCACGACGTGACTGCCAGCGCGTGCAAACGCCGCAGCCATGGCGCTGCCCAGGCCACCCGCGGCGCCCGTGACGATTGCTGTGCGTTGGCTCAGATCGGGCGGTGTCATTTTGATCCGTTCAATCGAGCACAATTTTTGCCGAGCGAATGACTTCGCCCCAGCGCTTTCGATCGGTTTCGATGGTCGCCTGCATCTGCGACGGCGAGTTTCCGAGTGGTTGAACTCCCATGGCGTTGAAACGAGAAATAACGTCGCTAGCCTTTACTGCTTCGCCTATCTCGCGTGCAATCTTCTCGCGAATGGCGAGTGGGGTCGCGGGAGGCGCTGCAAAGCCCCACCATGAGTCCCCGATGAAATCGGAAATGCCGAGTTCACCGAAAGTCGGCGTGTCGGGGATCAGCGGCACCCGCCTCTCCGTAGTAGTCGCGATGATGAGAACCTTGCCGGCGTCAGCAAGCGCCTTTACCCCGCCAAGATCCGAGAACAGGAAATCCACCTGCCCCGCAGCGAGATCGTTGATGGCCGGGGCTGCGCCGCTGTAGGGCACGTGCACCAGTTTCGATCCGAGCTTCTGCTCCAACATTGCCGAGATGAGATGTCCGCTGGTGCCAAGCCCCTGCGATGAGTAATTAAGCCTGCCCGGATTGGCTTTCACGTGAGCTATGAATTCCGCCGCATTCTTAACATTCGCGTTGTAGGAAACTGCAAGAACTATTGGCGTGATGGCGCCAATGGAGACCGGCGTCAGCTTCTCAGGATCATAGCGCAGCGCGCGGTAGAGCGTTCGGTTGACTGTGAAGGGCGCAGGCGCAGAAGCCAAAAGCACATATCCATCAGGCTTCGCGTTAAATACATGCTCCGCCCCGACGTTGCCGCCGGCGCCCACACGGTTCTCGATAACGACGGATTTGCCCCACGCTTTCTGAAGATGGTTTGCAACGATGCGCGCCATGACATCGACGCCCCCGCCCGCCGGGAATCCGCACACGATCCGTATGGGGCCGCTTGGATAGGCAGCTGGATTTTCCTGAGCGCCCGCATTCGAAAATGCAAGAAGAACCGGTGTTACAATCGCTATTAACCTTTTCATGGCTTGCTTCCTTTTATCCGCTTACGTTCCTGCCTTACTTGATTTCTTCAGCGGCGCGTCTGCGGTTGTTTTCGAGAAAGCGGGCGCGCGCCTCTTCAAGCACACGGATGCATTCGGGATCGAGATCATAGGTTGGCTCGGGATCGGGTAGCCAATAACCTGATGGATCCGATCCGCGGCACAAGATGGCCGTGTCGTGATCCGCAGTCTTGTTACGCACGTGCGGCGCGACATAGTGGATAACGAAGCCGATGCGCGGGTGATCGGAATTGTTCGGTCCCGAACCGTGGATCACGCGCTCATGGTGAAAAACCACCTGTCCCGGCGCGAGGAGGGCGGGAACGGCCAGACTTTCATCGACACCGACAATGGTGCGCCCGTCCGACGCCAGATTGGCGGGCTCGGGCTTAAAGACGTGAACCGGATCAGGTTCGAGATGACTGCCGGGTATGTAGTGAATGCAACCGGATTCAATATTGGCCACATTGAACGACACCCAAGCCGACAAAGTTTCCTGCGGCTCGTAGGGATAGAAGAATGTGTCGTTGTGCCAGGAGATGAAGCGCGGATCTCGCGCCTTCTTGGCGAAGAAGGATGCGCCCCAGCAAAGGATGTCTGGGCCGATGATATCCTCGACTGCGTCGAGAAGGCGTTCGTTGCGGACAACATCGCACAGCCATGGGAATGGCAAATGCGCTTTGACGCGGAATTTCGCCTGAAGCTCGCCGCCGACGCGCGCCTCGATGTTGACTACCTTTGCGCTCAGTTGACCGGCTTCCGCAGGCGTGAACACGTTATAGGGAAACAGGAAGCCGTTGGAGTGGTAGGATTTGATCTGTTCGGAGGTGAGTATCTTGCCCATAGCACTCTCTGGTTGCTCGTCAACGCTTCTCGGTTTCGATTGCTGCACGCGCCTGCGCTAGGACATACATGGGCGTCGCAGACAGACGTTCGAGCGTCTGCTGGATGAAGATGCCGCTGACAGGACTGAGGTCCATATTGGCTTTCTTCGCATCGGCGATGAACGCCTTATCGTTAACCATCGCACCGAACGCCGCCCGCATCGCAGCGACTCGATCAGGCGGCGTTTCCGGTGGCGCTGCGAATGGTCGCCCGATGGTGTTGGGTGCCAGAAAAAGTTCGAGAATTTGGCGATCCTGTGGCGATCGGGCGAGATCGAGCGCAAATGGAATATTCGGAAGCTCGGGATTGCGATCTAGGCCCGCCTGCATCAGTACGGATACACGCCCATCGCGCAAATAATGAGAGAACGCTGTCTGCCAATTCGACCATGACGAGTTGCCGATGCCCTGCACCTCGCCCCGTTCGACGGCGAGGAGTATAGCGCCCGTCGATTTGTAGCCGCTGATGATCCTGAACTTCGTTCCGAGCGTCTTGTTGTAGACGCGTGGAAGCGTTTCCGAATCCGTAGCCGCTCCCGATCCGCCTATGATGATTTCATGGTCGATGACGTCAGCAATCGTCTTGTGGGGCGCCGTGTGCCATACTGCGACGACGCCTGACTCTGCCGTCGTGCTGCCGATCCATTGAAACTTCTGCGAATCAAATTTCACGCCAACGGGCGCAGTAAGCGGTAGGATGATGACGCCTCGCTGCATCCCGCCGATCATGATGCCGTCGCGCGGGGCAACGTTGTAGAGGTAATTGGCGGCCGTGAGGCCGCCGCCGCCTGGCATGTTCTGTACGATCAGGCCTGGGCGCCCGGGAATGTGATCGCCCATATGGCGCGCTAGCAGGCGGGCATAGGCGTCGTAGCCAGAACCGGCATCCGAGCCGACGATGAGCGTGATCCGTCGGTCCTTGTAGAAATCGGCCACGGACTGCGCCAGTGAGGCTGCCGGCGCAAACAGGGCCATGGCGCAAACCAGAGACCCAGCTTTGAACGTTCCCGTCCCAAAGTGCATTGGGTTCCTCCCGAGGACATTTTGTTTTTTGGATCATGCTCCCGCCGCAGGCAGCCAGGCGATCCCTATGCGAATTGACCATTTCCGATAGGCGAACAATCCCGACGTCTGGCGCATGAGGGCGCGGGCGTGATTTTCTTTGCTAAATGCTCGCGCCAAGCCTAGCATTATTTAGTACTAACGAATGATCGGGGAGGAGCCATGTACCGCTTCGAAGCGATGGACGCTTTCGTCAGGGTCGTGCGCAACGGCAATTTTGTGAGCGCCGCCGCTGAGCTTGGCGTATCGCCAGGCGTTGTCACCAAACGTATTATGCAGCTCGAACAGATGCTCGGGGCCAAGATCCTCAGCCGCACAACCCGGCGGATGAGCCTAACCGAGATAGGCCAGAGATACTTCAAGTTCTGCGACCGGATCCTGCGCGAGATGCGTCAGGAGGGGGCCGAAATCATAAGGCTCCAGCGTCAGCCATACGGTCAGCTGAAGGTTATCGCCCCGATGTCGTTTGGTATCATGCAGATGGGGCGTCTCGTCGCCAGCTTCATGGAAAAGTATCCGCAGGTGCAGGTGGGGCTGACCATCGGCGACGGGTTGAAAGGCGCGCTCGATCCGCTTGAATACGGGACAGACGTTGCAATTCGTTTTGCTTTGCCACAGGATTCAAGCCTGTTCGTGCGCGTGCTTGGCAGGATGCGGTGGGTCGCGTGCGCGTCGCCGTCTTACCTGCGTGCGCGCAGCGCGCCCCGGACTCCAATGGATCTCGCGCACCATTCCTGCCTCGTCACACATACCCATTATGGCGATGGCGTATGGCATTTCACCGGCCCCGACGGCGCGACCTCGATCAAGGTGAACGGTCCGGTTTCTCCGAGCAACGCGATCACGATGCGCTACATGGTGCTCGAAGGCGCGGGGATCGCGATGCTGCCTACATTCTGCGTCGGCGAGGATCTTAAGAACGGCGCGCTTTGCCGCGTCCTCGGCGAATGGGCGATTGAAGACCTCCCGATCTGCGCGCTTTATCCGCACGCCACCGACCAGCCGACGAAGGTAAAGTTGTTCGTCGACTACCTCGCCGAGTCCCTCAGGCGTCCTGCATGGGACGAGGCCGCCGCGCCAGTCCGCAAGCTCTCCTAATTGGGTTGCTTGATCATGCGTGCCGCGCGCTCGATCAAGGCGGGTGGCATGGCGAAGATGCGTTTCACGTGGCTGCTGATCTCATCAGCGTTTACATAATCAATCTCGAGCTTCATTCGGTTTGCTTCAGCGCGAAAAGCATCGTCCGTCATCGTGGCGTCAAACGCCTTGACGAGAGCGGCCAGCCTTGCGTTAGGCACGCCGGGCGCCATTGCGAAGGGGCGCCCAAGAATCTGGTGTGCAAAAATGAGTTCAAGCGTAAGCCGGTCGTCCTCGCCAAGCACGTAATCATAGATATTGGCGACATGGGCAATTTCCAGATGCCTACGGTCCGACACCTGCATGGCGATGGTGACTTCCTTGCTGTCGGCCCAGGCGGGACGCTCCAGTTTCAGACTGTCCCAGCTCCAGCCAGCGATGCCATCAAGCTCCCCCTTCTCCATAGCAAGCGTGATTTCTTTCGAGCCAGTGTAGCCCGTCACAACCGAGAAGTTTGTGCCGAGGAAGGCATTGTAGACGATCGGATTGAGGTAAGATTGCGATCCTGTACCCGAAGCGCCAACGATGATCTTGCGCGTACGCGCATCGGCGATCGACAGGACGCCCGACTGCGCTGTGAAAACCGCGATGCTCACCTGACGGTTCATCGAACCCACCCAGTTCAGCTTCAGCGCATCGAACTTCAGTCCGGAAGCGCCGCGCAAAGGCTCGAAAGCGACTTCGGGTCCGAATGTGACGATGGATGTCCCGTCGCGCGGTGCCACATTGTACACGTGGTTTAGCGCCACGAGCGAGCCGCCGCCGGGCATGTTGCGCACGATGATTGGCGGCTTGCCGGCTATTTTCCCGTTCATGTGGCGCGAGAGCAGGCGCGCATACTGATCGTAGCCGCCTCCCGCGCCATAACCTACGAAGATTGTGATCGACTTGTCCTGAAACACATCAGCGTCCGCTTCCTGAGCGGCGACCGTCATTGCGATCGCCAGCGTGATCAGCCCGGCTCTGAGAACATTACGCATGTCGGCGGCTCCGATGCTCAGAAAGATCAGGACAGAATGCCGGCTTCGGCTTTGCGGCTTGCCGCCGCCTTGAAGAGCGCGCGCGATGCATCCATGGCCCGAATGCAGTCAGGATCGAAGTCGCGCTTCGGAGCGGGGTCGCGTCCCCAATATCCGTAACGGTCCTCGCCGCGCAGTAGCATCGCGGTGGCGTCGGGAAAGCGCGTCTCGCGCACATTCGGGGCGATGTAGTGAATGACGAAGCCGATGCGCGGATGATCCGCATTATTGGGTCCCGAGCCATGCACGATGCTCTCGTGATGGAACACGACCTGCCCCGCCCGGAGAACGGCGTTGACAGCCTTGCTTTCGTCAACATCCACAACCGTCTGTCCGTTGCCGACTAGATTGTTGGGGTGCGGACGAAACGCGTGCACCGCGAGCGGCCCCTTGTGGGTGCCGGGAATATACTGAACGCAGCCAGACTCGATAGTCGAGTCGTTGAACGACACCCAAGCCGACAATGTGCCTGGCGGATCGAACCCGTAATAGAAGCTGTCGGTATGCCAGGAAACATAGCGTGGATCGTGGGCTTTCTTGGAAAAGAAAGAGGTGCCCCAGCAAAGGATATCTGGCCCAATCAGATCTTCTACAGCGTCAAGAAGACGGGGATTTTGGACGATGTCACAAAGCCAGGGAAAAGGAAGCTGTGCCTTGACGCGGTAGCGCTTCTGCAATTCATCGCCAGCAGCGGCCTCAGTCTCAGCGTACCGCTGCTGAAGTGCGAGCGCCTCCTCGCGCGTGTAGAGGTCGAACGGGAACAGATAACCGTTACTATGAAATCCCTCGACCTCTTCCTTCGTCAGAACCTTGTGCATGGCGGCGTTTCCCCGAATTCCTTCGTTCAATTTTCGCAGGAAAACTTATTTGACTATCGTAGACGGTGAGCGGCGCGCGGGAAATTGATTGTTTCCTTATTCGAAATAAAGGAACTCCCGGAGCCCGTTTCGGCGAGGCATTCTATGGTCAGCGACCGAGTGCGCCCGTTGCTTGCCTGACGACGCGCGGGCAAAAGCCCATTCAAAGTCTGAACTAGCTTCTGGAGCTCCTTGGCGACGATGCGCGGGACTTAGAGTTTCCCCGTAAGGCCTCCGCAAATATTCTCTTATCAAGCTTCAGGTAGGAAACCTTGCATCGTAGAGTATTCTCAGCCTCAAGTTCCTTCATTTTCCCAACCTGATCGGTCATCAGGCCTCCGTATTTCTTCCGCCAGCGATAATAGGCGACCAACGGTCGTCGCAATCGCTCAAGCTGCGTCTGCAATGCTATTGCCTTACTCCGCCAACACGGCCAATTGGTCCAACTTTCTGACCATTTCCACAGGGGTGGGTCTCTTGCTTGGCATGCTGTCCTTCTTATCAATGTCAAAAGACATACTTTCATGTTGACTAGTTCAAGGGGGGAGATCAAACGCACCGGCCCAAACCTTTTGATCCGTTGGAAAAGCAAAGAATATGGCGTCCAGCGTATTAGAGACGAGACTCCTTTAGTAGATTTCTGAGCGGGTCTCGAAATTTCTTGCGCGAAGTATACCGATGATCCAATCTGACCCTAATCACTGGGTTTAAAAAATCTGGGATTGTCAGTGGGGAGGTTATCATGCGCTCAGGCAATGTTGCCTGCTGGAGCTTGTCGGTTCTAGTTGCGTGCTCTGTTCCGGCCTTGGCCGATCCTATCGCCGACTTTTACAGAGCAAGACAACTAAATATCATTGTCGGCTCCGCCTCGGGCGGCGATTATGATATGTGGGCGAGGCTGATTGGCAGGTACTTTGTAAAGCACATACCGGGCAGCCCTGAAGTAATTATCCAGAATATGCCCGGTGCGGGAGGGATTAGAGCTACAAACTTTACATATAACGTAGCTCCCCGTGACGGCAGTATCGTTGCTATGACAAGCCGCAATGCGCCTTTCAAAGCCTTGGCAGGCGACAAGATGGTTCGGTTCGATCCGACAAAGTTGAATTGGATCGGAAGTCCTGAAGTGACTAACCGTGTCTGCATAGTTTCCGATGCGTCGCCTGTTAAAAATGTAAAAGATCTTTTCACGAAAGAGCTCATTTTGGCGGGTTCGGGTCAGGGATCTGCCCTAAGCACGATTCCTCCAATGCTCAACCGGCTGCTCGGCACAAAAATGAAACTCATCGAGGGCTACAAGAGCGCGACAGACGCAAAGCTTGCAATCGATCGAGGTGAAGTTCATGGCCTGTGCCAAAGTTATACGCAGGTGAGCCGTGCGTATGCGGATGGGCTTGTCAGCGGCAAGATAAAAGTTCTTTTCCGGATGGAGGAGGCCAGTATTTCTGGTGTAGATGCCCCATCCATCTATGATTTCACAACAGACGAGAAGCAAAGGCAGGTCCTGTCGCTCTTCTCGGTTGGTGTGGTTCTGGGCAGACCGCTGTACGCGCCCCCGGATGTACCGGTCGACCGTGTTGCGGCGTTGCGGCGCGCATACGCAGAGGCCCTGAATGATCCAAATCTTAAGTCCGATGCCGAGAAGCAGGGTCTCACGGTCACCCATACGTCTGGAGAGGAAATTGAACGTATTGTTTCCAATCTCATGAAGACCCCCGCAGACATTCGCGAACTCGCGGGCGATCTAGGTGAATAAACATTTAAGTAATAGGGATGAGGTTATGGGACAAAGAAAGTTGCCGCTTTCTCGCTTTCGTGTTTTGGATCTCAGTCGTGTGCGCGCTGGACCCTGCGCTGTTAGGCAGTTGGCGGACTGGGGTGCCGACGTGATCAAGATCGAAATGCCGCTTGCAGAGGACGACGACACCGGAAAGCGCGACAAAGCAGATTTTCAGAATTTGCATCGCAACAAACGAAGCTTGACACTCAATCTGAAGAGCCCAGAAGGTAGAGATATATTCTATAGGCTGGTGAAGACAGCAGATGTTGTCGTTGAAAATTATCGTCCAGACGTTAAGTTTCGTCTTGGTATAGACTATGAGACCTTACGACAAATGAACCCCGCATTGGTGTACGGGAGCATCTCTGGCTTTGGGCAAGAGGGACCTTATGCCGACAGGCCAGGTGTCGACCAGATCATTCAAGGAATGAGCGGATTGATGTCGGTCACGGGTGCGCCTGGCCAGGGGCCCATGCGCAC
>CANJPM010000162.1 GCA_947476075.1 Beijerinckiaceae bacterium
AGTCCACCAAGTCTCGTGCCTATCAAAAGTACTGTGTCACATTCGCGAACCGCATCATTTCCAATCTTCCTGGAATTTCTTCCAATTACCCCAACCGACAAAGGATGACGTTCATCAATGGCCCCTTTTCCTCCCAGAGAAGTCGCTACGGGTATCGAACAGGCTTCCGCAAAGGCCGTAAGCTCATTCCACGCCTGAGAGATAACCACACCCTTACCTGCAACGATCAAGGGCTTGCTCGAAGCCGCGAGCTTCTCCACCATCTGAGCAATTTGGTACAAATCAGCGGGTTGCCGGGCGCCATTGATCCTAAGGTAATCATGTTCGCAATAGATTGGTTCGCCTGATTCTCGATCAAACATATCGGCGGGTATCTCAAGATGAACCGGTCCGGGGGATGGGCTCAATGCTATGCGGATTGCAGCACGAACCATCGCGGCTGCACGATCAGGGGAGGAAACCGTTTTGTTCCACTTTGTGACCCCTTGATGCAGCGGGATGCCATCTAACTCTTGATACTCGAACCTGTCTCGTGAGCTGAGAGCGATCGACGATGTAAGAGAAATAACAGGGCTCTTCGCCCACCAGGCATCTGCTAGAGCGCCGGCCAGGTTCGCGACACCTGGTCCACGCTGCCCATAGACGAAGCCTGGTTTTCCCGTCATCCGCGCGTAACCGTCCGCCATATAGACGGCCGCATTTTCTGTTCTACAATTAATGATTTCAATCCCTACATCGTCGAGCGCGTACCATAGATCATGGTCACCTCCACATAGACAGAAAAATTTTTCTGTCTGATAGGCCTTCAATGTCTGCGCTATCGCCTGAGCTACAGTAAGCATTTAACCTCCAGTGGGCATAAAATTATTCGGGAACAGTCAGCAGCTCATAATGTTCGACGTGCAACCGATACACAGGCCCCATTGAGCGCGAGTGCGTTTTGACTAAGAAAGGGTATAACTGCATCAGCAACATGCTCGGGCTTATTGAGTCCTGTTGCTGCTATCTCCGCAACCTGAGCGTCTGTTCTGGTGCCGCGGAGAAGCGGTGTATCGGTTGACCCCGGCAAAATCGCAAATACGCCGATATTAAAGATACCGAGCTCAAGTGCACCCGTTTTCGTCAGTGCTAACACGGCACCTTTAGACGCAGCGTAGGGGGAGCCATTTTTAAGCCCATGCAATCCTCGGTTTGAAGCAATGTTGATGATCCGACCACTTCTTTGGCCCGACATAATATTGGCTGCTTCGCGCATGCAGGCGAATGTACCAAAGAGGTTGATATCTAATACCTTAGCCCACTCTTCATCCGTTATTTTAGCTATCGTCCAGCGTCCGCTAATTCCAGCCGAATTCACCAAAACGTCAAGACTTCCTTCTGTGTCCATGCACACAGAAAAGAGTGCGCGTACCTGATCTGTCTTTCGAACGTCGCAGTCGATTTGAGAGAAGGAGACATCGGGATCACTGACGTGTGGCCATGAGACATCGCCACCATATACTTTATATCCTTCGATCACGAGACGACGCGCAATGGCGTTTCCAATCCCGCTGCCCGCGCCAGTAACTATCGCCACCTTCTGCTTGGTCGTCATCAGTTAATTCCTCTGGAGATCAACATGAGAGCTTGCTACTAGAGTGCATCCATCCATGGATGATCTTCAAATTCATGAGCTTTGTAGTTTGTAACCGAAGACAAATGATGCTCATAATCTTCTCGTAGGAAACTACCGCAAACTCCAGCCATAAGGCGCTTAATGCCATACTTTAAACCGCTCACACGGCCCGTCGGCCCCATGCTCAAAGTAGATGACTGATTGTAGCAAAAAATATGTTTCAGATAGGGGGCCGACCCGGGAGTTCTTTCGATGAACTCATAATTGCGTCCAAGGTAGGGAGAGTTCAAATATTTTTCCGAGGCAGTCTCCAATGGGGCATACCGATCACGCCACAGAGCGATTTCGTTAACTATTTTTCCAAGGGGAGGGCTCTTTCTCAGATCGAAGTTGAAACCAGTTGCCAGCAGAAGAAAGTCGGCTGTAATAACCTCACTCGCGGTCTTTAATACTACGGCGTTGTCGATCATAGTAGCTGAAGCAATCGATGAGTTAAAGTGGATTGAAAAGTTTGACCAAGCTTCAACACGCTTAATCGCGCGAATGGTCGGGGGCGCGGCGTTACGCTGAACCTGATGCATCATCTTCCATTTTTGATCGTCATTCAGGTCAGCGTATGTCTGAAGAAAGCCAGACCAGTCAGTCCAACGAATGACGCTTACAGGCGGAATTTTTCTGCGTCTCAATAAAAGATCAACGCTTATCGCTCCAGCCTCTAACGCTGCACCAGCATTATCAAAAGCTGATGCTCCACCGCCTATTACAGCGACACGTTTACCTTTCAAGAGACTGAAGTCATAATCGTCATATGCAGTAGCATAATGCGCCCTTGGTATCTCCTTCTCTATCACAGGAGGAATTGTGGCGCCCCCCATAGACAAGGGTCCGGACGTTTTTATTATACGTCGAGTCAACAGCTCCGCCGTTTTTCCATTTTGCCGGACCTTTAGACGAAATACCTGATTCTCTGGAGTTATTAGATCAAGCTCTGTTTCATTCTGTACTGGGATATTCAGGAGACGCCGCAGCCATAACAAATAGCATGTCCATTCATCGCAACTAATGCGTTGCAAACGTGCGTATGCGTCCACGCCCTCTCGCGCTTCATAGTACGATCGAAATGTAAGATTACTGTATCCGAGCTCATTACCGGTCACAGCTTTGCGTGTTCTCAGGTCTGGCATTCGTGCATAACTTTGCCATGGCCCCTCCGCGCCAACTGAACCCTTGTCAATAACAAGAATGTTCGTGATTCGCTCCCTTATCAAGGCGAAAGCTGCCGTCACTCCACAGTGCCCGGCTCCAACAACTATTACGTCGTAGACATGCGCGCCGTCTGGGCGTTGGATCTTCGGTAACCAATTTCTAGATGGATACTCTAGTATCTCAAGGTCCCTTGCGATCCTTTGCTCCAATTCCAACAATGAACTGCTCGCCCTCTCTAGAAGGGCGACAATCGATGGTTTTTCTAATATATTTATTGATGGCACTGCTAGCTCCTCGTTTGCAAGCGGTAGCGTGGATCCGAAGTTTAATGCAGGAGTGTTCCACCAGAAAGATCGAGACAACTTCCGGTAATGTGGTCCGCTTTATCCGAGAGCAGGAAATGGATAGCGTTTGCAACGTCTTGTGCGCTCGTTCGACGCCCCAAGGGAGACGCGCGACCATCATGTTTCGCGTGAATGTCGGGTTGCCATCTTGATTCTGCGCTACCCGGCGCAACAGTATTTACCCGCACTCCGTAACTGGCGGCTTCCTGAGCTAAGGCTTGCGTGAGGCCAATGAGTCCATGTTTAACAGTGGAGTATACCGCCATCCGTGGTGAACCACGTAGGGCCATACCAGAAGCGATTGTCACTATTCCACCTCTTCTAGCCTTGATCATGTGGGGAAGAACAGAATGACAACAATACATCGTTCCGTAGAGCCCAGGCCGTATGACTTTCTCCCAGAACTCCGGGTTCGACTCATGAAAAGGAAGCCTTGTTGAGGTAATATGATTTGTGCCGCCAGCTATATTTATAAGAGCGTCGATATTACCATGTTGCGCAGCTAGTTTTGAGACGTAGCTTTGCACGAGGTCAATGTTAGTGACGTCGAGGTGCGCTGTGGTCAGCTGCGGGGGGGCACCAAGTTCGGAAGCGACTTCGTTCAAATGTTCCATATTGATGTCGCTTAGTGCGACATGCCAACCATCAGCAAGCAACATACGAGCCGTTTCACGGCTGAACCAACTTGCGCCACCAGTAATCATTGCAACAGGCATTTTAACCTCTTCTTGGAAACTATAACGAGATTCACTCGTTATCTTGGATTTATTACTTTTCGGATGCCAGAATTTTCTGAATTTGATCGATCACGGATTTTGGAGTTGCATAAAGGTCTTTTATGAGACCTTCAAGTTCTTCGAAATAAACCGGATCTATGTCTATGTTGAATTTCTTAGCTTCTTCCAAAAACGCTTGATCCTTGACGGTTCGTGCATATGCTTCCCGAAGTGCTTCGAGCCGCACTTTTGGCACCTCAGGTGGCGTCATAAACGGTCGACCCGTGACCTGCCGTGAATACATCAGGTTGAACAATTGGCGATCTTCTTCAGTTTTACCAAGCGGAAAAAGGGGCACGTCTAGAAGATCGGGATGTTGCTTCATCCCGAATGCGGCAATTACATTAATTCGCTTCTTGGCTATATCGTCGGCATAGTCGGATTTGACCGACGCCCATCCGTGACCAGCTATCGCATGGACTTCGCCACGCTCCATCGCGAGCCGGCTCTCATGGCTGCTTCTATAACCATTCACAATTTTGAATTTTGAACCAAGAAGTTTATTGGTCAGCAAGGGATATTCGAACGGTGCACCACCAGGCGCTGTGGCCGCAGATATGATTTCACGTTTAAACACGTCCTCGATCCCTGTGATGGGTGCAGTGTGCCAAGAGATCAAAACATGCGCTTCGCGAGCGGGTGACCCTATCACGCCAAAATTACGCGGATCGAACTTCACAACAGAAGGCGTCAGCAGCGGTGTAAGGATCATTCCAGTGTTAAAAATCCCGAAGACCGATCCATCGCGCGGACTAACGTTTGCGAAATTGTTCGCCAGAGCAAGGCTGCCACCGCCCGGTATGTTTTGTGGCGAAACAAGCGGATTTCCCGGAATGTACTTTCCAATGTATCGTGAGAAAAGTCTGCCAATAATATCGTATCCGCCACCTACCCCTGATCCAATCTGCAGATAGATATGTTTCCCCTTATAGAAATCTTCTGCAGATTGCCCCCGAGCTAAAGGCATTTGTAAGAAAACCGTAATTAAGATTACGACCGCTTGACTAAATTTGGAGACTATCATTTAAATTCTCCTCATTCTTTTATAGGTTCAGATAAATCGTTATGCTACGTCGCCGTTAATGGTCTATGATTAGGGTGTTTGAGGTGGCCCCAATATTGAGTGGATTCTCTTGAGTACGGACTGGGGCGTCTTGAACAAATCCTCGGTGAGCCTGGTTAGCTCTTCGGCGGAAACAGGATTTATATCGACGCTTAGCCGTTTTGCTTCTTCAAGGAAAGTGCTGTCCTTCATGGTCTTCTCGAATGCCGTTCGAAGTGCAGTTACCCTATCTCTGGGAACGTCCGGGGGCGTCGCAAATGGTCGTCCATATGCTTGGCGCGCATACATAAGCCTAAATATTTGACGATCTTCTTCGGACCTTCCGCTTGGAAAGGCAGGGTATTCGACGAGGTCGGGATGCGGCGTAAATGCAAAGCTCGCAATTATTTTAAGTCGTCCAGACTGGATATCGGACATGCGATCAGATTTTGCAGTCGCCCATCCGAGTCCCGCTTCGGCATGTATTTCCCCACGCTCCATAGCGAGTTTAGTTTCTGAGCTGCTTTTGTAACCCGTGATTATTTTGAACTTCGTCCCGATCAGAACATTCATGAGGAAAGGAAACTCATACGGCGCACCCCCGGGCGATGTGGCGCCAACAATGATTTCCTTTTCAAAAACGTCCTGCATATTTTTCAATGGTGAATCATGCCACGCAACGAGTATGTGCGCTTCACGGCTGGGTGAGCCTAGAAAATTAAAAGTACGGGGATCGAAGTGTGCTACTTCAGGCATAAGCAAGGGTGTTGTCGCCATACCACTATTGAAAACGCCATACACGGAGCCATCCCTAGCGGCGATCTTGCCGTAATTGTTCGCCATGTTGAGGCTTCCACCTCCGGGGATATTTTGGGGCACTAGTTTTGGCGCTCCGTCTATAAACGGCCCCATATGACGCGCAAATAGACGACCAGTCAGATCATAAGCTCCCCCAGACCCCGATCCAATCTGAAGAAAAACTGTTCGGCCCTTATAAAAATCTGTGGGTGATTGAGGCATCGCATAAGTGGGTAAGGCGATGAAGAGGCATGAAAAATAACTCAATAGGGATTTCATATGAGTTCCACCTTATTCATTTTCATGAAGAAAAAATGATATAAATATCGCAACTACACGCCTCGCGTTGTTTCAAGGCCCTGGGGGATCTGCCAATTTTTTAGCGTACCTCCGTCTCGCAGTGCTTCCAGTTCTCGGTTCCAGATTCTGCGTAACAAAGAGACCTGCCTGTCTGATATTCCAAGAATATCGTCGCCGCGACTACGTCTGATGGGTTGCCCCATGCAACAAACTCCGTCCTGAATCATGACGATATCCGGGTGATCTTTAGGAATTTCATCCGGGTGCATTTTGCCTGCCAAGACATTGCGAATAACATCGATCGCAGGTGCCATCTGATCCCGTCGAATAGATTTTTCCGTCAGCGCTGCTCGGTATACCTCTGCTTCAGAGCCAGTTTTATAAATGACGTCACTCGTAAAACTGATGTGGTTTTCGTCATCGGTAGGCACTCGCCATACAATGTGGTTTGACCATCCCTCATGGTGCTCGTATTTTGATGAAAGGCTCCAGTTTGGCATTATGTAATGTCCCTTTCGGAGAGCGTTGCCACGCTTCGCGATCCGCAAAATACCGTAAGCGGTCTCCTGACAGGAAAGTTCAGGCAGGCCATTGTTCATCCCAATATCATCGAATTTCGTTCTCCGATGGGCGAAATTGAAGTGCGTTTCATCAATCCCGTTTTCAATTTGAGCAAAGAATGGCCAAGGGCGAACGTCCGCCTTGTTTTCGATAATGCATGGTTCTGAAAATACGTTCAGTTCAGGAAAATTAGGTTGCATCCCATCGCCCAAATAAGCAAATATCAAGCCATTCCGTTCGGTTGTTGGATATGATTTGATACTTACATTATGAGCGAAACCGGGATTTTCAGCCGGTTGCGATACGCATTGGCCGCATGCGTCAAATGTCCAGCCATGGTAGAAGCACTCAAGGCTGTCCCCCATGACACGCGCTACGGCAAGAGAAAGGCCACGGTGCGGACAGCGCGGAGCTACAACATGCGCGATCCCTGTTTCGCCTCGGTATATTGTAAAGGCCTCGCCAAGAATTTTGATAGGTTGAGGCCGCTTGAGTTCAAGTAATCGCCCTATGAATACGGGCTGCCAAAACATCCGAAGATAGCGACCAGCGAGCGATCCAGCTCCAACAGATACGACATCCTCATACTGAATGGCCATCCAGTCCCCCCGGTTATTTTTGTATTTTGAGTTGAGCATATAAATCGCTATCGTAGCTAGGTTGTTTTTATTTGCACTGCGTCAACTGGGATGCGACAATAACTTAGTTGCCGTTCTTGCTCCTTGATTGGGTTTGGTATGGACAAACTAAAGGCCATGGAGAGCTTTATTGTCGCGGCGCAAGCCGAGAACTTTGCGGCTGCGGCCCGGAAGCTGGGGTTATCCCGTGCAATGGTGAGCAGACAGATCTCTGATCTTGAGACGCTCCTGGGGGTCCGCCTTTTTAATCGGACGACACGTGACGTCGGGCTTACCGGTGTTGGGGAGCATTATCTTGGAGTTTGTAGTCAGCTAGTAAATTCTCTGGCCGAAGAAGAGGCTAAGTTAACCGACCTTCAGAATGCCAATCACGGCTTTTTGCGTATAGTTTCAGCGCGATCTTTCGGCGAAATACATATGGGTAGAGCCATTGCCGATTTTCAAATGTTGCATCCAGATCTGCAGATACAGATGGTGCTCGCAGCTGGAACGAAGTCGCCTCTGCAATTGTATGAAACGGGCTTTGATCTCGGAGTATGCATCGCGCACTCTCCAACCTTATCTTCGGTTCTCAACAAAATAGCGGATTTTGAGTGGATATTGTGCGCGAGCCCGAAATATCTTTCAGATTCGGGGCCAATTGATGTCCTTGATAAGCTTTCTGATGAAAGGGTTTTAGTCAACCCTATGCAGACACCTCACAATACGTGGAATTTTATACAAGGGGAGAAGAATTACAACGTCAAAATCAAGCCAGCGATTTCGATCACCAATTACGTGGCGCTCCGAGAAATAGTGCTTGAAGGTGCGGGAGTGAGCGTCCTCCCGTCGTTTTGTGTTCGTGAAGATCTGGATAGCGGGCGGCTGGTTCGGATTCTATCTGATTATTCAATGCCTCCGAGTAATATTATAGCAGTCTATCCGCATCATAAATATGTAACACAAAAGGTTAAGACCTTCACCGCCTTCATCAAAAACCGGTTCAAGGGTAGCTTTTAGCACCGGTTGGGGATCTTCGTCGCGCTTACCGCCTCTCCCACTATGATTTTTGACGATTGTTATTGTTGCAGGATGGTTGACACAGTGTTGGATGGCGCATTTACATAAACAATGTATTTTATTATTATCGATGAGGAGCATCTACTTCTTCGCTCAATTGTCGTAAAAAAAAGTTCGTTTGGACAGGAGGAAACGATGGACGGTTTTCCAACACACAACCGGGTTGCTCGGCAGGTCGCTATCCCGCATCAGCGGATCGTGGATCCCGCCGGCTGGACAACGGATGAGATGGATAAACTGGATAACTGGACCTACAAGCTATCCTCTGTCGAAGTTTGCGAAATCA
>CANJPM010000163.1 GCA_947476075.1 Beijerinckiaceae bacterium
CGCGAACTGCCGCCTGGCGCCCCCAACAACGTGCCCTACGCCAACGATATAGCCAAGAACGACGCTGATCGCGCTGTGCTCAACGTCATCAACGGCGCTGGCGAAATTGGTCGTCCGATTATCACGTCACGTCAGGTTCCCGCTGATACGCAGGCTGTTCTGCGTAAGGCGTTCAATGCTGCCTTGGCCGATAAAGCGACGCAGGAAGAGGCTGCAAAGGTGCGCCTGCCGCTGCAATTCATGTCAGGCGATGAGGTTGTGGGCGAGCTCAAGCGAATCTACGAGGTGCCTCCCGAGGCCGTGAAGCGCGCGCGCGCCCTTCTGGCCGAGCAATAAGAAGCAATCCGGCGCGAGCCATGCGCTCGCGCCGGATTTCAATTCAGGCGGCGTCCAATACCGTATCGCGGAATTTGCGGAAGCGGTAACGGGGAAGCTCGTCGAGATCAGTGCCGGTGATGCGGATCACCCAGGACTTCTGCGGGTGCTCGGTCGAATGAATCTTGCCGGGCCCATAGCCCCGCGTCTGACCCGGTCCGATATCGTAGACATCCGTGATCTTGAGAATCGCAGCCTCTTCGCTCTCGGGGTTAACCCTCGAATATTCAGTCATCCGCGTGAACGCGGTGGCGTTGCCGTATATCGCCCACGAATCGCCATGGCTGTGAGGCGTGCCTTTTTTGCCGCCGTCCTGCACGTGGGCGAGTACGTAAAAATCCAGCTCCGGATCGTGGAACAGCTCCTTCTTGCCGGCTGGATCGTCAGACGAAAACGTCGCTTGCACGAAAGCTGGCTCCTTCAGCAGGTCGCCAAGACGGGCTGCTATGACCTCAATGGCTTCGCCGATTGGCCGACCCGATTTCAATGCGTCCTGAGCGTCTGTGCAAAAGGCTTTCAAAGTATAGTTCATGCTGTCCTCCCAATAAACCGGCCAATGATCTTGCTCATTTGTCGCTGGTCACATTGGTGCGTTCAAGATCGGCCCGTGTCAAACCGCATAAGACAAACGGCGGCGCCCCTTTTTTGCGCCGCCAGCACGGACTATGCTTTACCATCAAGGGAGCTGACAAGGGGGCGACATGAGCATCGACCAGCAAGAGCGCGGCGCTAACCAGGATTTGGATTCAAACATTGAGGTGCGCGAGCATCGCTCATGGCTTCAGCGCCTTGGCGACAGCCTCAAAGGGATCGTCGTCGGGCTCGTATTGTTCCTGTGCGCCATATTTTTGCTGGTGTGGAACGAGGGGCGCGCCGTCGAGTCCGCCCGTGCGCTGGAGGAGGGTGCGGCGTCCGTGATCTCGCTCGCCAGCGACAGGCGCGAGGCGGCGAACGAGGGCAGGCTCGTCCACGTTTCCGGGCCAACGCAATCGGAGACGGCGCTGGTGGACAGCGATTTCGGGCTCTCAGTGCGCGGATTGAAGCTCGTGCGTACTGTTGAAATGTTTCAGTGGAAAGAAGAGCGCCGTTCCGAAACCATCAAGAAGCTCGGCGGCGGCGAGGAGACGGTCACGCGCTATGTTTATTCGCGTGAATGGTCGGAGCGCGCCGTTGAGTCCAGCCGTTTTCACGAGGCCGCCAATCATCGCAACCCGCCGATGCCCGCTCTTGGATCGCGCGCTATTTACGCCCGGGACGCGCGGGTCGGAGCGTTTGGGTTTGGCCAGCAAGCGGTCACACAAATCAGCGGCGCCGAACCAGTCGCCGCCTCCGCCGAGACGCTGGTGCGCGCCCGCGCGCTTTTGGGGCCGCAGGCGCGTCTTGATCAGACGCGGATCTACGTCGGCGATCCCGATTTTGTTCGGATAGGCGACCTGCGCATAGGGTTTGATATGGTCCCGCATCAGGACGTTTCAGTAATTGGTCGTCAGACCGGCGGCGCGATTACGCCATATCGTGCGCGCAACGGGCAGGAGATCTTGCTGGCCGCCAATGGAATCCTGAGCGCTGACGTCATGTTCCAGCGCTCGCTGGACGAGAACCAGATTATCACCTGGCTGCTGCGGGCTGTTGGCGCATTGGTATTGTTCATCAGCTTGCGCCTGATGGTCGCTGTGCTGTCGGTTCTTGCCGACGTGATTCCAGTCTTTGGCGATCTTGTCTCAGCTGGGACAGGGCTTTTGTGCCTTGCGGCGACTTTCGCGATCGCGCCGCTGGTGATCGCTATCGCCTGGCTCGCCTATCGTCCGTTGACGTCGGCCATCGTCCTTGGCGTCAGTGCGCTGGCGGCGCTCGCTCTTGCGCGTCTGATGCGCAAGCGGGCGGTTGCAGCAACGCCTCCACCTGTTTCCTTAAACAGATTGAGTTGATTTAGTTTTATTTCTCGATAGCTTCTATCGGCGCTTGGGCGCAGTGTTGAAGTGTTTCTTTTAGTGGAACGAATGGATCGGACATATGGGAGAGCTTAGGCGACCTTTCTCCAAGGCCATTGCGGTGTTGCGCTGGCTTGTCGACGCTTCACACGGCTCCTATGGCGTGCGGGAAATATCAGCGGCGATGAATGCGCCGGTCACGACCACCCATCGAGCCTTAAACGCTTTGCTTCAGGAGGGGCTTGTCGTGAAGAACGATTCCAACCGTTATACGCTTAGTCTTGAGGCGTATCGGTTGGGCCTTGCGCTGGCGCCCAAGTCGCCGTGGCGGGAGGTCTGCATGCCCTTTGTGCGCCGCGCTTCGCGCGAAACGGGCGAGACCGCCGCCTTTTCGATTTTTGATCCCGTTCGATTGCAGAGGTTCACGGCGGCGCGCATGGAATCCGATCACGCGGTGACGATCGTCGATCGCGGCTATTGGAAACCCTTGCATGCAGGCGCGAGCGGCCTTGCGCTGCTTTCGTTTCTTGACGAGGCCACGCAGGCTGAAGTGCTGGGGATGCCCAACATATCGCGCGAGACGACGCAGACGATCATCGACCCGATTGAATTGCGCAAGAAAATGGAGGCGGTGCGCGCCAAGGGCTACGCCGTCACGCGCGGCCAGCTCATCGCCGGCGTCGTCGGCATTGGCGCGCCGGTTTTTCATCCCGACGGCAGGCTGCTGGGCAGCATGTATGTCAGCATTCCAGAGCAGCGTTTTGCCGAGCGTCGAGAAGACCCGATCGCGGCATCGCTGCTGGCGTGCTGCAGCGCCTTCACCAACCAATTGGCCAGAGGATGGACCGGCTGATTTTTAGCGGCACGCGTCTGTTTGCTGGCTTTTATTGGGATAGGAATAGGCGATCTGCCTTTCGGGTCTGAAGGTCGCCAGAAAACTGGGTCCGTGGTCGTGGGTGACGCCCGTAATCTGCAATCGGTCCGGATCATTACGGACCTGATGCACCAGGTAATCGGTTTGAACCCCGCCGGAGCGCCAGGTCAGCGTCTGGCTCCGGTCGTCGAAGGAGAGGGTGTATTCGCGAAGCTGGTTCTTGCATGACAACGTGAATGTCGAGGCGTCGGCGCCGCCCGCGTATAGCGCCGCGACGATGCATGTGATCGCTGCTCCAACAAAGCGGCGATGGGGCGCAGCTCTCAAAATTTCAGCCATCATTGTCTCCTGCTGCACGATGATATGAAGAGATTAGGCCGCTATTCCTGTCTTGCCGGCTTACGTTTGTTCCCTCACGTTGACTTTTGGTGTTAGCGTCCATTTGTCGAACGTCGCCGCCTGTCCCAAAGCCCGACCTTCATGGTCCGACACGTTCCACACAATGGCCTGCGCGATTTCGAAGCGTCGTCCATTGGCGCTGATGCGCACGCCGGAATAATTGTCGATGTAGCCTTGGCGGGTCACGGTCTCCAAAAGCGCTTTACGCGCTTCAAAAAGCACAGGCTCAGCTGTGAGGCGCGAGGGGGTGCGCGTGAATGCTGGAAAATCCCGCTCCCACAGCTCCAGCGCAATTCTGTTGCCGAAGTTTAAAATCGGGTCAGATTCGGTCCCGTGCGACAGCAGCGCAAACGGCGCGTCATACAGAGCCATGGCGTTGTGCAGATCGTGTGGCAGATTTTCTTGCGGGTTTCCTTGCGGGCCGACCATACCCGGATCTATCAAGTCGCGGCCGAGCAGGGCGCGAAACGAGTCCAGCATCGCGCGCGCATGCGCCGCCAGATACGGCCGCTCTTGCAGGAGCCGCACGGCTTGTGGGGAAAAGCTCATCTCGGTGACATCCTCTGGCCGTCAGTTCGTTGCGCCAGAATCCATGATCGGGAGCGTTGACGCAATCGGCAATCAGCTGTCAGATCGCCGACAGAGGTGCAATGGTAAAAGTTTATTTGAATCAATGCTTTATTCGTAGACGGGGATTGGCCCGTCGCTTGCTACCTGCTTTCCGTTGCGCTCCGCCGGGGGGCGTCCGGGGGCGTCAGGCATGCTTATCGAGCCGTTGAAAGCTTTCCTCTTTGGGGAAGTTCAGAAGGTCGACATTCACTGCTGCTCGGAAACAATCGGTCGTCGCTTGCGTGAGCGCGTGAGCGCCGATCTTGGCGGCGTCGATCAATCTGTCCCTGTGTCGATCATGCCGGCCGGCGACGTCGATTACGCCCTGGTTCATTACACAGCCGGCCTTCTGCGTCCGGCGCACGCCGATGTGATGGTGCTGGAAGCAAGAAGGACTTAACCATCCTCCAGCTGCGGCCAAACCCAAGCTTGCTGCTTGCGCCCAGATATGTTTTTCTGAAAAAAATGCGGGGTGTACCCGTATTTCAGGGCTCTGGCGACGAGTGAATGGGCAATCGCGGTTCCAGCAAGAATCTTCCGGCGCTCGTTGAGCGGCCCGATAACGTGGAAGCCCATTCCGCGGGCAATGACTCATATCAAAGCAATGATTCATTCCATCAAGAGCCGCCGATCGAGATTTTCATTGATTCACGGCAGCTCAAAGAAAAGATCATCGATTATCTGGGCGCCGTGCTCGCCCAATGCTGGATTGACCGTGGTCTGATTGATCGAATCGACGCCGACCCTCATCGCGCCTTGCGCAGTCTTGGCATTCTTCTGCCTGACGAAATCGACATCAAGGTCGAACGTTCGAACAAGACGCGCCCCCGCCTCGTGATCTACGAGTTCAACCAGTCGCGCTCGTTCCGTCGGCGCATTTGCTATCTCCAGCTTATCATGATGGCCGGCCAATAGGCCTGATTGCCGCCTCTCTGCGAACGCTCGCGCGCAGGTGTGAGGGGTAATCGACACGCGGGCCGCCAATCTGGCGACCCGCGAGGCTTTGGCGTCTCAGGCGCTGAGATCACGCACTTAGATCATGCGCTGAGACCAGCCTTGACGCGATCAGGCGTCAGCGGCAAGCGCCGGAAGCGTACGCCGGTGGCGTCGAAAACGGCATTGGCCAGCGCGCCGCCGGTGGGGCCTTGCGAGGCCTCGCCGGTGCCAAGGAAGGGCGTTCCCGGCCGGTCGATGAGCGCGACCTCGATTGCGGGCACTTCGTTGAAGGTAAGGATGGGATAGCTCGCCCAGTCCTGCGACGTGACGCTGGTGTCGTCGAACTTCACTTCTTCCTTCAGCGTCCAGCTGAGCGACTGGATCAGGCCGCCTTCGATCTGGTTGCGCACGCCGTCAGGGCTGACGATATGGCCGCTGTCTGCGGCGGCGGCTGCCCGCAGCACGCGGATGCGTCCGTTGCGCTTGTTGACTTCAACCTCCAGAGCCACCGCGCAATAGCCCGCGATGTTCTTGTATTTGGCGAAGCCGATGCCGCGTCCGCGCCCATCTTTCTTCTGCCACTTGCTCCAGCCGAAGAGATCTGCGGCCCTGGCGATGACGTCGCGTCCGCGCTCGTCCTTCATGAAGCGCAGGCGATATTGCACCGGGTCTACGCCCGCAGCCACAGCCAGTTCGTCGATGAAGGATTCAATGGCGAACACATTGGCGTAGGCGCCCAGCCCGCGCGTCGAAGAGACGCGCAGCGGCATGTCGGTGATGAAATTGGTCAGCACGTTATGGCCGGGGAAATCGTAGAGCGCTATTGCATTGCGGTCGGCTGCAAAGTTCGGCCCGCCATTGTTCTGGGGCGTTGGCATCGCGAACGGCTTTTCGAGATAGCGCGCCGAGAGCAGATTGCCCGCCTCGCCGCCCGGCCGCGTGCCGTGCGGGGTTGAGAAAAGCGTCAGGTCCCAATCAAGCACGTTGCCGTCCTTGTCGAGGCCAGCCCTGGTTTTGATGACCATGGCAGAGCCATAGGGCTCCCAGCGATGTTCGCCCTCGCGCGTGTATTGCAGGCGGATAGGCTTGCCGGGCATGGCGGCCGCCAGAAGCGCGGCGTCTGCGGCTGCGTCATCGGCCATATTGTGTCCGTAGCAGCCTGAGCCCTGCACATGCTGGCAGCGTACTTTGGAGGGCTCTAGGCCCAGCATTTTAGCGATGGCCGCGGAGGTTTCGAATACAGACTGACTATGCGTCTGGATCGTCATCACGCCGTCAGCGCCCATGGTCGCTATAGCCGCCGAAGTGCCGATAGAGGCGTGCATATGATAGGGGCGGTAATAGGTCGCCTCCAACGTCTTGACCGCAGGGTCGCCGCCGACGCGCGGCTGCTTCTTGGTGTCGATCATGCGCGCAGGCTTGGTCTTCGTCAGCCAATCCTCCATACCGTCATTGCCGGGAAGGCCTTTCTCGACGTCCCATTTTGCCGCATTGAAAAGCGCCTGCGCCGCAGCGTTCGCCTGCTCTTCGCGCTCTGCGATCACTCCCAGAAAGCTGCCGTTGCGCACAACCTTGAGAACGCCGGGCATTTTTTCGACGGCGCTGGAATCCAGCGACGCCAGTTTTGCCTTGTAGGTCGGCGGACGTGTGATCTGCCCATAGAGCATGCCCTTGGGGCGCAGCTCATGTACGAAGATTTCCTCTCCCGTCATCTTGGCGGGGATGTCGAGGCGCGGCACGTCTTTGCCGACGTAGCGATAATCTGCGATCGCTTTGGGCTTTACATTCCCCATGGCCTCGCGCTCAAGCGCCTTGCCCACAGCCAGATCCCAATAAGACACGGAGCCCGCACCTTGCGCCGAGACGACCCCGTCTTTCACGGTCAGCTTGTCGGCGGGAGCTTTCAGTTTCTCGGCCGCCAGATCAAGCATGATCTTGCGCGCTTCGGCGGAGGCCTGACGCACGGCGGGGCCGCAATTGGGCATCGAGAACGAACCTGCGGTCACGCCTTCGTTGGGCACGAGCGCAGTGTCGCCCGAGACGACCTTCAATTGCTTGAGGTCGATGTCGAGCTCGTCGGCGCAGATTTGCGCGACTGCGGTGAGAATGCCCTGACCCAGTTCTACCTTGCCGATCAGCAAAGTGACGGTCTTGTCGGAATTGATGCGGATCCATGCGCTGATGTTGCGCACAATGTTGAGATCGCCCGGCAGGCGGGGCTTTTCGGCGGCTGGCGCCTGCGCCTGCGCGTCGGTGGCCGGGATGGAGAACGCAAGCGCAACATAGCCCGCGCCTTGAAGAACGCGGCGGCGATCCATCAGGAGGTTGTCAGTCATTTTCAGGCCTCCTTGGCGGCGCGCAGAACGGCGCGGACGATGCGGTTATGAGCGCCGCAACGGCACAGATTGCCGTTAAGCGCGGTGCGGACGTCTGATTCTGTAGGTTGCGGATTGCGATCGAGCAGCGCTTGCGCCTGCATAATCATACCGGCCGCGCAGAAGCCGCACTGGGCGGCCTGTTCGTCGATGAAAGCTTGTTGGAGTTTGCTCGGCTGGCCTGCTTCGCGCAGACCCTCCAGCGTCACCACGGAGCGACCCGCCACCGCCGAAAGAGCAGTTTGGCAGGAGCGCACCGGTTCGCCGTCCACAAGAACAGTGCAGGCGCCGCATTGCGATTTGCCGCAGCCGTATTTCACGCCGTTGACGCCAAGATCGTTGGCGAGAACGAAAAGCAGAGGCGACGTGGCGGGCGCGTCCGCGCGCACGTCTTTCTGGTTGAGTTTGAAGGCCGTCATGTTTCCCCCTCAGGATTTCTTGTTGTGGTCAGATTACGTGAGCCCTCGACGTCGGGCAAGCGCCGCGCGTCGGCTTGCGCTGGTTTCGCTTTTATTAACCCGAATCCAGCATCGTCGGACAATTATGGACGGCGTCGCCCCGCAGCGTCACACATTTTATTTGAAGATGATATGCGCCTGTCGATCATTATTCCCTGCTTCAACGAGCGCGCGACGATCGGGCTTTTGCTCGATCGCGTCGCCGCCTGTCCGCACGAGCCAAAGGACATCGTCGTTGTCGACGACGGCTCCAGCGACGGCACAGGCGAGTTGCTTTTGGAGCTCGCCAAAACGCATGATTTTCGGCTTTGAACCGGAGGTTACGACAAAGCTGTCGCGGATTCCGGGCGTGCGCATTTACGAAGTCGGCATCTCCTATTCCGGCCGCACTTTATGCTGAAGGGAAGAAGATAGGCATGAAAGACGGATTTCGCGCTATTTATTGCATATTCAAATATCGTTTCGCAAAGGCAACATGATTTGAACCACGCTGACTCTACAGGCGTCGGTCGGCTTGACCGCCTGCTCGGACTTGGTCCAAATCGGAAGA
>CANJPM010000164.1 GCA_947476075.1 Beijerinckiaceae bacterium
CCCGCAATCACCGCCGTCATTCCCGGCACCGACAAGCCGCAATACATGGTCGATAATTTGAAAGCGGGCCTGGGGCGCCTGCCGGACGCCGCCATGCGCAAGAAAATGGTGGAGACGATTGAGGGGTTTTGAGACGCGCAGCGACTGGGATGCAGGGGGCGTTGCCCATGCCGTCATCCCGGCGACGGCAGGGATCCACGTCAGGCTACGAGCTAGCGGCCTGCCGTGGATGGCCGCTTTCGCGACCATGACGCAGCCTAGCCCCAAAACCCATGGAAATGATGCACGGGGCCGTGGCCCTCGCCAGACCCCACATTCAGCTTGTCGCTCGCGATCAACGCAGCGGTCAGATAGCTCTTGGCCGCCTCCACAGCGTCGCCAAGATCCATCCCGTGCGCGAGATTGGCGGCTATCGCTGACGAGAGCGTGCAGCCGGTGCCATGGGTGTTGCGGGTCGCCACGCGCGGGGCCTCGAACAGATGCGCGGCGGCGCCGTTGAACAAAACGTCAGGCGCCAATTCACCCTCCATATGCCCGCCCTTCACCAGAACGGCGTTTGCCCCGGCTGCATGAATCGCACGCGCCAGACGCTCAAGGCCGGCGGCGTCATGGGGCGCATCCCCGCCGCTCAGGCGCATGGCTTCAGGCATGTTGGGCGTGACGACGCGCGCCAGCGGCAGCAGATGCCGTATCATCGCCTCCACTACATCGGGCGCGCCAAGCGCATCGCCACTGGTGGCGACAAGCACAGGATCGAGCACGATGTTGCGCGCTCCGTGCGCCCGCAGACGATCCGCCACGGCCTCGACAATGGAGCCGGAGGCCAGCATGCCGAGCTTTACGGCATCGACCCGCACGTCTTTGAAGATCGCGTCGATCTGTGCAGCCACGAAATCGGCCGGGGGCACATGAACGGCGCTGACGCCGCGCGTGTTCTGCGCCGTAAGCGCAGTTATAGCGGCCATGCCGTAACAGGCCAAAGCCGAGAAGGTTTTCAAATCGGCCTGCACGCCCGCGCCGCCGGAGGGATCTGAGCCCGCGATGGAGAGAACGTTGGGGATTGCGCCAGAACTCACGGCTGAACTCATGCCTGCATTTTCCTGCCGGGACTTAGCGGCTTGCGACGCCGCAGGCTCAACAAGCGCAACAGACCCCATCCCGTCAAGAAGCCTGCGCCCGCCAATGTAGCGCCCTCCCCGGTCGCGGGGATCGCCGGCTCATAAACCGACCAAGCGCGGGCGGCGATAGCCGGATCGAACTCGCTGGCCAGCACGTGCAAGCGCGCCAGCGGGCCGGCGTTCTCGAAGGCGACGAGCTGGCGTTGCAGGCGGGCGGCGCGGGCGCTGTCCTCGCGCACCCGGTCGGCGCGCTGGCGGGCGAATTCGTCAGCATTGGCGCCAAGGCGCGCTATGCCCTGCTCGCGGTTCATTTGCAGGCGGGCGGCGTCCGAATCAAACTCAACCAGCATGCGGTTGAGTTCATCGAGCGCGCCGCCGAGGCGCTGTCGATATTGCTGCGCGTATTCCGGCAATTGGGAAGTCAAAAAAGCAAACGTCAAGCCGATGAATAGCGCCAGTCTCCGCAAAATCATGATTCGTCTCCGAAGCGGTTGGCTGCTCCCACGTTAGCAGGACGCCGCATCGGCGAGAACACCCAAGCTGCGCGAGAACGCCACGGCGACAGTTAAATCAGCGTCGCGGTTCGAGGCTGCCCATCAGGACTGAAGCTGCAAGCGGCGGCGCAAACATCAGATACGAGGCTTCCGCACGGGCAGCCGAACGCAGCGGACCGATCGTCGCTCCCATGGCGCTGCTCGGGGGCGAGCTGGCGATGCTCTGCGCATTGGTCAGCGCGGTGAAATTGGATCGATCAAGCCGCGCCGCCGTGAGCGTAATTTTGCGACCCTGACTGGCGCGCGCGCCAACCGCCTGCACCGCCGGGGTCGCGCGCGTCTGACGCGGCGGGCGCGCTATGGCGGTAAGCTCAGGAGCCACTGCCGCATAGGCCATCAGGCCTGGCGCTTGCGCGCCAGCCGATTGGCTTCCTTCGGTAATGAGCGGCGGCAAGGCAGCCGTTCTGGTCGGCGGCCTGGAGATCGAGGCCGTCTTGTCCTCATACGAGACCATGAACTCGCTCGGGCGCACCGGGGGCATAGGAACGGACGCCGAGGCGGCGGCAACCAGTACGGGCGCGACAAGCGGGGCGCTCGCCTCTGCGGGACGGCGCGGCGGCAGCGGCGCGTCGAAAACGGGACGGGCCGGCGCGAGGCTGGCTGTGAGCGCCGGCGCGGGTGCGGCGACTGGAGCCAGAACCGGCGCCGTGACCGGGGCCGCAACAGGGGCAGCGACGGGCGCAGGAACAGGCGCAGCGATCTGGCGCCGGGCCTGGGCGACGACGACTGGCGAGCGATTGGCGTCGTTGCGGAAGAAGGAAGCGGAAGAGCCATCGTCGTTGGCGAAGGGCGCATAGGCCGCCGTCTGCACAGGCGCCGCGCCACGGCCGCGCGTGGCGGGAGCCGATCCTTCGTCCTCTTCGTCGCCCCAGCCAAACAGGCTGGCGAAGAAGCCCTTGGATTGAACCTGCGCAAGGCTCGGCGCATAATATCCACCGCGCGCAGCAAGTTCGACGCGCGCCTCCTCGTAGCGCGCAAGCGGCTGGCCGTTTGTGGGCAGATGCACCGTCTTGCCGTCGGGGAACAGGCGGGCGAGCTGATCGTAGCTCATGCGAGGCCAGGCGCGCACGCTGCCGACATCCAGATGCACGAAGTTCGAAGCTGGATAATAACCGACGCCGCCGCGCTGCATGCGCATGGCGGTTTCGCGAATCCGCGCCATCGACACGTCGGACACGTGGATGTCCATCGCGCGGCCCTGCATGTGCTGGGAAAATTCGGCGACCCCGCGCGAGCGGCGGCGCAGCATTGAATTGGTGGCGGGCGAGCGATAGGCCGATTGGACGCGCACCGGCATGGACGAGCCTGACCCGCGCTGGGCTTCCCAGATCACGTCAAACAAGCGCGGGTCCATCTTGATGGTCGCGTCGTTACGCCAGTCGCGCAGGAACCAGTTGAGCTTTTGCAGCGCTGCGGAATCATAGGAGCCGTTAACGCGGAAGGCGATCGAGATCGTCTCGTGCGTGTGGGCATGATGAAGGTTGATGACGCGAGTGTCGCCGTTGGCGATCGCAGTCTGCGTGGAAGAGGGAATGATCGCGGCCAGCGCTGCGCCCAGAATACAGGCGGCTGCCGGAGCAGAAAAACGGAACAGGCCGAAGCCCGGGCGCGAAACTCGCAATGACTCAACCCTTATCGGAAGGCCCTGGAGGCCCTGGCCGGTACAAACCGCCACTCGAAACGCAAACCAGCGGTAACGTGACCGAGATATGAAGGAGAAGCGTTAATTTTGAGTGAGGGCGCGGCGCATCTTTGGACTGCGCGCCTTCCCGCGCTCACGCGGCATGGCGAGAGGCGGGCAGCAAACCCGCTGTCCAGCGCGAGCCTTACAGTCCCAGCGCTGTCCGCACTTTGCGCGAATGGCCGTAGATGTCGTCGCGCACCTGCAACTGGCCCGCCTCATCCGTGAAGACGGTGAAATATTGCAGGTGGACAGGAATGTGCGAGGCCAGACGCACCGTCTTCTCGCCGCTGCCGACCAGTTTACGCAAGCGTTGCTCGCTCCATTCAGCCGGCAGCAAAACTTCAGCCAAAGCGAACGGCTTGTCGACGCGTACGCAGCCGTGGCTATAGGCGCGGCGGGCATTGGCGAACAGGCCGCGCGAGGGCGTGTCGTGCAGATAGACCGAATGATCGTTGGGGAAGATGAACTTGATTTGCCCCAGCGCGTTGCGCTCGCCCGGCGGCTGGCGCACAGACACATTTCCTCCGCGCTGAACGACTTCATAACCGCGCTTGGTGAAATAGGCCGGGTCTTTCTGGTAGGCCGGCAGCATTTCCTTGCGGATGATGGAGGGCGGCACGTTCCAGTATGGATTGACGACCAGATATTCCATCGCATCCGAGAAGATCGGCGTCTGCGTCTCCGCCTTGCCGACGATCACGCGGGCGCGATGAACCACCTGTTCGTCCTTCGTCACCTTCACCTGAAAATCGGGAATGTTCACTTCCACGCGGGTAGCGCCCAAATCGCGCGGCAGCCAGCGCCAGCGCTCCATATTGGCGACGATCTCGCCTTCCAATTGCGCAGGCTCGCCGCCTGAAAGCGCCGAGATCGTGCGGGCCGTCAACGCGCCGCTGGCGGGCAGGCCGTTGGCGCGCTGGAATTCGGCGACCCGGCCGGCGACGCGGGTGTCGTAGACAAGCCCATTGTCGGTCGCGTCCTCGTTGGCGTCGATGCCGAAGCGGGCGCGGATCAACGGAACGCGCGGATCTTTCATGCCGATCTTGAGAACCGGACCAGGCTCAATGCTGGCGCGCGCGACAATTGGCGGCTTTTCGCGCCGCACCTCTTCGAGCTTTTCACGCAAGGCGCGATATTGCGCGTGCGGCGGATTAAATGCGCGCAATGCATCGCCAGCAGAGGGCGAAGACGAAACGCTCGTCAGAACAAAAGCTGGATCTGCGACTTCAGGCCTGGCGGTGATGAGGACGGAGATGGAGCGCGGATCAATGCGGCCTCCGCTCGCCTGACGGGCGTATCCCACAATGGCGTGCGACAATTGCAATTCGGCGCCGGCGAGGACCTCCGGATCGCCTTCTGGCAGAGCGGAAATCAGATATTGCGAAACGTCGAGCCCGTCATCGCGGGCGCGCTCGAGGCGGCGCAAGGCCGAGCGCGCGGCGGGCGTCCAGGCGCCGTCCCTGAGCCAGAGCGGCTCGAAATCGCGGCTGGCGTAAAAGGCGGCCAAAGCTTCGCGCTCACGCCGCCAGCTGGCGGCGGGCGTCTGGCCGGGGTTGGCGCGAATCGCCGTCACCGAGACGGCGGCGGCGGCGCGCAATGCTGCGGACAAGGGCGACAGCGGCGGCCTGGCGAAAGCTTCGACCATCAAAGGCGCATCCGCGGCGGCGGGCGCCTCAACGATCAAGGGCGCTTTCGCGTGTTCAATCTGCGGCGCCGCGACATCAAATTCAGGAAGCTGAGAAAACACCGGAGGCGCAGGCGGATCTGCCGGGACGACGACGTAAACCGGGTCTTGACCCGATAGCGCGGCTGCGACCTCGGGAACTGCGGTTCCGTCAGCGCTGGTTGACGCTATTGCTCCGGAAGCGGCCAAAGCAGCCGCCAAAAACGACATGCTCGCCCATTTCCAGCCGCGCACCCAGATGCTCATTGAGACCTCCGGCGCATCTCGCGCCCGCTTCTTTCTTTCGCTTGCCGATCCAGACGGTTCACGAAAACTAAAGCTAAAGTCAACCAGAAACCTTAAGCTACCGCCTCAGATGACGCTTCTGCGTCGGCAAATCCGTAATCCTTCATCTTGCGGTAGAGCGTTGAGCGGCCGATGCCCAAACGGCGCGCGACCTCAGACATCTGCCCGCGATAATGAGACAACGCAAAGCGGATGAGTTCCGCCTCAGCGCTGTTGAGCGTGCGCACATTGCCGTTATCGTCGAACAATTTCAGCACATTTGGATCGCGCATCTCAACCCGCACGATCTCGCGCGGCGCTGCATGGGCGTAAACAGCGGGGGCCGGCGCGGGCGGCACGCGGACGCTGAACCCGTCGACATGGGCGGCGATCTGCGGGAATTCGGCCACGGTCAATTCGTCGCCTTCGGCCAGAACAATGGCGCGGAAGACTGCGTTTTCGAGCTGGCGCACGTTGCCGGGCCAATCATAGGCCGATAGCAGCGCCACCGATTCGGCAGTGAGGCCGCGAATGCGCTTGCCTTCCTCAGCGGCAAAGCGCGCGACAAAACGCAGCGCCAGATCGGGAATGTCGTCACGGCGTGAGCGCAGCGGCGGCACGGAAATAGGGAAGACGTTGAGCCGGTAATAAAGATCTTCGCGGAAGGCGCCGCGCTTGACGAGCTCGATAAGGTTTTGGTTGGTGGCCGAAATCAGCCTGATGTCCACCTTGACCGGGCGACGCGCGCCGACCGGATCAATCTCGTTTTCCTGAATCGCACGCAGGAGTTTGACCTGCGTCTCAAGCGGTAATTCGCCGATCTCGTCCAGAAACAGAGTACCGCCGCTGGCTTCCTGAAACTTGCCGATGTGCTTTTCATTGGCGCCGGTAAAGGCGCCCTTCTCGTGGCCAAACAAAATCGATTCAACAAGATTAGCGGGCAGAGCGGCGCAATTGACGATGATGAACGGCTTGCCGCGACGGTCCGAGGCGCCTTGAATCGCACGCGCCACCAATTCCTTGCCAACGCCCGACTCGCCCTCGATCAGGATGGGAATATTGGACTTGGCCGCCCGCTCCCCGAGCCGCACAATGCGCTCCATATCAGACGATTGCGTGCGCAAATCCTTGAAGCCAAGCGAGCCGGACGCCCGGCGCTTCATGCGCCGCACCTCATCTTCGAGCGCATCCGAACGCAGCGCGTTCTTGATTGACACCAGCATGCGCTCGGCGCCCACAGGCTTCACCACAAAGTCGACCGCGCCAGCTCGCATGGCCGAAACCACAGCCTCAATCGAGCCGTGCGCGGTCTGTACGATCACCGGCACATTGATGTCGCGCTGGCGCATCCGCGTGAGGACGGCCATGCCGTCGAGATCGGGCATCACCAGATCGAGAACGAGCAACGACACTGCCGGCAGACCCTGAGCCTGCAGGCGATCCAGCGCCTGCTCGCCGCTCTCAACCGTCTCGGCCTCGTAGCCGAACCGGCGGACCATGGCTTCCAGAAGGCGCCTTTGGACCGGATCGTCTTCGGCGATCAATATGGTGGAATTCATCGTGCCCCTTGTCGTGCGCGAACCACGCCGCGCGAAAACCAATTTGCTTGGTTAGGGTAAATGACGCGTTAAGCTGCCGCCGATCTTGCATGAAAAGACGAGTTCTAGTTAAGGTTGTGATAGGGGTGATATTTGCGTTTTTCTCAATTTTTACGGATTGGGAGAAAATAATCGCAAGCAGGTCGCTCTGCGCTCAAAGGCGCTGTTTTTGTCTGCGCCTTGCCAAATCACGTCAGCGCGCGATACCCAAATCAGGCGCGCCGAACGATTTGTTCACGCTTGAACAATCCGCTGTATCGCGGCTTTTTTATACGAATGGCCCACATGACCAATTCAACGAACAGCTCCATCGCCCCTGCCGCAGCCGGAACCGGCCTTGGCGTTTTGCCCGAATGGAATTTGGCCGACCTCTACCCCGGCATGGATTCAGCCCTCTATCATGACGACCTCGCCCGCGCAGAGACGCGATGCCGGGCGTTCGCAGACACCTGGCGCGGCAAGCTCGCCGATATCGCCGCCGCGCCCGACGCCAGCGCGGTTCTGGCTCAAGCGGTGCGCGAATATGAGGCGCTTGAGGATTTGCTCGGCCGCATCATGTCCTATTCCAGCCTGATCTATACCGGCGACACGACGGATCCGGCCCGCGCAAAATTCTATGGCGACGCGCAGGAGAAGATCACCAATGCGTCATCCGACCTGTTGTTCTTCACGCTGGAGCTGAACCGCACCGACAATGCCGCGCTTGAAGCCGCAATGTCGGCGGCCCCGCTCAACCATTGGCGGCCATGGCTTGAGGACGTGCGATTTGAAAAGCCCTATCAGCTTGAAGACCGGCTGGAGCAAGTGTTCCACGAGAAATCGATTACCGGCCGCAGCGCATGGAACAGATTGTTCGACGAAACCATGTCCGCGCTGCGCTTCAATGTGCAGGGGCGCGAGCTGGCGCTGGAGCCAACGCTCAATCTGATGCAGGATCCTACCGAAGACGTGCGCAAAGCCGCAGCCATCGCACTTGGTGCAACGCTGGGCGCCAATCTGCGCACGTTCGCGCTCATCACCAATACGCTGGCCAAGGATAAGGAAATCTCCGATCGCTGGCGCGGCTTTGAAGACGTGGCCGACAGCCGCCATCTGTCCAACCGCGTCGAGCGCGAAGTGGTGGACGCGTTGAGCGACGCAGTGCAAGGCGCCTATCCGCGCCTCTCGCATCGCTATTATAAACTCAAAGCCAAATGGTTCGGGCTGGAGACGCTCGATTACTGGAACCGCAATGCGCCGCTGCCCAATACGCCGACGCATGTTTACGCGTGGGAGGAGGCGCGCGAGATCGTGTTGTCCGCCTATGGCCAATTCTCGCCGCAGCTCGCAGACATCGCCCGCCGCTTCTTTGACGAGCGCTGGATCGACGCGCCCGTGCGCCCCGGCAAGGCGCCTGGCGCATTTGCCCATCCCACCGTTCCCTCGGCGCATCCTTATGTGATGCTCAATGATCAGGGCAAGCCGCGCGACGTGATGACGCTGGCGCATGAATTGGGCCATGGCGTGCATCAGGTTCTGGCCGCGCACAATGGCGCGCTGATGGCGC
>CANJPM010000165.1 GCA_947476075.1 Beijerinckiaceae bacterium
CTTCGCGGCGCAAGCCTTCGCTATGGCGAGGTGGATGTGCTCCAGGACGTCGCGCTCGATATTGACGCTGGCGGCCCGACGCTCCTCATGGGGCCAAACGGCTCGGGCAAGACCTCGCTGTTGAAGCTGATGATGGGCCTTGTCGCGCCAACGTCTGGCGTAGCGATTTGTGCGCCAAAGCAGGCGGCTTTTGTGTTTCAGAAATCTGTCATGTTGAGGCGCAGCGTTGGCGCCAATGTCGCATTTGCACGCCGCGCCGCAGGGCTTTCTGTCGATGCGAAAGTCATTCACGCAACGCTTGCGCAAGTGGGCCTTGCGCATTTGGGCGAACGGCCCGCGCGTCTTCTTTCTGGCGGCGAGCAACAGAGATTGGCGCTGGCCCGCGCATTGTCGCGCAATCCCGCCATCCTGTTTCTTGACGAACCGACGGCGAGCCTTGATCCGGCGCAAACCAAAGCGGTTGAAGACATCGTGATCTCCAGCGCCGCCATGGGCGTCAAGATCGTCATGTCGACTCACGACGTGGGACAGGCGCGCAGACTTGCGTATGACGTCGTTTTCCTTGCAGGCGGTCGGCTGCGGGAGCGCGCTGGGGCTGATTTGTTTTTCAGTCAGCCGGGAACACTCGAAGCCAGGCGCTTTCTTAGCGGCGAACTGATTATCCAAGGAGAACCATCATCATGATGAAACAGGCTTTCGCACTCTTTGTCAGCGTACTCGCGCTGACGGTAAATCCCGCTTTTGCACAGCAACAATCCATCGTTGTGGCCTCCACGACATCGACACAGGATTCCGGCCTGTTTGGGCATATCCTGCCGCTGTTCAAAGCTGCGAGCGGAATTGATGTGAAGGTGGTGGCGCAAGGCACCGGTCAGGCGCTGGACACCGGACGTCGCGGCGACGCGGACGTTGTTTTCGTGCATGCGAAAGAACAGGAAGAAAAGTTCGTCGCCGACGGGTTCGGCGTCAAGCGCTACAGCGTCATGTATAATGATTTCGTTCTGGTAGGCCCCAAATCCGATCCAGCAAAGCTGCGCGGCGGCAAGGATATTCTGGCTGCGTTGAAAGCGATACAGGCCGCAGGCGCGATCTTCGTCTCGCGCGGCGACAAGTCCGGCACGCATGCTGCCGAACTCGCGCTCTGGAAGGCAGCTGCGCTTGATCCTGCTGGCGACAAGCCGTCCTGGTATCGTGAAATTGGTCAGGGCATGGGCGCTGCGCTCAACACGTCGGGCGCCATGGGCGCCTATGTCCTTTCAGATCGCGCCACCTGGCTCAGCTTCAAAGGCAAGGATGCGCTCGATGTGCTGGTTGAGGGCGACGCCCGTCTGTTCAATCAATACGGCATTATGCTTGTAAATCCTGCAAAGCATCCCGCCGTAAAGGTCGAGCAAGGTCAGGCTTTCATTAACTGGATCGTGTCGAAGCAAGGACAGGACGCCATCAGCTCTTACAAGATCAATGGGCTGTCGTTGTTCTTCCCGAACGCTGATTAAGACCAGGAGCCAGGGACAGGAGCCAGAAACGACGGCGCCAGCAGATTATGAGCGAGAGGCCTCTGATCCAGAGGCCTCAGTGCGAGGAGCGGGGCGCCTCGCTTCTTGATGTCGGCGGCAACAGGTCTGCCGAGATGACCAGCCATGAGCTTCGCGCAAGCCTCTTGTTTTGCGCGAGCCCCGCAAGCGCTAGAGGGCTGTTTGTGTTTCCCCCGACAAGGCGCTGTCCCCCAGGCGTTTGTGGGTGATCGAGACAATGGTTCCGGGTTTTGCATCGGCAACAAGAATTTCAGCGTCGAGCTTTTGTGCAAGGGCCTCAATGAGGCTTGTGCCAAGCCCTGGTTTTGGTTTGTCTGGACCCGTCAAGATGCCAATGCCGTCATCTTGAACAATGAGCTTCCAATATTGTGCCCTGTCCTCAAACATCACGGTGATCTTGCCTTCATTCTCGGGGAAGCCGTGCTTGAGGGAATTGATCACGAGTTCCGTAATGATCAGGCCCAGACTTGTCGCCGTGTCGGATGGCACGAAACCTTGCTCCGCATGCACCTCAATCCTGAGCTTCCCGGCGTCGCGGATCATCGACGCTGCCGGGCTTTTGCAGAGTTGCGTGAAATATGAGCGCACCTCGACGCAGGTTTCTTGCGAGTGTGCGAGCTGCTGTTGAACGGCCGCCAGCGACATCACCCGACTGTGCGCATCCTGTAAATGTCCGCGGGTTTCATCCGATTGAACGCGCCGGGCGCTCTGCAGGAGGATGCTGGCGATGATCTGAAGGCTATTGGCTACGCGGTGCTGGATCTCGCGCAGGAGCACCGCTTTTTCCGCAAGGAGTGCAGTCTTCAGTTTTTCGTCCGACCGTGCTTCGGTCACATCGGAGACCGCAAGGATGATCCGGGCGTTTTCGGTATCCCCATATTCGAGCTTCTGCGGATTAAGGATCAGAAGGCGCGGGGCGCAGCCTGCTCGCTTGAAATCCATTTCGTAGGACGTGACGGACACTGACCCCGATGCGATCCCTTCCAGCAGGGACCGAAGTTGCGGCACGTTCCACTCGCCAGCGCCAAGCGAGAAAATCGACCGACCGACAGCATCGGCCTGATCAATGCTGAAAGCCTCGCAAAAGGACTTGCTGGCCGTCAGCACCGATTGGTCTCCCGCGAGCAGGAGAAGAGGAGTCGTCGAGGCTGATACGACTGCGCGCGTCAGGTCGGACGCGTAATCATGCAAGATGGCAGTCATGGCAGAGCTCCTTTATAGAGCTTTTGGAGATCAGCATGTAACAAAAATCTTCAAATTGTTTACAATCGTTAAGAAAAACAACCGTATCACACATTCGCGGTCAAAGCTCCGCTCTCTTTGGGATCATTCTCTGCAAGCGCACATGGGCGATTCAGGTTCAAAGGCAGCTGAAGAGCAATGCCGCGGATCAAGCACACCCAAGATGTATCGTGAACGCTAGCTGCAGACACGGCTGCACACGAAGCCCTTCTCAGCGAAAGCGCGACACGATCTAATATGGGTAATGCGCATGAATTTGAAATTTGGCTGGGGGACCTGGATTCGAACCAAGATTGACCGAGTCAGAGTCGGTAGTTCTACCGTTGAACTATCCCCCAAGGGAGCCGCTAAGACAGAGAGCCGCGAAATCAGCGGCTTGTCTTGCGGCGTTGCAGCGGGGCGGGTTAAGGCGCGCCGTTTGCCGGTGGGCGGTTCTTAATGCGATAGGGCTTGGCGTGTCAACATAGAAGCGCCGCGTGCAGGATCGCCGCGCACTGCGTTTTGGGGTTGTTCGTTCTTTTGCTGGTCTTGGCGCCATTGTCGGCGCATGCTTACATTCATGTCTGACGTGCGCCCGGTGTTCTGGAATCGCGGCGCGAGGGAGTTTCATTTGTCGAGGGATTGGACCGACGGTCCCGGCGCGCCGCTTGCCGGATCGCCGCAGGGCGGGCGCGCCCCGGAATTAAACGGCGAGAGTGTCCAGCGACCGACGTATCGGGCGCAACAGGAAACCTATGCCGCACTTGACCTTGGCACCAATAATTGCCGGCTGCTGATTGCCCGTCCCACCTACGATGCCTTCCGCATTGTCGATGCGTTTTCGCGCATTGTGAGGCTCGGTGAGGGGCTTGGGTCTTCTGGGCGGCTGGGGGAAGCGGCGATTGTGCGCACGCTCGGGGCGCTCGCAGTCTGTCGCGACAAAATGCGCGCCAAGGGCGTCACCCGGGCGCGGCTCATCGCCACCGAGGCGTGCCGGGCGGCATCGAACGGGGCTGAGTTTCTGGCGCGCGTCGCCGACGAGGTGGGCGTCGATCTGGAGATTGTCGACCGGGAGACCGAGGCGCATCTTGCGGCGGCCGGCTGCGCGGCTTTGGCCGACAAGGACGCACGCTCGCTGGTGCTGTTCGACATCGGCGGCGGCTCCACCGAGATCGTCTGGCTGGCGGCGGGCGAGGACGGGGCGTCTTCGCTGCGCGAGCGGGTGCGGGTCTGGGCGTCGCTGCAAATGGGTGTTGTCACGCTTGCCGAGAAGTTCGGCGGCAACGACGTCGATTTCGCCACTTTTGAGGCGATGGTCGAGCACGTTGGCGCGGCTTTGGCGCCTTTTGTTGAAAAAACAGCTGGCGAGGCGCGCTGTGACCGGTTTCATCTGCTAGGAACGTCAGGCACGGTCACGACGCTGGCTGGCGTGCATCTGGGCCTGTTGCGCTATGACAGGCGCCGGGTCGACGGTTTGTGGATGTCCGACGTCGAAGTAGGGGATACGGTGAACATGTTGCGCGGCATGAGCTATGAGCAACGGGCCGCCAATGGCTGCATCGGCCATGAGCGCGCAGATCTGGTGCTCGCCGGCTGCGCAATCCTTGAGGCGATCCGCCGCGCTTTCCCCAGCCCGCGCGTCCGCATTGCGGACCGGGGACTGAGAGAGGGCATTCTTGTTCAGTTAATGAGTGCGGACGGCGTATGGCGCCATGATCCCGTGCGGGAGATAGCGCCATGAGCACAGCAAAAAGCCCCGGCGTCAGCGGTCACGAAGGCGGCCGCTCGCTCAAGATCCGCGTCAAGAGCGCGGGCAAGCGCACACTGTCGTCAAAGACCTGGCTGGAGCGTCAACTAAACGATCCCTATGTGGCGCGGGCGCGCGCCGAAGGCTGGCGCTCGCGCGCCGTTTACAAGTTGATCGAGCTGGATGAACGCTACAAGCTGTTCAAGCCGGGCCAGAACATCATCGATCTGGGCTCCGCACCCGGCGGCTGGGCGCAATATATCGCCAAGAAAACCTTGTCGGCGACAGGTAAAAGCAAGGTTATCGGTATCGATTTGCTTGAGATTGAAACGATCTCGGGCGTTGATTTCGAGGTAATGGATTTCCTCGATCCCAAGGCGCCCGACAAGCTGCGCGCGATGATGGGCGGCAAAGCTCACGGCGTGGCGTCCGACATGGCCGCCAACACAACGGGCCACAAGAAGACCGACCATTTGCGCATCGTCCATCTGGCCGAGCTTGCCGCGGAATTTGCGCGCGAAATCACGCTGCCGGGCGGTTTCTTTGTCGCCAAAGTGTTTCAGGGCGGGGCGGAAAACGATCTGCTGGCGGCGCTGAAGCGCGATTACGCCATCGTGCGCCATGTGAAGCCCAAAGCCAGCCGTGCGGATTCGGCTGAGCTTTATGTGCTCGCTACGGGATTCCGGGGTGCGGTGATTGGCGAGTAGGTAGTAGGGAGTAGAAGATCCCTCATCCGTCGTTTGCTGACGCAAACGCCACCTTCTCCCGCCTTGCGGGAGAAGGAAAGAGGCGCTCTTCCTTCCCTTCTCCCGCAAGGCGGGAGAAGGTGGCGCGCAAAGCGCGACGGATGAGGGAATTCTTTTCCAACTGCCTATTGCCTATTCCCCACTCGCTCCTCCCCGCCTACCTTCCCAGCGAATTGCGCACGCTCTCCACCACATCTCTGGGCGTGGCGTACAGGCGAGCGATCAGCTTCTCGACCTCTTCGCCGGACGTTGGCGTAATATCGATGCGCAGGCGCGCGGCCTCTCCAAGCAATTCTGGATCAGCCAAGCTGGCCATGAAGGCTTTGCGCAGCGCGGCGGCGCGATCTTTCGGCACTTCGGCGGCCACCACATAGGGGCGTCCAAGCACGTTCTGCGAGTAGAACAGTTCGAGCGCGGCTTTGTCGGCGTCCGATTTGGCGAGCTTGCCGGTGACGGGCACGCCGCGCCTGGTCAGCTCCGGATTCCCCTCCATGTCTTCCTGCGCGACGATGTTGAACTTTTTGTCTTCAAACAGCGTCGGATATTGCACCGAGAGCGTCGACCAGGCGAGACCGCAAGCGCCTTCCACTTCCCCGCGCTCCATCGCCAGCGTCACTTCGCGTGAGCCTTTATAGCCGCGCACGACCTTGAACTTCATGTCGAGAAAGCGAGCCGCCACAATAGGAAAGTCAACATTAGTGCCGCCCTCGGCCGTGGCGCCGAGAATGATCTCGCGCGTGCTGGCGTCAGCATAGGTCTTTGCGGGCGCATCAGTGCGGAAGGCGCAGGTGTAGATTTCCCGGCTGGCGGAGCCAAGGTTCTGGAACTTGCTTGGATCGTGCTTGATGCGCGATGCGTCTCCCAGCAGCGGCTCCAGCATCGCGCTGGCGTAGACCGCGCCGATCTGTGTGCCATCCTTGGGCAGCACGGTGGCGAGCTGCGCGGCCGCCGCGTTGCTGCTGGCGCCGGGCAGGTTGGAGGGCGTGACGTTTGGATTGCCGGGGATGTGCTTGCCGATGTGGCGCGCCACCAGCCGACCATAGGTGTCGTAACCGCCGCCTGTCGCCGCTCCAATCACGATGGTGACGTTGCGGCCCTTGTAGAAGCTCTCGACATCCTGCGCGGCTGCGCCGCCAACCTGAAGCGCGCCAGCGGCGATGAGCGCGCAAACCGCGGCGCGGGTCGATAAATGAGACACGTCTCTCTCCCTTGTGATTCCGCGCGACCCTATCACGCAGCGCGCAGGCGCAAAACAACAGGCTATTTTGTCAGCTCGACATTCAGGATCGCGGTGCGCCCGCTTTGCGCGCTCGCCAGCGCTTCTTTGAGCGCCTCGCGCAGGGCTGGAATGGTGGAGACTTTCGCGCCCCAGAAACCAAAGTGCGAACCCAGTTCGTGATATTCCGGGCCGTCAATCTCAACGCCATGATGGAAGCGCGTGCTGTCGGCGGCGCCGCCTGCGTAATAGAGCACGTGGCCCTTGCGCATGGCCTCGTATCGTTTGTTGTTGCACACGACGATGACGATGGGCAGGCCATGCTGCTTTGAAGCGCCCAAAGCCTGAATGATTGGATTGTAGAGAAACGACCCATCGCCGATGAACAGGACAACAGGGCGTTGAGGAGCAGCCAGCTTGACGCCGAGCGCTGCGCCAATGCCTTGCCCCAATGCGCCTCCTGTCACGCGGAAGAAGCTGCGTGCGCACTCCAAAGGCAAATGCGGGCGCATGACGGGCATGTGCGTAATCGTCTCGTCGCAGATGATGACGTCAGCAGGCAGCTCTTGGGCCGCGACCGCGGCAAGCGCCACGGCGTCGATGGTTTCAGTGGCGGAAAGCGCTGCGGCGCGCTGGTTTGCAAGATCGGCCATCAGCGCCCCGTGCGCTGCTTTCCAGCGTGCGCGCCGCGCTGTGATCTTGTCGGCTTCGTCGGCGCCGGGCATTGCAGCTTGTGTCAAAAGCCGCAATGCGCTGGCCACGTCGCCTTCGAGATAATGGTCTGCATGCAGGGCCTGATAGGGGAGATGATGCTTGTGCGGATATTCTCCAATCGAAACAATCTTGCCGCACCCTGGACGAACGGACGGCGGATACCAGGGCGTGCGTCCGCTCACGAGCAATATGAGATCGCATTCCGCCAGATGTGCAAAATTGCTGTATCCCAGCCACATGTCATGGCTGCGCGGGAAGTTTGTATATGTGCTTGCACGCCCGTTAATGACCGGCAACGCGAGCGCGTCAGACATCGCCACTAGCGCATCGAAAGCTGCGGGGTCGCGCCCGACGCCTTCCGTTACGATGATCGGGTTTTTTGCGCTGCGCAGGAGCGAGGCGATCTCGGCCACATCTTGCGGCAGGGCCTGCGTTACTGACGCGGACGCGATCCTGGCAAGGTCGGACGGCGCGCGCCATTCGTGCAGCATCGCCTCCATAGACACGTTCACATAGACCGGCCCCTGCGGCGTGCGCTGCGCCATTTCCGCGCTGCGCGTCAGTGTGTGATAGAGCGTGGCGTGAGATGTGACCTGAGTGGAATATTTCACCAGCGGCGCGATGAAGCGGTGGGAGCCGCCTTCGCTCACGCCGCCATAGAATTGCGGCTCGATTTGAATCTCGGGATCATCCCCGAATGTGGTCGACTCGCCAGACATCACCAGCATCGGCAATTCGGCCTTGTCCGCGCTCATAATCGCCATGGCGCCATGCATCAGGCCCACGCCCGCATGCAGCAGCACTGCCTGCATGCGGCCCGTGTAACCTGTGTAGCCCAGCGCCATATCGACCGCGAGCGTCTCATGCCAGCAATCGATAAAGCTGGGGCCGGGCGCGCCCGCCAGCGTCTGTCGCGACATCGCCTCCCATACCGGACTCCATTCGGAGCCGGGAGAGGAGAGAATGTAATCAACGCCAAGATTGCGGAACGCTTGCAGGATTGCTTCGCCGCCGTCGTTGAAGTTTTTCATGGGCGCGACCTGTTCTTGTTGTTTCTGAAAGTCACGCAGCTTTTGCGAACGGAGAGGCTTTTACGTTATACGCTTGCAGCGCAGGCAACACGTCGCGGGCGAAGCGGCGGATTTGCGCGAGGAACATGTCTTGCGGCATCGAGCCGCGGTTCATGCTGATGAGCAATGTGCCTGCGCCCGCCCGGTCGGCCATGCCGGTGAGTTTTGCGATCAC
>CANJPM010000166.1 GCA_947476075.1 Beijerinckiaceae bacterium
CCAAACGATGCGAGTGACGTCGACGCGCGCGCGCTCGGCTGCACGTCTGACCATCCCGCTTACATGATTTACACGTCGGGCTCGACGGGCAAGCCCAAGGGCATCGTCATCACCGGCGCCAATATTTGCCATTACTTGCGCGCCGCAAACGAAGTGTACGGTCTGGTCGCCTCCGACGTCGTGTTTCAGGGGGCTTCCGTCGCCTTCGATTTGTCGATGGAGGAAATCTGGGTTCCCTATCTCGTCGGCGCCTGCCTGTTTGTCGCCACGCCCGCCATCATGGGCGATGCGGACGCGCTGCCGGACGTTATGATTGGCGCCGGCGTGACCGTGCTCGACACCGTGCCGACGCTGCTGTCGCTGCTGTCGCGCGACGTGCCGGGTCTGCGCGTGATCATTCTGGGCGGCGAAGCCTGCCCCTCGACTCTGGCTGCGCGCTGGTGCGCGCCCAATCGCAAAATCTTCAACAGCTACGGCCCAACTGAGGCGACGGTGGTCGCCACCATATCTGAAGTGAAGGCGGGCGAGCCCGTCACCATTGGCAAGCCGATTCCCAATTACACCTGCTACGTCGTCAATGAAGACATGACGCTTGCAGAGCCCGGCAAAGAGGGCGAATTGCTCATCGGCGGGCCGGGGATTGCGATGGGCTATCTCGGCCGCGAAGATTTGACGGCTGAGAAGTTCATCGAAAACCCCTTCGCAACCGATGGTCGAGATCCCATCCTGTATCGCTCCGGCGACGCGGTGGCGATTGACGACAAGGGTGACATTCTGTTCCGCGGCCGTATCGACGATCAGGTTAAGATCCGGGGGTTCCGCGTCGAGCTTGGCGAAATCGAAGCGCGGCTTTCCGACCTGCCGGGAATCGGCCAGGCTGCGGTGGTGTTGCGCAACGACGACGGGCTCGATCAATTGGTCGCTTTCATTGTCGCTGAAAACGGCGGCGCCGACGAATTGGAGCCCCGTCTGCTGCGCACGCAATTGCGCGAAACGCTTCCAGCCTACATGGTGCCGGCGCGGTTCGAGGCTCTCGCCCAATTGCCGCGCCTGCCGTCGGGCAAGGTCAACCGCAACGAGCTTAAAAAACGCGAACTCTCTGTCGCGCTTGAGGCGGCTGAAGCGCAGGAAGATCCGCGCACCGACACCGAGGCGAAATTGCTGGAGGCGGCCAAAGCGGTTCTGCCGCCGCAAGCCATTCCTTTCGACGCTGATTTCTTCACCGATCTGGGCGGCCATTCGTTGTTGGCGGCGCGGTTTGTCTCCATTCTTCGGCAGACGCCCGCGTTTGCAACCGTCACCCTTCAGGAGCTTTATTCGACCCGTTCCCTGCGTGCTCTCGGGCATGTTCTGGACGGGCGCGCGCTCCAGATGGGCGAGCGCCCCAATCTCGATCTTTCGTTCACGCCGCCGCCGTTCTTGCGCCGCTTCCTGTGCGGATCGGCGCAGGCGGCAGCGCTGGTGCTGATCTTCAGCTTCGTGACGATACAATGGCTTGGCCTGTTCCTGGCCTCGATCTGGATTGTCTCGTCGGACGCATCGATATGGATCGAAATGGCGACGCTGATGGGCGTCTACGTCGTCACCAATATCGGCATGAAGGCGCTTATCGTCGCACTGAAATGGGTAGTGATCGGGCGCACGAAGCCGGGCGTCTATCCGCTCTGGGGCGTTTATTATTTCCGCGTCTGGTTTGTGCAGCGGCTCATTCAGGTCTCCACTATCAAATTCCTTCAATGCTCGCCGTTGATGCGCTGGTACATGCGGGCCCTGGGCGCCAAAGTCGGCAAAGACGCCATGATCGGCGAGTTCGAAGCCGGCGCGATCGACCTTTTGACGATTGGCGACAACGTTTCGACCGGACTGAAGACCAAATTCGCAAATGCGGAAGTGATTGGCGACAAAGTGCACATCGGCGCGATCTCGGTAGGCGAGGGCGCCTATACCGGCAATTGCTCGGTCTTTGGTCCCAACGTTCACATCGGGCGCGACGCGCAAATTGGCGATCTTACCGCTCTGCTTTCAGGAACGATCGTGCCTGACGGCGAGATCTGGGACGGCTCTCCCGCGCGCAAGACGGGCATGGTGGACATTGCGGCGCTGCCTCCGGTGGCGCAGGCCAGCGTCCTGCGCCAGTCCGTTCATGGCGTGATTTACGTGCTGTCCTACATCGTCATTTTGATGCTTGGGCTGCTGCCGATCTTCCCGGCCTTCTACGTCCTCTATAATCTAGACAACTGGATCGACAGCAAAGGCACGGTTGATTACGAGGTGCCGTGGTCGATGTTGCCCGTGCTGACGTGGCCGACGGCGTTCGCGCTTGTCGTTGTGGCGATGATCGTCATCGTTGCGGTGCGCTGGATCGTTCTTCCGCGCGTGTCCACCGGCGTTTACTCGATCCATTCCAATTTCTATCTGCGCAAATGGATGGTGGGTCTGGCGACCGAAGTGACGCTGGAGACCCTGTCCTCCCTCTACGCAACGCTCTACATGCGCCATTGGTATCGCGCGATGGGCGCGAAGATCGGACCAGGCAGCGAGATCTCGACCAATCTTGCGGGTCGCTACGATCTCGTGGACATCGGCGCCGACAATTTTATCGGCGACGAAGCGGTGTTCGGCGACGAGGAATTGCATCGCGGCTGGATGACGCTAGAGAAGGTGAAAACCGGCGACCGCGTGTTCTTCGGCAATGATTGCGTGATTTCCGCCGGCGCCGTGATTGAGGATGACGCGCTGATCGGCGTGAAGTCGAAATTGCCCGAGGGCAAGCGTGTCGGCAAAAAAGAAACGTGGTTCGGCTCGCCCGCGATGTCGATTCCCAACAGGCAGAAGGTGGCGATCTCCGCCAATTTCACCTATCAGCCGCCGGTCTGGTTCAAGGCGTTCCGGTATGTCTTCGAGGCTCTGCACACCTCGCTGCCGACCGCTCTGTTCATTTCGATGGCCTACATCACCGCCGACGTCATCGCCATGCCGCTGGAGACTGGCGATTGGGGGCTGGCGATCGCCTATTTCCTGGCGTCCGGCATCATCATGGCCATCGTGGCTATCCTGTTCTGCGCCGCTCTCAAATGGGTGCTGATGGGCGTCTACAAGCCGGTGATGAAGCCGATGTGGTCGTTCTGGGCCATGCGGACGGAAGCGGTCGCCGTGCTTTACGGCGGGCTTGTGGGCAAGGCGTCGAGCGAGTTTCTGCGCGGGACGCCGTTCCTGCCCTGGGTGCTGCGGCTGTATGGCTGCCGCATCGGCAAGGGGGTCTGGATGGACCTGACCGACGTGACCGAGTTCGATTGCGTGATTGTGGGCGATTATTGCTCGCTGAACATGATGTCCTGCCTTCAGACGCACCTTTACGAGGACCGCATTATGAAGGTCGGTCGTGTGCATCTTGGGCGCGGCGTCACGGTGGGGCCGGGGGCTACTGTGCTTTACGATTCCGTCGTGGGAGATTGGGCGCGGCTGGGGCCGCTGACGGTGGTGATGAAGGGCGAATCGATCCCCGGCAACACGCAATGGGTCGGCGCTCCGGCCGAGCCCCATGTTCACGTCAATCCGCTTGATGCGACGAAGGTCCAGACGGCCGCCTGAAGAGCATTTGACCAGCCTGCCGTGCGCCCCTAGTAAAAGCAGCATATAATGCTTGCTTGCAGAGGCGCCTGCTCGCCCTTTGCCGACCTTTGCGGAACTTGCCATGTCCCACAACACGTTCGGCCATTTGTTCAGGTTCACGACGTTTGGCGAAAGCCACGGGCCTCTGATTGGCTGCGTCGTGGACGGCTGCCCGCCGCTGATCGAGCTGAGCGAGGCCGATCTTCAAATCTATCTCGACAAGCGTCGCCCCGGACAGTCGCGCTTCACCACCCAGCGGCAGGAGCCCGATCAGGTCCGCATCGTCTCGGGCGTGATGGGGGACGAGGCTTCTGGCCGTCAGCTCACCACCGGCGCCTCCATCGGGCTCATCATCGAGAATGTGGACCAGCGCTCGAAGGATTACGGCGAGATCCGTCATCAATACCGGCCCGGCCACGCCGATTACGTCTATGACGAGAAATACGGCGTCCGCGATTATCGCGGCGGCGGGCGCTCGTCGGCGCGCGAAACCGCGATGCGTGTGGCCGCTGGCGGCGTGGCGCGCAAGCTCATGCCGGGCGTGAATGTTCGCGGCGCCCTCGTGCAGATGGGGCCGCATAAAATCGATCGCGCCAATTGGGATTGGGCGCAAGTGGACGAGAATCCGTTCTTTTGCCCGGACGCGGAAGCCGCTGCGCTTTGGGTCGATTATCTCGACGGCGTGCGCAAATCCGGCTCGTCCTGCGGCGCAGTGATCGAGCTTGTGGCTGACGGCGTTCCGCCCGGCTGGGGCGCGCCGCTCTACGGCAAGCTCGATGCGGAACTGGCATCGGCGCTGATGTCCATCAACGCCGTAAAAGGTGTCGAGATTGGCGACGGCATGGCCAGCGCCGCTTTGTCTGGCGAGGAAAACGCCGACGAAATGCGGCTCGGCAATGATGGCGCGCCGCTGTTTCTCTCCAATCATGCGGGCGGCATTATCGGTGGGCTCTCGACGGGCCAACAGATCGTCGCGCGCTTCGCCGTCAAGCCGACGTCGTCGATTTTGACGCATCGCCGCTCCGTTGATCGCTTTGGCGCCGAGGTCGACATTCGCACCAAGGGCCGTCACGATCCCTGCGTGGGCATTCGCGCCGTGCCTGTTGGAGAGGCGATGATGGCTGTCGTTCTGGCCGACGCGTTCCTGCGTCACCGCGCCCAAACCGGGGCAGGGGCAGCGCGTTGGCCGTTCCCGCGTTAAGCGTGCGAGGCGAACCCATGTTTGACAAATACATGTTTGCACTGGGGCGCGGCGTTCGAAGCGCCATCAATGCGCTCGACGAGCCCAAGACTGAACCTGCCGATCCCGCGCACGCCCGTGACGTGACTCCGCGCGCGCCAGCGCTTGACGCTCCGGCGCTGCCGGGAATCGCGCTGAAATGGACAGGCGCGGTTCAGATCATGGGCGTGGTCAATGTGACGCCGGATTCGTTCTCCGACGGCGGGCTCTATCTCGATCAGGAGCGCGCCATCGCGCACGGCCGGAAGCTTGCGGCCGAGGGTGCGCACATTCTCGACATTGGCGGCGAGTCGACGCGTCCCGGCGCTGCAGCCGTCAGCGCCGAAGACGAGATTGCGCGCGTGCTCCCCGTGGTGCGCGCGCTCTGCGCTTCGACGCGCCTGCCGGTCTCTATCGATACGATGAAAGCCGCCGTCGCCGCGCGCGCGATTGAAGCTGGCGCCACAATCGTCAACGATGTGTGGGGATTTCAGTTTGACGCCGACATGGCGCGTGTGGTCGCCGACGCTCGCGTGCATTGTGTACTGATGCACAACAGGGCCAACGAAGATTCCTCCACTGACATTTTCGCAGACGCCTGCGTCTTCCTGCGTCGCTCTTTGGACATCGCTTTGGCTGCGGGCGTTGCGCGCGATAAAATCATCATCGATCCGGGCATCGGCTTTGGTCGCACCCACGCGCAGAGCTTTGAGCAGATACGCAGGCTCGCCGATTTGCGCGCGGCGTTCGATTTGCCAGTGTTGCTGGGCGCCTCGCGCAAGCGCTGCATCGGCGCAGCCACGGGACAAGATGTTGCAGCAGAGCGCGTTGCCGGTTCGCTCGCCGCGCATGTTTGGGGCGCCATGCACGGGGCCGATATTATACGCGTTCATGACGTCGCAGCGCACGCGCAGGCGCTGGCCGTTCTTTCAGCCATTGAGGGTCGCGGGCCATGAAACTAGCGGGACGCGTCATCATCGAGCAGCTTGAAGTGCACGCCTATCACGGCTGGCATGCGCACGAGAAAGAATTCGGCCAGCCGTTCACGGTCGATCTCGAACTGGAGGCTGATCTTGTCCGCGAGGCTGAAAGCGACGATTTGAACGACGCGCTGGATTACGCAGCGCTCGTGCGCATTACGCGCGAGCTGTTTGTGGAGAAGCGTTACAAGCTGGTGGAGGCGGCCGCCGCTGCGCTGGCCCGTGGCGTGCTGACGCATTTTCCGCGCGTGACGGCGGTGCATGTGCGCGTGCGCAAACTGAAGCCGCCGATCCCGGAGCGCATTGCAGCCGTGGGCGTCGACCTGCGGCTCGCCCGCGTCGACCTTTGAGATGACGACGCATCGCGCGGCGCTGTCGCTGGGCGGTAATATGGGCGACGTGGCGCGCGCATTCGTCGGCGCCTTCCAGGCGCTTGAGGCGGACAGGCGCCTGAGCGTTGTTGCCCGCTCGCACGTCTGGCGCACGCCGCCGTGGGGCAAAACCGATCAACCTGATTTTTTGAACATGTGCGCGCTGGTGGAGACGCAGCTCAGCCCGCGAGACCTGCTCGCATTGTGTCTCGACGTCGAGACACGCGCCGGCCGCGTGCGCCTTGAGCGCTGGGGCCCAAGGCTTATCGACATAGACGTGCTCGCCTATGACGACGTGAAATGGGATGATGAGGTCTTGACGCTGCCGCATCCGCGCATGAGGGAGCGCGCGTTCGTACTGGTTCCGCTGGCTGAAATCGCGCCTGATTGGCTGATAGAGGGCGTGCGTGTCGACGCGCTGGCGGCGTGTGCAGATTCAGGCGGCATGCAGGCGGATGAAGAGGCGAGCGCGCTGGTTGGGACATAGGGCGCGTCTCCAGCCTGCGGCTCAGAAATAGCTCCTACTTCCCCTTCGTCACCATGCCCACGATCGGCCCCATCGGGCGCCAGCGATCATGACGACCCAGCGAGGGCGCGTAGGCGGCGGATATAGAGCCGTCGAGATAAAGCGCGTCGGGGCATTTCAATTCGATTTTGAACAGCAACGCGAATTCGTGGAATGTCACCGGTTCGTTGGAGATCGCGAACGCGGTGCGGCCTTCCTCGCACGCGCCGACACCGTTGCGGATCTTGCGCGAGGTGCCGTCTTCGCGGATGCGCGGATGCAGCTTGCCGTCGATCACCAGCATCGGCCCGGATTGGGTGGCGTAGGCGGGCTGGATGCGCTGGGCCAGATATCGCGCGGTTTCCGTCACGCCGCTTTGTCCGTCTGAATTGATCCAGAACACGCCATTGGGCTTCATGTGGAAATTGCCGGCGCCGGGGCGCTGGTTGGCGGCTTTGCGGAGCACGCCGCGCTCGACATACAGGCCAGAGGGCGCAAAATCAGGATTGTACATGCCGGCGTTCATCGCAAACACGAGCCGCTCTCCGGTCAGCGTCAGCGCCTCGCGCACAGCGGTGAACGAACCGAAGGGCTCACCGTCCGCCCCGGCAAAGAACAGGCGCAGATCGCCTTTGGGCGGCGCCGTGCAGACGACATATCCGCGCGCCTCGAACGTGCGGTTCACGCAGGGTTCGGGGGCGGGCGCGGCAGGGATGGCGCTGGTCTGCGCGCGCGCAGGCGCGGCCTGCCACCAGACGGCGGCGGCGATCGCAAACGCATGAAGGGCCGTACGAGATCTCATCGCCAGACTAAATAGAGAGAATCCATAAGAGACAAGCCAAGAGCCTTTCATGAGCGTTTCATGAGCCTTTCGTGAGCTTTTCATGGCTGGACGAGGGCGGCAGGCGAGCGGCCCATCAATGTAGATACATGCGTGGCGACCGAACGCGAGAGCGCCACGAGATCATAGCCGCCCTCAAGCAGCGACACGAGACGCCCGCCGGCGCTGGAATCGGCCACGTCCATCAGACGCGCTGTCGCCCAAGCGAAATCCTCCTCCAGCAAATCGATCTGCGCCAGCGGGTCGCGCTGATGGGCGTCAAAACCAGCAGACACGATCATGAGGTCCGGCTTGAAGGCGGCCAGTCTTGGCAGGATGGCAGTCTCCATCGCCTGCCGAAACTGCGGGCCGGAATCTCCCGCGCGCAGCGGCGCGTTGACGATGGTGTTGTGCTCGCCAATCTCGTTGGCGGCGCCGGTGCCGGGGAACAGCGGCATCTGGTGGGTGGAGGCGTACATCACCGAACCGTCGGCCCAAAAAATGTCCTGCGTGCCATTGCCGTGGTGGACGTCGAAATCCATGATCGCGACGCGGGTGGCGCCATGGGCGGCTTGCGCGTGACGGGCGGCGATGGCTGCATTGTTGAAAAAACAGAACCCCATCGGCGTCGAGATTTCCGCATGATGGCCTGGCGGGCGCATGGCGACAAAGGCGTTGGCCGCCTTGCCGCCCATCACCTCGTCCACGGCCTGACACGCTGCGCCGACCCCGTGCAGCGCCGCTTCCCATGTGCCCGGACTCATGGCGGTGTCGCCGTCCAGATGCAGCAGGCCGTGTTGCGGCGCAACCTCCTCAAGGCTGCGCACGTAAGCCTCGGGATGGCAGCGAACAATCTGGCTGAC
>CANJPM010000167.1 GCA_947476075.1 Beijerinckiaceae bacterium
CAACCCGAAATTTGCAGCTTACCGAAAATGGACGCGGCTTTCTTGCGCGAATACGCCGCGCGATTCTGGACCTCGACACCGCCGTACTCGATATGCGCACGCGGGCAGCTTTTGAGTCTACCAACCTAACTGTCGCATGCGTGCCGTCGATAGCAGCTACCGTGTTTCCTGTGGTTTTGCGCGTTTTTAAATCTAACCACCCGGAAGTCTCTATTAAACTATGCGACGAGCGCACGGAGTCAATTGAAGAGAAGGTTCGCCAGTCTGAAGTTGACTTCGGCATCGCACCAGGGCCGGGAGGACCCGGACTCAGCTTCGATCCCATAATAGACGACCAATATTTCGCCGTTCTGCCAAGGGAGCATGAACTTGCGACAGCTGGCAGCGTCACATTTTCTACACTACTAAAGCATCCCATGATCGCGATGCGGCCGGAGCAAAGCATGCGCAGGTCGCTCGATCTTGCCGCAAGAGACCTCGGCATGACGCTGAACCCTGTTTTAGAAGTCTATCATCACGATACATTGATGGGCATGGTGGCCGAGGGCTTAGGGGTAGGCGCCATGCCATACCTCACCATTTCGCTGCTAAGGCTCCAGAACGTCGCAACAGCGCCGATCACCGGACCGCCTATTGCAAGAACGATAGGCATCCTGACGCGCCGGGGTGAGCAACTCACCGGTGCGGCGCTCGCGCTCGCGGAAGTAACGCGCCATCATCTGCTAGCGCTCGCCAACAATGCTGCTCACAACAACAAAGAGAACCCCAACGAGCCGCAAGTCGCGAAACGGTCGTCCTCATGACAGCCACAAGCTGGCTTAGTAGCGAGCAGCCTCGCATTTATACGCCAGAGCGTCTGGAACTCGAATTCAGTCCAGCGAAATGGCACGCGAACCGTGAGGAGACACTTGAGCGTCATCATCATCAAGGGGCTGAATCGACTCGCCGCTGGAAGGCCGACTTGGACATACGCTACGGGGATGGGCCGCTGCAAACGCTCGACCTGTTCCCCGGTCCGCACGCTCAATCACCCTGTTGCGTAATTATTCATGGAGGATTCTGGCGAATATCGGACAAGGCTGCGTTGAATTTCATAGGAGGCTTTTTCCGATCACGAGGAATCGCTGCCGTTGTCGCCAATTTCGATCTCTGCCCGACAGTAACAATCGACACCATCGTCGGCGAAGTACGCGAACTTCTCGATTGGGTCGCAATTAAAGGTGCTGAAGTTGGCATCGTCCCGGAACGCCTCATGTTGTTTGGCCACGCGACCGGTGCCCATCTAGCAGCGATGGCGCTTTCGCGAAACACAAAATCCGAACCCGCAAACTGGCAATCAAAAATTGTGGGATCGTTTCTGCTCAGCGGTCTATACGACCTTCGGCAGTTACCAAACCTTTCAATCAATTCAATCCTCAATTTAGACACCGCGTCAGCACTCCGAAACTCACCACTATTTCATCATGATTTCCACACAAGGGCTCCCGTTATTATCGCTGCCGCCCAACTAGAGACAGCTGAGTTTCAGGCGCAATCCAAAGATATGGCGGTGAGGCTAAGGGACTATGGAACAACGGTTCGTGAATTCACGGTCGCGGATGCAGGTCATTTCTCGATTCTTGACGCAATTCTTGAACCCGACAGCACTGCAATGAATATTTTCATCGACTTGGCGTTCGGCGAACCAGATGATGTATAGCAAATAACCCATCAGGATTATTTGGAATTCAGGAGAAAAATATGAAGAGCATAATTGGATTACTGGCATCAGTTATAATGTTCTCGGGCACGCTACACGATGTCGTTGCGCAAACGTTTCCGACGCAACCTATACGTTTGACTGTGCCGGCGGCGCCCGGTGGTCCTCTCGATATTGTCGCCAGGGCGATCTCCGAACGTCTTAGCCCCCGGTTGGGGCAACCCGTGATTATAGAGAACAGGGCAGGAGCCGGCGGCAACATAGGTGCAAACTATGTCAGCAAGACGCCGCCGGATGGGTACAACCTCCTACTAACGCTTGGCAATACCCTGACGGTCAATCCAAGCTTATATTCCGGACTGCAATTCGATCTGAAACCCATCTCCATAATGACCTCGGCGACGCAACTTCTTGTCGTGCATCCGTCGACGCCGGTGCAGACGCTAGATGAATTTGTCGTGTGGGCGCGAAAAAACGAGCCTATTGCGTATGGTCATTCCGGCAACGGCTCCCCGGCGCATCTAGTGATGGAGTATTTCAGGTTGAAGGCAGGCTTCAAGACCACGCCTGTACCCTATGGCGGAAGCGCGCCACTCGTCAATGATCTCCTAACGGGGCAGTTCAAGGTGGCGTTTGGAGCAACGGTCGGCCTTGCTCCCCACGTCGCGGCAGGAACGCTCAAGGCGTTGGCGATTTCCTCGGAGAGCAGGTCGTCCATCCTGCCTGCGGTACCCACCGTTGCTGAGTCAGGCTTTCCTGGGTTTCGCCTTGAAAATGATTTCATCCTTCTTGCTCAGGGACAAACGCCGGACAGCATCATCGCCGTCCTCGAACGAGCCGTGCGCATCGAACTCAATAACCCCGACATAAAAGCCGCTTTCGTAAAGCAGGATATCAGGGTCGTCGCATCGACGAGTGAAGAAGCTCGTAAGCGCATTGAGTCTGACAAGACCCTTTGGGTGGATGTGATTAGGGAAACCGGAATGCGCATCAACTGATTATTACTTTGCGCTGATTGAATATGAACGGGGAAAACATGGTCAGTCTGATTCAAATTCCAGTTGGTGGCAAAACGTTCGATGGCTGGCTATACACGTTCAGTCAAAAGTCCTTGCCGGGAATAGTCATGATTCCTGAAATTTTCGGCGTTAATCAGGGTCTCCGCGAAATGGCCGAACGCTACGCGCGGGAGGGGTTTGCTGTGCTTGCAGTTGATATTTTCTGGCGAATGCAAAGGCACGTAAATCTCGGTTACACCAAGGAAGATTTCGCTCAGGCCAAGTCGTTTCACGAGCGCTTCGATTATGAGACCGGCGTTGCTGATATGCAGGCCGCCATTTCCACTCTGCGCGCCCGTCCTGAATGCAGTGGTAAAGTTGGGGTCGTTGGCTTTTGTCTGGGCGGCACAATGGGGTATCTCGCCGGCTCTCGAACGGACGCCGACGCTGCCGTCGGATATTACGGGACACGCATCGACAGTTTTCTTGACGATGGGGCACGGATCTCCCGTCCCACGATGTTGCATCTCGGGAGACTCGATCACCGCACACCGCCGCCCGTGATGGAAAAGATCATCAGTGCAGTTAAAAACAATCAGCATGCCATCGTTTATCCTTACGATGATGCTGTCCACGCTTTCGCAAATCATCATCGGCCAGAAACGTATAATGCCCAAATCACAAAAACGGCCGACGAGCGAACCTTCTCTCTTTTCAGGTCGAAGCTTCAACAAGCCTAGTCACGACGGGTGCTACGTCTTAGCACAACGGAAGGAGCGATATATGAACATACGAGTGGTCGTTGTGCTGAGTATCGTTGCCCTGACTGGTTCTGCACAAGCACAGTCACAGTCACAGTCACAGTCACAGTCAGCTCTGACAGCCGTGAACATCGTCGTCGGATTTTCGCCTGGAGGCGGAACCGACACGTACGCCAGACTGCTAGGCCGGCATATAGGAAACCATATCCCGAGCGGCCCGAAAGTCACCGTGCAGAACATGCCTGGAAGCGGCAGTCTCAAGGCGGTGCAGTCCTTGGCTACGCCATCCGCGCCCGGCACAATATCCATGGTGACTTTCAACTATGGGCTGATCACGGAATCCCAGTTTAATCCCGAGCAGGTTCGCACCAAGCTGACCGACTACAAGTGGATCGGCAGTCTGGACTCCGTGCCGGCGGTCTGCTTCTCTTGGGCGGCAAACGGAATCAAGACGCTCGACGACTTGCGCAAGCGGACAAGATTTAACATCGGGGCTCCCGCCGTCGGCTCATCCAACCATGTCAACGGAATGCTGCTGAAGAACGTCGCTCGAACTCCAACGCATGTCGTTACAGGTTATCCAGGCAGCGCTGACGAAAGAATCGCGATCGAACGCGGTGAGCTTGATGGCGGGTGCGGGGCGTGGAGCAGCATTCCGCCTGATTGGATAGGGAATGGGAGTATCGCGCCGCTTGTTAGTTTCTCAACGACGCCGGTAGCCGGACTTCCGCCGGGGGTTCCTTTTATCGGGGACGTGGCGTCGGGTGAACATGAAAAGCAACTCGTCAATCTTTTGATAGGCCCTTCGGCGCTTGGCCGTCCATTTATTGTGAGCGCAGACACATCCGCGCAGTTTATGGCTATATTGCAAACCGGCTTTGAAGGTGCGGCAAAGGATCCTCACCTTTTGCAGGAAGCTTCAAAGATGAAGCTGCCGATAAACGTGGTATCCGGCGCCGAGGCTGAGAGATTGGTCGCCGCGTTATATGCGACGTCCGCCAAGGTTATTTCAGACGCGAAAGCGCTTGTTCGCTGACAATGACCTGCTCAATGCGTATCAAATAATTCCTGAAACGCGGCGAGCGCGCCGCGAGTTGCCGCGAACTCTTCATCCGTGGGTTGCAGCGGCATCTGCGCGGGAGGCAGAGATCCAAGGCGCAGAAGCGACGCCATCAGAAGCATGCGCGCTTTTGTGCTGGTCAGATTTCGGCCGCCGATAAAGAGGTTGGTAGGCGGCGTGAAACCCTCATTATTCCCGCGGCCGACGCACACGACCGGTATTCCATGGAGAACCGCCCGTTCCAAAGCTTTGTGGCGCGCCAGTGTGGACGGAGTGCCATAGGGCGAAAGCCCCTCTACTACAAAGCCCGAGAGTGGACTGCGCGCGAGCTGATCACTGACCATCCACTCGATTAATTTATCCTGCTCGCCTGTATAATCGTCATCTTCACCAACGAAGTTGCCATCCTTGATAATTGTTACGCGCGGAATTGAGTTAAGCAAAAGGGCGCCTGCCTCGTCTTTTACGATAACCGGAACTCGGCCAGCGTCCGCCGAGACGCCATCTACGATGTTCGGGATGCGCGAGAGGTTAAGCGCCGAGTTCTTTGTGTGACGAGAGGTTGGTACGTAGGTAATTCGTGGCGACCCGCCAAACCCCACGCCACCTACAATTCCGCCGTGGCCTCCAGTCGTCACATACCCACCGGGTCGCGCGTCACCTTTTTGCACGTCCCGCGCGGCGAATATCTGTTGCTCCTGGATCAGGACAGCGCCCATCCGGTTGGCGCCATCAGCGTCCGCCCATACTCGCGAGGTTATGTAGTCCACGCAGTCAACTATGTTCTTTGCGCCGTCGTCTCCCAGCTGTCGATGGCCCCGTTGAGCAGCGCATCCAACTATAGGGATCTGCGTGTCGATCAGAAGGTTCAGCCAGTAGATCGTTTCTTCAATGCGCGGGCTACCCTGCGTCCACAAAATACCAGTGTAGCGGCCAGAGTTCACCAAATGCTGAACATTATTGGTGATTGCCGCAAGGGTCGAGCGTGGCGGGTGTCTTGCTACGCTTGCGGGCCGGTAGGGGAAAAAGTCGACGCCAAGCTGCTCGGGCGGATTGGTCCCGTCGGCGCCTGCAGACGTGTATCCGGCCGAGGGCGCAGACCTGTAGAAATCGAAATGAGCTGCTCTCGAAAGCGCATTCCCCAGTCCATCATCCGTCACTTCGAAACGGTTGATCTCTTCTACAATGCGCGATCCATCCGGATAAAACGCTTGGCGAACGGGCGCTGACGAAGGTTTAGAGATCTCGCCGTTCCATGGCATGCCATCTTTCCGCATCGCCATATAGGGCAGCATGTAGAGACCGTCATCGGGATAAAGCTCTGCTTCATAGACCGGAGTGTCATCATGGTTGACGAGAGTCTTGCTGAATTTCCCAGCCTTGTCGAGATAACCGTCCGGCGCAGCATAAAGCTCCGCGCTATCGCGCTCCATCGGATGGGCGGTGAACTGCTCGATGTAGACTTTCGCTGGCGCCGCAAGTCGTTGCGGTCGCAGCATATCGAACCGCACGCCTTCACCATGGATGTTCTCCAGCGGAGGCAATCCATGCTTGACCCGCGCCTTGTTCGACGTCACGAGCGCCGGGGAGAAGTGTATAGTCGCATTCGGTCCTGCCACGTAGGCAATCAAGGCCTTGTCATTCATACTTCGATAGTCCCTCTTGAGGCATAGGAGCGCAACAAGTTCCGACCCTGCGCATGATAGCAATCTTACAACGTTATAGTCTAAGGTGACACGGATCAGAATCTAAGATCAGAATATTGGATCAAGGTTCCGACAAGGCGGCAAAAGCGGCCCATGTTTGAGGCTTGTTGCCAAGATCGCGCAGCCGATGTCGACGCCGCGTCCAAATTGCCAACGTAGGCAAGGGTTAATTGAATGACGTGTGCCCACGATTGGGTGGATGAGCGAGGGATCGAGATGGATGAATCATACAAAGATATTCCGCTGCCCCCGAGGAGCAGCGAGAGCAGACCCCCTGCTGCATGGCGTGACCTGCGGGAATGGATCGACCTTGCCGAGCGTCACGGCAACGTCCACCGAATCTCGGCGGCAGTTGATCCTAATGAAGAATTGTCCGCGATCACTTACATGCGAACGCAGGACGAAACCGCGCCGGCAATCCTCTTTGAAAATTTGCACGACAACCCTCTGGGCGCTCGCGTACTTACAAACATGCTCGGGAACAGCAAGGAGCGATATGCGCTCACCCTGGGCCTGGATCCTGCGATGTCGATTTCGGCGCTCATAGACGAAACTCGAAAATTGATGAGGTCCAAAGTAGCGCCCGTGTTTGTGCCACAAGAATCTGCGCCGGTTAACGAGAACGTGCTCCTGGGCGACGACATCGATCTCACCCTCCTACCAATTCCCAAATTCTGGCCGGAGGACGGCGGCCGATACATCGGCACCGGTGACGTCACGTTTACGGCAGACCCGCGCAGCGGGCGGATCAATGCCGGCGTTTACCGTCAGATGCTTCATACCCACGATCGCGTGGGGCTTTATTGCTCTCCGGGCAAGCACGGCAAACTTGATCGCGAAGCGTGGTGGGCGCAAGGCAAGCCATGCGAAGTGGTGGCGGCCTACGGCATTGATCCCGCCCTCTTCATGGCGGCGTCAATTGTTTATGGCCCCAACGATTCGGAAATCGACGCCGCCGGGGCGCTCATGGGTCACCCCGTTGAACTCACGAAGGGAGCCTTCGGAAGCATCCCAATTCCGGCCCGGGCGGAGATCGTCATTGAGGGAGTTCTACGGCCCGGCGAAATGGCTGATGAAGGCCCGCTCGGGGAATTTACCGGGTATTATGGGAGTCCAAGATCGCCACAGCCTGTGATCGAAGTCAAAGCGCTTCATTTCAGAAACAAACCCATCATCACCGCCGCACTGATGGCGCGTTACCCAGCATGCGAACAGGGCATGTATTACGCGATCGCTCGGTCTGCACGCGTTCTGGACGATTTGGGTCGCATGGGTCTGCCTGGCGTCCGCGGCGTATTCACGCCTCCAGCAGCGGCGTCGGGGTTTGGGATGTTGATCATTTCAATCAAGCAGCAATACGCTGGCCATGTGGCGCAGGCCCTCGGGATGGCTGCAACCTGCCCAGCAGCCGCCTATTTTACCAAGTGGATTATCGCCGTCGACGATGATGTAGATCCAACTGACATGAACCAGGTGATGTGGGCGCTGAGTACACGCTGCAATCCGCAAGACGACCTCGATATCAGCCGGAACACTTGGTCGACGGGACTCGATCCTAGTCAGTTTCCGGCGGAAAAGCGGCCATATGGGTCAAAGGCGCTGATCGACGCATGCAAGCCTCACCGATATCTCAGTCAGTTCCCAAAATCGACGAAAATTCGCCGCTCGGTCTATGAAGGCGTGGCGACAAGATGGGCAGAGCTGGGGTTTACAAATACAGCTCCTGCTCTCGACATTTTTCACGAGGAATAAAGCTGGAGGGGTGTCTCTGCGTCGCCAAGGGGATGACTCCGCCCGGGGACAGAGACCTAGGTGTTTAGTCCCGGAAAGTGATGGTACGGAAATCCGTCGACCTTTTCGTGAGGCGTTATGGGCAAGGTTTTACACGGGAGCGCCCGCACGACAGAGGCGGTCCGTCGAACAGTACAGCGCGGTGAAGAGAGTGAAAGGGTGCTGGCCAAACGCCACGGGATCATTCCGACAACCGTCCAGAAGTGGTGCAAGCGCACCACCGTCGCGGATCTTTCG
>CANJPM010000168.1 GCA_947476075.1 Beijerinckiaceae bacterium
ACTTGGCCCCCAGCGATTCCACCTGCTCCTTGGTGGCGGGGCGCACGTCGGTCGCGGTGACGATGGCGCCCATGCGGCGCGCTGTGGCGATGGCCTGAAGGCCAGCAACACCAACGCCCATGATGAAAATGCGCGCAGCTGAAACAGTGCCGGCCGCCGTCATCATCATCGGCAGAGCGCGGCCATATTCGGCGGCGCCGTCGACGATAGCGCGATAGCCGGCCAGATTGGCTTGCGACGACAACACGTCCATCACTTGCGCACGGGTGATGCGGGGCATCAGCTCCATGCCAAACAGCCGAACCCCCGCGGCGGCGAACTCGTTCAGGGCGTCATTGGCGCCGTAGGGATCGGCTATGCAGACGACAGCCGCGCCCGGCTTGGCGCCCTTGAGCGCAGCGGCGGGAGGACGGCGCACGGCCAGGACAACGTCGACCTGCGCAACAGCCTCTGGCAAGGAGGCCGCAATCTCTGCGCCGGCTGCGACATATTCAGAATCCAGAACGCCGGATTTAAGACCGGCCCCGGCCTGAACCACGACCTGAGCCCCGAGGGCGATAAACTTGCGGACGGTCTCGGGCGTGGCCGCAACGCGGGTTTCGCCTTCTAACTCGACCGGCACGGCAATGCGCATGAAACGCTCCAGCGTCAATGAAACTTCCAGTCTGGAGCGTGACGCGAGTCTCGTCGATCCGCAAGCCCTGCGGAGCGAGGTTCTTGGGTTAGAGCAGCACAATCGCCATGAAAACGAGGATGCCCACAGTCAGGATCGTGGTCCACTTGGCCAAAACGAGGAAAAGTTCATAGGTTTTCTCGTGTTCGGCGTAATCCATCGACGGGTGGCCGCCGGTCGTGGGATGATGATCTGCCATGGGAGCCTCTTGGAATGAATTCTGGGGAAGGCTTTAGCCGAATCGCGCGGAGCGGGCAATCGGGCAGAGCCGTTTGACCGGCCTAAAGCCCCGCCCGGGCGAGCGCCTGACTCTGCCGTTCAGCCAATTGACGCACGTCGAACCCCTCGCCCAGCGCCTCGTTGAACATCGCACAGAAGTTCATGCGGGCGTCGAGCCGCAGGAAGGCGCCCCCGAGGCCAATCGCCGCACGGTCCATGAATACGAATTCGCGCGGGATCGTCACCGGCCCCTTCTCCTTCAGGCCGCGATGCACGAGCATGGCCTGTTCGCGCCCGTATTGGCCCGGCGACACGCCTTCCGCGATCGGGCGCACGCGATCATCCAGCAGCGGGCCATAGATGAAGCGCGCCCAGATGTTGAGCACGTCCACGAGTTCGGGCTTCAGATTGCGGAAGCCCCACACCTCATAGGCTTTGGCCACAAGGTCTTCGTCGCCATCGCGCAGGCCCATGTAGAGATCGATCACGCCCTGCACGAAGGCGGGCGGGAAGATGCGGATGCAGCCGTAATCCAGCAGATTGATGCCGCCCGCCCGCCCGTCGGCATTGCGGAACACGGTGTAATTGCCCAGATGCGGATCGCCGTGGATGATGCCAAGCTGCACGAACGGCGCCCACCAGGCGCGGAACATCGCCCGCGCAATCGTATTGCGTTCTTCCTGCGAGGCTTCGACAAAATCCATCAGCGGCTCGCCCTCAAGCCAGTCGAGCGTGAGCAGGCGGCCGGTGGACAGCTCATGGCGTACGCCGGGCGTACGCACGTCGCCAATCGTGTCTTTGCCGGCGCCAAGAATGTCGGCGTAGAGCGCTGCGTGTTTGGCTTCGCGCTGGTAATCCAGCTCTTCGCGCACGCGGGCGCCGATTTCAGCGGCCATCTCTTTGGTGTCGACCGCGCCGTCGAAGCGCTTGCGCAGCGCAAACAACATGTCGAGCTGCTTGAGATCCGCCTCGACAGTTGATTTCATGTCGGGATATTGCAGCTTGCACGCCAGCGGCGATCCATCATGCCCAATCGCGCGATGCACTTGCCCCAGTGACGCCGCGTGCGCGGGGTGCAAATCGAACTCGCGGAATTTCGAGCGCCAGTCAGGCCCCAGTTCGGCAACCATGCGGCGTTTCACAAAAGCCGCGCCCATCGGCGGCGCGTTGGATTGCAGCGTTTGCAGTTTGACCGCCCATTCCTCAGGCAAAGCCTCAGGAATGGTGGCCATGAATTGCGCCACTTTCATCAGCGGCCCCTTGAGCCCGCCAAGCGCCGCCGTCAAAGCCGCCGCGTTGGCGCTGTCGCCAACCTCGCGCCCCGTGAGCCGCGCGCCCGCCATGCGCGCCGCAACGCCGCCAATGCTGGCGCCCACGCGCGCATAACGGGCCGCGCGCGCGGAAAACCTGTCGCCTTCAGAATCAGACATGAGACGCCCCTTTGACGCTGGATATAGGCGGGCGGGGCGGTAAATCCAGTTTTTGGGGTTAAGCCTCAACTTAAATTTGGCTGCTCAGCCAGTCTGCGAGGCCGATTTCGCTTAGGTCGCATTTGATGAAGGGAATTATTTCGCAAGAATACGAAACGTAGTCTCGTATTCATCCATCGCCTTTCGTCCCGCGCTTATGATTTTCTGGCGGCGATCTTCCGAAACAATCTTTTGCACAGGCTGCAGCTCGCCCACATCGCGGAACCTTACAGGCTGACCTTTACCTTTAGAAACTTCGTTCATCACATGCGTCTCCGGGACCGCATCAATATAATGCGATCCCGCGTCCGCGTCCACTTAAAGCCAACCTCAAGCACTGCCCTAAGCCGCGCGATTATGCAGCCTTCGCTCCCACGCCAGCGATTGCGCGATCATAGCGCGCAGGTCCGCGTGGAGCGGCTTCCAGCCAAGCAGCGATTTGATGCGCGTATTGTCGGCGATGACGGAGGCGGAATCGCCCGCCCGGCGGCCCGACAAGCAAACGGGAAAATCCACGCCGGCGACTGACTTCACAACTTCGATCACCTCCAGCACCGAATAGCCGGTCTGGTAGCCGCAATTGCACACGATGCTGTCGCCGCCCGAGCGCAAATAGCGCAAGGCGTCGAGATGGGCGCGCACAAGGTCGGTCACGTGAATGAAATCTCGCACGCAGGAACCGTCGGGCGTTGGGTAATCGGTTCCAAAAACGTCCATGCCGTTGCGAAAACCAAGCGCGGCGCGCACCGCCGTCTTGATCAGATGGCTGGCGTTGGCTGTCGATTGTCCCACACGGCCTTGCGGATCGGCGCCGGCGACGTTGAAATAACGCAGCGCCACATGGTTCATATTATGCGCGCGCGAGATGTCTTGCAGAATCCATTCAACCATCAGCTTCGAGCGCCCATAGGGCGACAAGGGCGACAGTCGCGTATCTTCGCGCACAGGGGAGCTTTCAGGATCGCCGTATACTGCGGCGGTCGACGAGAAGATGAAACGCTCGACGCCGCACTCTGCGACGCAGCCGATCAGCGCCAGCGCCTTGGCCGTATTATTTACGTAATAGGCGACGGGATCTGCGATCGATTCCGGCACCACGATCTTGGCCGCAAAGTGAATGACCTCTCGCACGTCATGGTCTTTGATGATTTTGGCGACAAGGGCTTCATCGCCAAAATCGCCTATTACAAGCGGTACGCTCTTTGGGACCGCTGCGGCAAAACCGGTGGACAGATTATCCAGAACGACGACCGTCTCGCCGGCCGCCAAAAGCTCAAGGGTCATGTGACTGCCGATAAACCCGGCGCCCCCTGTAACGAGCACTGTCATGAAAAGTGACCTTCCGTAAAAGCATCACGTTACGTTAATGTTCGTGTGCTATTGATCTTAGGCGGAAGTCGTGAAGTTTATGTTGCGACGGCCTGCAAACGTGCGCCTGAAAAAAGCGCCCGTCCTGAAAAGCGCGTGCCCGAACACGCCAAAGATGGAATTTTCATGTCCAAGCGCATTCGTAAAGCTGTATTTCCCGTCGCCGGTCTTGGCACCCGCGTGCTTCCGGCAACCAAATCAATTCCCAAGGAAATGCTGACCGTCGTTGACCGGCCAGTGCTTCAACATTGCGTTGATGAAGCGCGCGAGGCGGGGATCGAGCATTTTGTCTTCGTCACAGGGCGTAACAAAGCCGTGATCGAAGATCATTTCGACATGGCCTATGAGCTTGAAGACACGCTCCAGCGTCGCGGCAAAAAGAAAGAATACGATGCGCTGATGGCAGATCTTCCCGCCGCCGGCGCCACCAGCTTCACCCGCCAGCAGGCGCCGCTGGGCCTTGGCCATGCCGTATGGTGCGCGCGTGACATCATCGGCGACGAGCCATTCGCCGTGTTGCTGCCCGACATGATCACCCTGCCCGGCCAACGCAACACGCGCTGCCTGGCGCAATGCATCGAGGCCTATAATAACCACGGCGGCAATATCATCGCGGTTGAGGAAGTCGCGCCGCAAGACACGCATATGTATGGCGTGGTTTCGGTCGCCAGGGATTTTGGCCACACCTTCCAGATCGGCGGAATGGTTGAAAAGCCTCCCCAGGGCAGCGCCCCGTCGAACTATATTATCTCGGGCCGCTATATCCTTGAGCCGCAGATTTTCGACATTCTTGCGACGGTCGAAAAAGGCGCGGGCGGCGAGATTCAACTCACCGACGGCATGAAGAAATTGCAGGAATTGCAGGACTTTTTCGGCGTCCGCTTCGACGGCAAGACCTACGACACCGGCTCGAAGGTTGGATTTCTGGCCGCCAACATGGCGTTCGCCATGTCGCGCGACGACATTCGCCCCGGCTTTCTTGAAGAATTGAAGAAAATCGTCGGCTAGCGCTAACTCGCCGCCGCGCGGATGGCCAAGACTGATCCCCGGATCAAATCCGGGGATCACAGGCTTCCAGGCATCAAACGGCGCGAGCAGTTACTTTTATCTTCGCTGCATCCTTGCGGCGCTTCGCGACGCATTCAACGGCGCCCTGCCGGATGCGCGCCTCAAGCGCGGCGTCTTCTGCTTTCAGACGATGCGATTTTTGATCCTGCATAGAATTCCCATTGTCCCGACCGGGAGCAAAAGCCCAAAGACCGCGTTGAGTTCCCGACGGGACGAAGCGCGAGATCCATGATCGCCACGACCTTGAATAAAAGCCTTGATGAGAACAAACTTTGGCGTGAACCTTAAGTTGGGAAGGCCGCCGTCCATCAAGACAGATTTGTTTTTAAAGAGATCTGCCGCGAAGTTTCCTGATGAACGGAAGTGGTCAATAAATCGGAAACGGTTTGGCCCTATTGTTCGTGCAGCTGCGTCAGGAGGCTTGCGTTTGACGTCTCCTTCAGCGCGTGGAGTCAAGTATGCGTAACTTCGAGCGTAGACTGGATATTGTCGATTGCGGCCGGGCGCTGCGGATGCTTGGCGTGGCGGCTCTTGCGGCTATCGTTACGCTTGCAGCCATGGGCGCCAATGCAGCCCGCGCCGAACCGCAGAAACAGACGAAGCAGGCGACCTCGCAAGCGGGCCAACCCGCCAATAATGCAGCCTTTCGCGCTTTTCTGGACAGTCTGTGGCCTCAAGCCCAAAGCCGGGGCGTGACGCGTTCCGTTTTCGACGCCGCCCTTGCGGGCGTGACGCTTGATCCAGCGCTCGCCAAACAAACCGCCAAGCAGGCTGAATTCGTCAAGCCGGTGTGGAGCTACGTGGCCAGCGCGGTGAGCGACAAGCGCATCAACGACGGCCGCAGCAAGGCGCAAGAGCTTGCCGGGCTGCTGGCGGACATCGAACGCCGAACAGGCGCCGACCCCTATGTCGTGCTCGCGATCTGGGGCATGGAGACAAGCTACGGTGGCTTCACCGGCGATAAAAACGTTTTCCGCGCTTTGGCCACGCTCGCCTTTTCGAGCGAGCGCAAGGATTTCTTCCGCGACGAATTGCTCACCGCCCTGCAAATTTTGCAGGAAGGCCATGTGAGCCGCGACCAGATGACCGGATCCTGGGCGGGCGCGATGGGGCAAACGCAATTCATGCCGACGAGCTTTATGAAATTCGCTGTCGATCATGACGGAGACGGCCACAAGAACATCTGGTCGAACGTGGCCGATGCGCTGGGCTCCACCGGAAATTATCTGGCCCAGCATGGCTGGCAGCGCGGCATGACTTGGGGCTACGAAGTCGTGCTGCCACCCAAATTCGACATCGCCCCGCACGATCCAAAGACCATGCGCACATTTCCGCAATGGGCGTCGCTGGGCATACGCCGCGCCGATGGCATGGCGATGCCAACAGGCGGCGAAGGCGCGCTCTTGCTGCCGGCGGGCGTGCGTGGCCCGGCCTTTGTGGTGACCGCCAATTACCGCGTCATCCGCGCCTATAACAATTCGGCCGCCTACATGCTCGGCGTCGCGCTGCTCAGCGACAGGATCGCCGGCGCAGGGCCGTTGTCTGGACGCTGGCCGACGGAGGACAAGCCGCTCTCCACCAATCAGGCGATGGATATTCAGCGGCATTTGCAACGCCTTGGCTATCCCGTCGGCAAGCTCGACGGGCGCATCGGCGAGCAGGCGCAGGCCGCTATTCGCGCCTATCAATCGCGTTCCGGGCTGGTGGCCGATGGCTATGCCAATCACGCGCTGCTTGAGCAGATGAAAAAATCGCCATGACACGCTGTCATGACGCGCTATGATGCGTTTATGCGACGCCATGCCGATCATCGCCAATCCGTCACGACCAGCCTGAAGGCTGGCGCTCTTCTTGCGCTGGCTATTCTCGCGAACGCGCCCGCACGCGCACAAAGCGACGACGGCTCGGCGGCGGCCTACTGGACCCGCGAGCGCGAGCGGATGCGATTGCAGGCAGCCCCTCCCCGCGTCTTGCAGCGACCCACGCATCTCATTCGTCGTGCTGCGCCAATTCGCGGCTATGTGCGCGAAGAAGGCGCAATCGTCTCGCCTCAGGCTCACCCGGCGCCCGAAGCTGGAGCATCCGACGGCGCGCGGCCCATGCCCAGCGCTGAGGCGCCGCCAAGCCCCGCGCCAGTTGCTGGTCCGTCGTTCACAATTGCAGTATTGGGCGACAATATCGGAACCCTGCTTGCGCAGGGCTTGCACGAAACCTTCGCCACTCAACCCAATGTCACAATTTTGCGTAAAGCGCGCGAGAACACCGGCCTCGTGCGCGATGATTATTTTGACTGGGCGAAAGCGGCGCGCGATCTCGTCGCCTCGTCCGAGCGCATTGACGCCATCGTGCTGATGCTGGGCAGCAACGACCGCCAGCCGCTGCGCGACGGCGCCGGCTCCGTGGACCCGCGCCTGCCGCGCTGGCGCGAGATTTACGCGGAGCGGGCGCAAAATCTGGCCAGGACCCTGCGTGAGAAAAACGTGCCGCTGATATGGGTCGGCATGCCGGTGGTGAAGAACGAGCGACTGTCGAACGGCTTGCTTGAACTCAATGAAATCTTTCGCGAGACCGCGAATCAAAACGGCGCGACCTATATCGACGTCTGGGAAGCCTTCGTCGACGACCGTCAGCAATTTGCGCTTTATGGCCCCGATCTGAATGGCGCCATCACAAAGCTGCGCGCCGGCGACGGCGTGCATTTCACACGCGCGGGCGCCCGCAAGCTCGCCTATTTTGTCGAGGGCGACATAAAGCGCCTGATTGAGAAAAAATCCCCTGCAATCGATCCGGCCATCGTAATCGTCCCGCCGCTGGATAACGCTCCCGCGCCAGACTCAGGCCAGAAATCGCCGCAACTTGCACTTCCCGCGCCTGCCGCAGCGCCGACGGTCGTCATTCCCGTACGCCCCGAAAAGGGTCCTGTTCTGCCGCTGACCGGACTCGCCCTGTCGCCCGGCGGCGAACTTGCCGGAAGCCCACGCCAGACCGATCAGCGCGATCAGCAATCGCGCGTCATCGTCGAGCAAGTGCTCATCCAGGGCCTGCCGATGGAAGAGGCTCCAAGGGGCCGCGCAGACGATTTCAGCTGGCCGCGCAAGTAAGTAAGTAAGTAAGTAAGCAAGCGCGCGCGGGCATTAGAAGATCCCCTCATCCGTCATGCTTTGCGCTCAGCTTCTCCCGCCTGCGGGAGAAGACGTCGTTTGCGTCAGCAGACGACAGAGGAGGGATCTTCTTTTCCCTACCCCCTGCCCGCTACTCCCTCTGGCTCAGGAACATTTCGCCAGCGGCTTCGTTCTCGCACATGTATCCGACGCCATATGCGCCTGAGCGACAAGGGGTTTAGCGATGCTTTCCATGCGGGCGCCATGCGTTGTACTGGGCTTTGCTTTCAT
>CANJPM010000169.1 GCA_947476075.1 Beijerinckiaceae bacterium
AATTAGAAGGTTAGCGTCTTCAATATCCCCGCCATGATTGGCGGGGATGGGAACTGCACCATAAACTGGCCTCGTCCAGGGACTCATTGATCAGAGCCACCATACAACGGCCGCTGCGATGCAGATGGCGGACACGCAAGTGTGGGCGGGTCGATCACAGCGGACAAAGCGAGAATTTGAACAGGGGGGATACGCGATGAAAAGACTGATCACGTTAATATTTCTGGCGCTCATTGCTATCAGCTCCCCTGCGATAGCCGCACAATCAATATTGTCGTGCCTGTTATACACAGGCGGCAACGGGATTGCGCTGAAGCAATCAGCAGACGGTGAGCTAAGTGCAAAATCCAAAGGCGTTGCAATCACCATTTCAAGCATGGGTGGAAATTCTTTTGAAACCTTCCAGGCAACCCTGAGCGTACCGAAACTCAGCGACATCAGAGCCTATGGAACGAAGAGAGGCCTTGCGCCGCTTTTCGGGAATGTTGTCGGGTATTTAAACAATTCTCGCAGCGACGAGGTCAGCGTTACCTGTGAGGTAAACAAGTAAGTATTCTATCAATTATTTGACCGGACAGCCAAGCTGATTTGGGCAAGACAGGCTCAAGTGCGGCAAAACTCGCCACTAAACCGGACAAGCCGCGGCGTTGACGGAGGAGACCCAGGCGAACAAGCACCGCCGCGAAAACCTGACGGGGGCCGTTCATCGATGGAACCAGATGTTAAGAATGGTGGGGGAAGTAGGACTCGAACCTACGAAGGCTTAGCCAGCGGATTTACAGTCCGCCCCCTTTGCCGCTCGGGACATTCCCCCATTACGCCGCCCCTCATAGAATACGCGGCAGGCCGCGACTTCTTCCCGATGTGAGAGACGCCGGATCAAAAAAGCCCGCCACGAAGACGAGCTCTTTCGAGCGCGCTTATGCGAACAGCGGCCGATCATGTCAACCCAATTTTGTCGTTTACGCACGCACGCGCGCTGTGCCATGCAACAGTGACACAGAAAGGCGGAGCAAGTGACCAGAAAACGGCCAAGTCGGGAGAACGCCCCACGGGAGGCGGGTCGGGACGACAGAAACACTGGGCCAAAAGCTGGCGACCGTGGAGAATTCATGCCCCGCGCGCCTGATCGCATCCCCGAGCGCACGCCTTGGGGCGGAAATGCGTCCTCAGCGCCCAAGCCGGCGTCGGGATTGGGCTCAAAGAAGGCGGGAGCGGCCAACGGGCGTCCGGAGCCCTGGTTCAAGCAGAAGCGGGAACGCCAGGGCGGTCGCGAGGCGCTGGCGCGCACCGCGCCTGACATCACACTCATCTGGGGCTTCCACTCCGTTCGCGAGGCTCTGCGCGCCCGCAGACGCAAGCTGGTGCGTCTTTGGGCGACGCAGCCTGCCGCCGACAAGCTCGCCCCCGAGATCGAGGCCAGCGGCGTCGAGGTCAACGTCGTCGCGCTCGACGAGATTGATCGTCGCGTCTCGCCGGATTCTGTTCATCAGGGCGTATTGCTTGAGGCGCGCGCGCTCCCCGTGGTCGATCTTGAAGACCTGCCCGCCGACGGCTTCCTGCTCGTGCTCGATCAGGTGACCGACCCGCACAACGTCGGCGCCATCCTGCGCACGGCCGCCGCGTTTGGCGTCACCGGCATCGTCACCACCGAGCGCCATTCGCCCGCCCACACCGGGGTGCTGGCCAAAGCAGCTTCAGGCGGGCTGGAACATGTGCCGATCGCCAGCGTGGTGAACCTTGCGCGCGCGCTCGAAACCCTTGGTAAAATGGGTTATCTGCGCGTCGGCCTGGATTCGGACGGGCCGGAATCGCTGGAGGACACGGTTTTGTCCCACCCTCTCGCGCTTGTGCTGGGCGCGGAAGGAAAAGGCTTGCGGCGCCTCACGCGCGAGAATTGCGACGTCCTCGCGCGCATCGACCTGCCAGGCGCCGTGCGCAGCCTCAACGTGTCGAACGCCTGCGCCGTAGCGCTGACGATTACGCGCCTGAAGCTGGGCAAAAGCGCCTGAGGTTGTGAGCTAGCGCCAACGCGAATGCGCAACGGGACGCATATGGGGCTCCACTACATATTGCGTACCGCCGCCGTAATAGGGCTGCGGGACAGGGCTTTGTTGCACATGGGCGATTGTCGTGCGTGGCCTGTTGTAGCGCACGCCATGGGGAACCTCATGCACGGGATGCATATGCTCGGGCGCGTACGCCAAAGCCTGCGGGCACGGCGCAGCGTAGGCTTGCGGCTGCGCATAAACGGGCTGGGGCGCGTAATAGGCTTGCGGCGCAGGCTCAACATATTGCGTCGGCGCTTCATAAGGCTGCGCGGCATAAGATTGCGCAGTCTGGGGAGACACCACAACCTTGACGTAAACCTTCGTCTGGGCGACCGCTGGCGCGGCAAAAGCGAGTGCCGAAATGCACGCCAGAGCGCCACAGGCAGCTCCCATTTTCAAAACAAACATAATGAACTCCTGAAACGCGAAACGCGCTCTGCCTTTGCTTGACGCCCCATACTGAAGCCTGAGGCGGGAAAAGTTGAGTCCGGGTGCGTCAAATCTTTACAGATGCTTAATTTGAGCTCCGGACGCGCGCCGCGAATCACGCTCGAAAGAGCTTCAGGCGGCGGAAGCGCGTTGGCCGTTTTCGGGCGCTTCTACGACTTAAGTTTTAGGGACAGGCCGCCTAACCGCGCGGCTTCAGCCCGGACGCCAAAACTATTTGTGGAGCGCCCGATTGGCCGCAATAGCCCGGCGCCGGCGCAGAAGTGAGGATAAATCTTGATAAATCAAATATTACGCGACAATTCCACTGTATCTGTCCACCGCATCTGAAAGCGCCGGAGGCAGGGCGCTATAGACCATCGTCCCATTCACACCGCGCTCAAATAAGAGCACCTGAGATATTGGGCGCGTCATCTGAAAAGCTGGCGCTCCGGAATTGGCTCTCGCCCATCAAGCGGCGCAGGAGCAATAGGAAGGCGGAGCATGGCTAACGCCAGGATCCGCTGGTATGCGCGGGGGAACGGACGCAGTTACGCGTACGCCGCAGAAATAGCCGACACGGAGCGCAGACGCATGGCGTTTGCGGGGGGTGCGTTTTTTTTAAAACGCTTGAGAGGAGACAAACACATGAGCATGGCGTCAACAACGGAGCGCGTAACGCCGCGCCCGATGACCAAGGAAGAGAAGAAGGTCATTCTCGCTTCTTCGCTTGGCACGGTTTTCGAATGGTACGACTTTTATCTTTACGGGTCGCTTGCGGCCGTAATCGGCGCGCAATTCTTCTCCGCGTTCGACCCCACAACCCGCAACGTGTTCGCCCTACTCGCGTTTGCTGCGGGCTTCCTTGTGCGTCCCTTCGGCGCCTTGTTCTTCGGCCGCATCGGCGATCTCGTCGGCCGCAAGTACACCTTCCTCATCACCATCCTGATCATGGGTCTGTCGACCTTCATCGTCGGCCTTCTGCCGTCGTATGAGACGATCGGCTGGATCGCGCCCGTCACCCTCATCATCCTGCGCATGCTTCAGGGCCTGGCGCTGGGCGGCGAATACGGCGGCGCGGCGGTTTATGTGGCCGAGCACGCGCCTGTCGGGCGTCGCGGCTTCTACACCTCGTGGATTCAGACGACGGCGACCATCGGCCTGCTGCTCTCGCTGATGATCATTCTGATGCTGCGCACCTACCTCGGCGAAAAAGCATTTGCTGATTACGGCTGGCGCATTCCGTTCCTGCTCTCGATCTTCCTGCTCGCGATCTCGGTCTGGATTCGTCTCCAGATGGCTGAATCGCCTGCCTTCCAGAAGATGAAGGAAGAAGGCACCCAGTCCAAGGCGCCGCTGTCGGAAGCTTTCGGCCAGTGGAAGAACGGCAAGATGGTCATCATCGCGCTGATCGGCCTCGTCGCCGGTCAGGCCGTGGTGTGGTACACGGGCCAGTTCTATGCCCTGTTCTTCCTCCAGAGCATCCTCAAGGTCGATCTGTTCACGTCCAACGTGCTGATCGCCTGGTCGCTGATTCTGGGTACCGGCGGGTTCATCTTCTTCGGTTCGCTGTCCGATCGCATCGGCCGCAAGCCGGTGATTTTGGCTGGCTGCTTCATCGCCGCGATCACCTACTTCCCGCTGTTCACGCAGCTCACGCAAATCGCCAACCCGACGCTGGCTCGCGCCATCGAAACGGTGAAGGTGCAAGTCGTGGCTGATCCTGCGACCTGCGGCTCGGTGTTCGACCCCGTCGGCATCCGTACCTTCACGGCGCCTTGCGACGTGGCTCGCGTGGCCATGGCGCGTTCCGCCATCAAGTACGAACTGGTCGCCGCGCCTGCCGGCTCGGCCGCCAAGGTGCTCGTAAGCGGCAAGGAAGTGGCTATCGACGCCGCGATCCCCAAGAACATGGCGAGCTTCACAGCGGCTGCCCAGGAAGCTGGCTATCCGAAGGCGGGCGACCCGAGCCTCATGAAGCTGAATGGCTTCTTTGAAGCGCTCACAAACCTGCAATCGCTCAAGATCATCGCGATCCTGACCGTGCTGGTGCTCTATGTGACGGCCGTGTACGGCCCGATCGCAGCGGCGCTCGTCGAGTTCTTCCCGACGCGCATTCGCTACACCGCCATGTCGCTGCCCTACCACATCGGCAACGGCTGGTTCGGCGGCTTCCTGCCGCCGACCGCCTTCGCCATGGTGGCCTCGACCGGCGACATCTATTACGGCCTCTGGTACCCGGTCGTGATCGCGCTCGGCACGGTCGTCATCGGTCTCATCTTCGTCCCCGAGACGAAGGATCGCGACATCTACTCGGTGGAAACCAAGTAGCGTCAGCGAGCAGAAACAGAAGCCCCGCAGTTCGCTGCGGGGCTTTTTTTTCACCTCTACGCCGGCATATGACCAGCCCATGCCGCCTGCCCCTTGCGCAAGGTTTACGGGGCTGGTAGCTCAATCACGCGCGCAAGCGCACGCCGGCTTAGCTCAGTTGGTAGAGCAACTGATTTGTAATCAGTAGGTCAGGGGTTCGACTCCTCTAGCCGGCACCAATAAAATCAATGGGTTGGCGATACTAGACGGCTCTTTGCCCGTTCTGATGTCACGCCCAGTGTCACGAATGGAAGCTCTAGCGCTTCATTGTGTTCTCGACCTCGCTTTGCCTGTGTTGGAGTCGACATCCGCCTCGGCAGCAACGTCAGAATCTACTACGGCGACCGGCACACGGCCACCTTTTAGCGAAAGCTTTGTTGCGAGAATCACCGCACTAATCCATGAGCGAATTTATCCTTGCTTCGGCGTCTTATGTTCCTTGAGTTCTTTGCTGGCTGTGGCTTGGTCCGTGCGGGCTTGCTGCGCCGATCATGCCCGGTACTGCGAACACCCCTGCGCACCGCCACTTCACCCGCCCGGCGCGCGCATGGCAGATCATGCTACAGAACGCATTGACGGCAACCGCAACGGCAGCTGTACCGATCGCAGCATGGAGCTATCAAATCCCCACAACATAGATCAACAACGGTACGGCGAGGATAGACCCGCCCCGCCTACCAAGCCAAGGATGAGGCCGATCACTCCGCCCGCGGTGAGTGCGGCTAGAATGGTAGCTGTGTCCATGATCACTTCAGGCCAACGCGCGTCGGTTCCACGGCATGACGCGGAGGACGTTCGCGATTACGCACCAGCCCGTGATCCCTGCGAACATCAGCCCGGCGCCGACGAACGCCGACAGACCGAAGAAGGCGGGCGCGATGAACAGGCCGAGTAGCACCCCAGCCAGCACCAGGCCGCCAGCGGGGCGGCGAAGGTTTGATCGACAATATTCAGGATTACAGCCGCCTGCTTTTGCGAGAAAAGAGTAGTCGGCAAATTTGCCGACTACTACTTCCAACAATTCGCAACAAACGATCACCCGGGGGCAGATCAGCGGCAAACGGAAACTGCGCCCGTCTCAAAGGCCACGACTAATTCAGGCGCAGCTTCTTCCATGAGGCGCTTGGCGCTGCGGAAACTTCTGTCGGCGACGTTCAGAAGCTCCACCGCCTGCTCCTGCGGCACAGAAGTAATCAGCCAATTGGCCGACTTGGAATTGTCCCCGCTTTTCATATTCGCCAACTTTGCGGCGACCATAGCCCGCTGGCTTTGTCGCTATGCCGCCGCTTGCCTGCGCGCACTAGCTTGGGTACACTATAATCATGGATGGGAAGCCTTTACTCAAGGACTGGGCCGCGGCCGCAATTATCATGATTGTCGCCATTTTCCTGCCGTACAGCACAGCCTTGGCTCATCCAAATCATCATGCGACGCAAGAGATGATTTCGGCAACGCTGGCGTCCGTGAACGTGGTCGCAGTCGACTCGGATCAGCTTGCAACACGCTCGCAGCTCCCCGCCGCCGAGGCGCCCGCGCAATCGGAGGAACACGCCCCGCTAAAAGGTGATCCGCAGGCCGCATGCTCGGAATCCTGCTGCTTGCTCTCTGGCGCAAGCTGCTGCGGCGCTGCCATAGCGAGCGGGCTGCCCGGCTTCCTCGCCGCATTTGCGTCGAACCGGCGTTTTTTGCCGCCACAAGACAGTCTGCTGTCAGGATTGAGCGCGCAGACGCTTCAGGAACCGCCTCGAGTCCAGCTCTGAACCTTTGGACGCCCGCAGCCCAGCGCTGCGGGCACGGTTTCAGATGCAGGACTGACTCTAATGAAATCCATCCATATCGCCGCAATCTTTGCAGTGTTGAACACCGCATGCGCCCTGCCCGCGTTCGCTCACGAGGGTCACGACCACGGCGCCCCCCCGCCACCCATTTCCGTCGCCAGCGAGCCGCGTGCTCAAGCTTTGTCGGACGCTTTCGAGCTGGTCGCCATCGCCCGCGACGGCTGGCTGTCGATCTACGTCGACCACTTTGCGACCAACGAACCGGCCACCGATCTGGCCATTGTGGTCGAGACGCCCGCCGGTCCCGCCACAGCAAAAGCCGTCAGCGATGCCTATGCGATCGACGCGCCATGGTCAAAGGTAACTGGCTCGCATGAGCTGCTGTTCACGATCATCGGCCCGCAGGGCGCCGAGGTGTTGACCGCATCGCTCGTCACGCCCCAGGTGGCGGCTGCGCCAGACCATGCACATATGGGCTTCAGTCGCGTGGCCAGCTCCGCCAGCGGCGCTTTAGGCTTTGGCGCGTTGGGCTTTCTGCTGGGCGCGCTGGCGATGAGGCTGCGACGCCGAAAGGGTATCGCAGTCGTCGCTCTGGTGATCGGACTTGCAGCTTTCGACCATGCTCCCGCATCAGCGCGCGATCAGGCGCAACGTCTGCCGGACGGGTCGCTGTTCATCCCCAAGCCGACGCAGCACTTGCTTGGCGTGCGCACGCTGATTGCACAGCCTGCAAGCCTTTCGCGAATTGTGGAATTGCCGGGCCGTGTGATCCCCGATCCTGACGCCAGCGGCGTCGTGCAGGCCTCGGTGAGCGGACGCCTGTCTGCCCCGCAGGCTGGCTTTCCCAGGCTTGGCGCCCGCGTAAAAGCCGGCGACGTGCTGGCTTATGTAGCAACGCCGCTGAGCGCCGCTGAAATCTCAGATCAGCGCCAAAAACAGGGAGAACTCGACCAACAGATCGCACTCGTGCTTCAGCGCATCGCGCGCTATGAGCGCCTGACGGCCAGCGGCTCCGTCGCCCAAGTGCAATTGGACGAGGCGCGTGTCGAGCTTGCGGGCCTCAACGATCGCCGGGAGGCGCTCGCACGACGCCAGGTGGAGGCGCTCGTGGCGCCCACGTCAGGAATTATCGCCTCAAGCAGTGCAATTGCAGGCAAGCTCGCCGAGCCAACCGCGATCATCTTCCAGATCGTTGAGCCTTCGCGCCTGTGGATCGAGGCGCTGAGCTTCTCGGCCCTGCCCGAGATCAAGCAGGCCGATGCGCGTCTGCCCGACGGGCGCACGATCGCGCTGGCGCACAGGGGTTCTGGCCTATCGGACCGCAGCCAGTCGCTCCCCGTTCACTTTGCAATTGGCGAACAGCAGCACGATCTGCGCATCGGCCAATTGGCGAGCGTCTTCGTGCAAACAGGCGAGGCGATGGAGGGGCTGGCCTTGCCTCGCGCCAGCGTGGTGGAAAACGCCAACGGGCAATCCGTCGTCTTTGAGCACACTGCGCCAGAGCGATTTGAGGCGCGGCAGGTGCTCGTGAGCGCGTTTGATGCGCGACGTGTACTCATCGTCC
>CANJPM010000170.1 GCA_947476075.1 Beijerinckiaceae bacterium
GTTGTGGATCGCCTCCACCAAAAGCATGGGATCGGCAGGATCGTCCAACAGGCTGAACAGGCGGAAGTCGCGCATCACCTTTGGCGATAGATATTGCAGCACGAAACTCTCATCGCGAAAGTTCGCCCAGATCTCGCGCAGCGCGCCATCAGGATCGCCGCAACCTGCAATGTCCGGCAACCAGATGCGGTCTTCATCGTCAGGAGCCAGACACGCGCGCTCAAGATCGCGCATCATCGCAAAGCCAAGAGCGTAGGGGTTAAGACCGCCCAAATGCCCTGAATCAAAAGCAGGCTGCATGATGACGTTCGTGTGGGAGGTCAGAAATTCAAGGAAGGCGCCGTCGCTGATCTGCCCGCGCTCATGCAACTTGTTGAGGATAGCATAATGAACGAAGGTCGCCGTGCCCTCATTCATAACCTTGGTGAGGCGCTGGGGATAAAAATACTGCGCCATCAATCGCACGATGCGTAGCAATTCGCGCTGCCATGACGCCAGCTTGGGCGCGTTCTTCTCCAGAAAATAAAGCAGGTTCTCCTGCGGCAATTCCAGCAACTTGCGCACCAGCGTCTCGTCGGGCGCCCTGGCTGGCTCGGCGATCGCGCGCGGCAGCGTCCGCCAAAGTTCGTTATGGATTCTCTCGCCGTGAATGCGTCGTTCCCGAAGGCGGGCCTCTTCGGTTTTTAAATCCGGCCGACGACGGCGCGGCGATGAATTGACGCCCTGCCCAATCAACGCATGCGCTGCATCAAGCACGCTTTCAACCGCGTCTACGCCGTGGCGCTCCTCGCAGCTTGCGACAAAATTGCGCGCAAACACCAGATAATCAAGAATGCCCGCAGGATCGGTAAAATCGCGGAACGTGTAATTGTTGCGGAAGAAGTGATTATGCCCAAACGCTGCATGTGCAATGACGAGCGTCTGCATCGCCATCGTATTGCCTTCCATCACATAGGAAATGCACGGGCTTGAATTGATGACGATCTCATAGGCCAGCCCAGATATCCCTTTGCGATAGTGCGTTTCATGTTGAACAAACCGTTTGCCATACGACCAGTGCGGATAATAAATCGGCATCCCGGTCGCCGCATAAGCGTCGAGCATCTGCTCGGCGGTGATGATTTCAATCTGGTTGGGATAAATCTCCAGCCCCATCTCGCCGCACGCGATTTTTTCGATCTCATCATGCACGCGCTGGATCGTATCAAAACTCCAGTCTGAATCGTCAAACAGAAGCGCGCTCATGATGACGCGCCCTCATCAGCGCGGAAGAGATCGCGGAATACGGGAAAAATTTCCTGCCGGGTCGAGACTCTCCGCATGGCGGGGCCGGCTTGGCCAAGGTTCTCATACATTTTCCAAACCGACGACGTCGCCGCTTCATGATCGGGCTCGGCGACTTCGATGTAAGCGAAATATTGGCAGATCGGGAGGATGGCATCGCGCAGCAGCGTGATCGCCTGAGCATTGTCACCACGCTCGTTGTCGCCATCGGACGCCTGCGCCGCATAGATATTCCACAAATCAAGCGGATAGCGTTCAGCTGCAATGCGCGCCATTTCAGCAAGCGCGGTCGAGACCCGCGTGCCGCCGGTTTCACGGCTATGGAAGAACGTTTCCTCGTCCACCTCTCTGGCTTGGTCCGTATGGCGAATGAAAACCACCTCCACCTGTTCGTAGCGACGATCGAGAAACACGAAGAGCAGCATGAAGAAGCGTTTTGCGATATCCTTCATATGCTCGCTCATCGAGCCTGAAACGTCCATCAGGCAGAACATAACCGCCTGCGCCACAGGGCGCGGATTTGGCTCAAAGCGTCGGAATCGAATGTCGATAGGGTCGATATAGGGAATGGCGCGCATGCGTGTGCGCAAGCCCTCTAGCTGAAAACCCATTGCGGCGCAGGCTTCTTCGTCGCTGCGTGCTTGCGCCTCCTCAAGCGCCGCTTCCAGCTCGATGATTTCGCTAGAGCGCGGGCGATTGAGCGCAGTGCGACGCGCCAGAGCGTTGCGCATGGTGCGCAGCACCGCAAGATTGGCGGGCGAGCCTGTGGAGGAATAACCGGCCCTGCGCACGCCATCGACTTTCATCGCCGCCAGTTTACGACGCTCAAGATGCGGCAATTCAAGATCTTCGAGAAAAAAGTCGAGAAACTCGGCCGCAGATAACACAATGCTGAACTGATCTTCGCCATCGCCCTGTCCGGCCTGAGAACCGCCGGAGCCGCCGCCGCTCGGGCGCGGAAGGCGGTCGCCCTCCAGAAATTCCCTGTTGCCGGGCAGAACGTGTTGCGCTTTCCCAGTTTGGCCGCGATTAAAAAGCGGCTCTTCAATGCCGCTGGCGGGCGCCACAACAACGCCGCCGCCGTCGAGCTCGCGAACGCCACGTTCAGCGGAAGCCTCGCGCACCGCCTTGCGGATAATGCCGCGCGCACGGCGCAAAAACCGCTGCCGGTTCGGGAGGCTCTTGCCCCCAGGATTGAGCCGCTTGTCTATGAGCTGCATGGCGGCCCCTCCTGGCGTCAGGCCGATTGCCGCACGCGCATATACCATTCCACAAGACGCCTCACCTGCCGCTCCGTATAGCCGCGTTCCGTCATGCGGGAGACGAAATCCGCGTGCTTCTTTTCGGCCTCATGGTCCTTCTTTGACCCAAAGCTGATGACAGGCAGCAGGTCTTCAACCTGACTGAACATGCGCCGCTCAATGACTTCGCGAATTTTCTGATAGCTCGTCCAAGGCGGATTCCTGCCCTCGTTGGCGGCGCGCGCGCGCAGCGAAAACTTCACCACCTCGTTGCGGAAGTCGCGCGGATTGGCGATGCCCGCAGGCTTCTCCACCTTGGACAATTCCTGATTCAACAATTCACGATCCAGCATCTGCCCGGTGTCAGGATCTTTAAAATCCTGATCCTCAACCCACGCATCGGCGTAATCGACATAGCGGTCGAACAGGTTCTGTCCATAATCATGATAGGATTCCAGATAAGCCTTCTGGATTTCATGACCGATGAATTCCCCGTATCGCGGAGCCAGATCACCCTTGATATACTCAAGCAAACGCTTCTCCGCCTCGGGCGGAAATTGCTCGCGGCGAATGGCCTGCTCCAGCACATACATGAGATGAACCGGATCAGCCGCGACCTCGACCGCATCATGATTAAACGTGGCCGCCAGAACCTTGAACGCAAAGCGCGTCGAAACCCCCTCCATGCCCTCGTCCGGACCTGCAATTTCGCGATATTCCTGCAGACTGCGTGCGCGCGGATCAGTCTCGCGCAGGCTCTCTCCATCGTAGACGCGCAGCTTTGAAAAAATGGTCGAATTCTCGTGCGGCTTCAGGCGCGACATCACCGAGAACCGCGCCATCAATTCCAGCGTCGCTGGCGCACACGGAGCCTGCGACAGCTCTGACGTGCGGATCAGCTTCTCATAAATGCGCTGCTCTTCTGTCGAGCGCAGACAATAGGGAACCTTGATGAGATAAATGCGGTCGATAAAGGCTTCGTTGTTTTTGTTTGCTTTGAAACTCTGCCATTCCGCCTCGTTGGAATGGGCGAGGATCACGCCCGAAAACGGGATCGAACCTATATTTTCAGTGCCGATGTAATTGCCTTCCTGCGTCGCCGTCAGCAACGGATGCAACATCTTTATCGGCGCCTTGAACATCTCGACAAACTCAAGAAAGCCCTGATTGGCGCGGTTTAATCCGCCTGAATACGAATATGCATCAGGATCGTTCTGTGCGAGCGATTCCAGCTTGCGAATGTCCACCTTGCCGACGAGCGAGGAAATATCCTGGTTGTTTTCATCGCCTGGTTCGGTCTTGGCGACCGCAATCTGTCGCAGCCGTGATGGCGACAGTTTAACGACGCTGAATTTCGACAGGTCGCCCCTGAACTCATCCAGCCGCTTCAGGCACCACGGGCTCATGAGGCCGCTTAGTCGCCGACGTGGGATGCCGTATTCTCTCTCAAGCTCATCGCCCTGGAGAATCGGGTCGAACAGGCAAAGCGGGCTTTCAAAGACCGGACTGATCTGATCGCCAGCTTTCAGCACGTAGATCGGCTTGATCTCCATCAGCGCCTTGAGGCGTTCGGCCAGCGATGACTTCCCGCCGCCAACTGGCCCGAGGAGATAAAGGATCTGCTTGCGCTCTTCGAGCCCCTGCGCGGCATGGCGAAAGAATGAGACAATCCGCTCGACCTTCTCCTCCATGCCGTAAAATTCGGCGAAGGCGGGATAGGAGCGAATGGTGCGGTTCATGAAAATCCGCCCAAGGCGCGGATCTTTGGCGGTGTCGATAACGACCGGCTCGCCGATGGCCGAGAGAAGCCTCTCATGGGCGCCCGCGTAGCAATCGGGATCGACGCGGCACTGTTCAAGATAATTCATCAGGGACAATTCCGACGTCTTGCGTCGCTCGTAATCATTTGAATAGCGGGTGAGGAGATCGGAGGCCGGCGTCATGTTTCCCCTTTCACGTTGCACGCGACGGGAGCGCGCGAAGCTCGCGGCTTGCTAGGCTCTGGTTAGAACGCGACAGAAACGCCAAAGTTTCTTGAGTTGCGATCATTCATGCGGGAAACTTTTCTGAATGAATGCATTCAAGCCGCGGCCACGCGACAGCCCATTGTTGTTAGCTGCGCGGGAGAAAGCGCCAGCGCAGCGCACATAAACAATCAAAACTGGAAATAGCAGCAAAGTCGCGACGACAAGGCGACTGATCTGTGGCTTCTAAAAAAACGCGATCAAGAGGCGTGCGCCCAGAGGAGTACGCGCTAAAACGTACAAGCCCACGGCGATCACCACGATTGCGAACACGTTATCAAGCGCGCCGGCCAGCAAGGATAACCTTGCCGCCGCCCTTGCGCCGAGCCAACCGCCGAGCGCGCCGCCGGCCACAAACAGCGCAGCTATCGGCCAATCAACGAGACCTGAAGCAGCGTAATTGACTGCCGTGGTCGCGCCGAAAGCTGCGACAGCAATAAGTGACGTCCCAACTGCGTAGAGCGTTGGCATTCCAGTCGCCAGGATCAATCCCGGTACGATCAGAAATCCGCCGCCGATCCCAAAGAAACCCGACAAACAGCCGGCTCCCAAACCAACAAAAAAGATCGACGCCGCATTGCCGCGCGAAAGCCGCACGAGCGGCTTTCCCTCATGCGCACGGCGCACAAGCGTCAAAACGCCAATCACAATCATAAGCGTGGCGAACAGGGCGATTAGCGCCTGCCCATCCATCGCCTTGCCAAGGCTCGAGCCGCCAAAAGCTCCGACGACGCCAGCACCCGCGAACAGCAGCCCGCATGGCCATTTCACATTGTTGTGACGCGCATGGCTGATCAGATTCACAAGCGCATTCAGCGCCACCGCAACAGCGCTCGTGCCGATAGCAACATGCGGGCTGGCGATCCCGACGACATAAAGCAGCAGCGGCGTCGCCAAAATGGAACCGCCGCCGCCGACTAGTCCGAGACTGAAACCCACAAGCGAGCCCGAGCCCAGAACAAGCGCAGCCTGAACCCAGTTAAACTGCGCGACAAACAAATCCCAGGCAACGCTCACGCTTACCCCCGACGTTCAACCCGCCTGTGCGGAGCGGTTCCAGGGCGCAAGCATCAGCACGCGCGCCATACCGCAAAAGCCTGTGATACCGGCAAACATCAGCCCTGCTCCAACAAACAGCGGAATAGCGAAGAAAGCAGGAGAAACGAGCAACCCAAGAAGCGCGCCTGCGAGCACAAACAGCCCGGCGCCAATCTGCACCTGCCTGAACATCTCAATCGGCTGACCACGGTCGACCAAAACAGTAACGCCAGCGCGCTTGAGTGCGTCGAGGCCGCCTTCAACCACATAGCCGCTGCATCCCTCGCCCAGCTTGTCTGCCAGTCTGGACGCATTGGCCTGCGTTCGGGCGCCAGAGCGGCAATGAAACAAGACAGCCTGACCGGGCGCCGCTTGAAGCTCGAATTGATCAAAACTGGAGAGCGGCGCATGAACAGCGGTGGCGACACGTTCGCGCTTATGCTCCTCCGGCTCCCGAATATCGACCAGAAATGCACCTTGAGCGATGAGACCCCGGGCTTCCTCAGCGCTTATCTTACTGAGCGGAAGGTTTGTTGTGAGCATGAATGGCTCCTCCAAATTGTGAAGCAGATACTGAATTAGACATTGCTAATTTATAGCAATCCATCATATTTGCAAGATCAAAGCTGCAGAAAAGAACGCCTCGAGCACCGCGACGAAAAGGAAACCGCAATGTCAGATCAACCCGGGACATACATGGGCCTGCACATCCAGGCGTTTTTCGATGAGCCCACCAACACCGTCAGCTATCTCGTCGCCGACCGAGCGACAAACAAGGCGGCGATCATCGATCCTGTGCTCGACTATGATCATAATGCCGGAGCCGTCGACACACGCTCAGCCGAACTTGCCCTTAAGGCTGCAAGCGAGCTGGGTCTGGAGATCGAATGGGTTTTGGAGACGCACGCTCATGCCGATCATCTGTCAGCCGCCCCTTTCATCAAAGCGCGCACAGGCGCCAAAATCGGCATCGGCGAGCACATCAAAGACGTGCAGCTAATCTTCCGGCCAATCTTCAACGCGGAAGATCTGAAGACTGACGGGAGCGATTTCGACCACCTTTTCAGGGACGGTGAACGCTTCTTCATTGGCTCGCTGGAGGCGGAGGTTCTCTATACGCCCGGACATACGCCCGCTGACGTCTCCTACAAGATTGGAGATTGCATCTTTGTCGGCGACACGCTGTTCATGCCTGATTATGGCACCGCCCGCGCCGATTTCCCCGGCGGCGACGCTCATCAGCTCTATCGCTCAATTAAACGACTGATGGATTTGCCGCCCGCGACGCGCATGTTCATGTGCCATGACTACAAGGCGCCCGAGCGTGAAAATTATGCATGGGAGACGACCGTTGCTGAAGAGCGCTCTGGTAACGTGCATGCGCGCGAAGGTGTGAGCGAGGACGAATTCGTCGCTATGCGCGCAGCCCGCGACGCGACGCTCGCCGCGCCCCGATTGCTCCTGCCGTCTATTCAGGTGAACATCCGCGCTGGCAAATTTCCGCCAGCCGAAGCCAACGGCGTACGCTACCTCACGATACCAGTGCGATTGAAGCCGGGCGTTGAGAGCTTGGGCTGAGACGCGTCGAAACATCCTCGCTCATCGCGTAAATGTCGCCGGAATTGGCTTCTGGCGGGAGCGCGGCGAGCCAAGCCAGCAGAGCGTCTTCGGTGACAGGTTCGTCGAACGCAAAGATATGCGTCTCGCCGATAATAGCCTGAAAGGATTTCAGCCCCAGCGCCACGCATTGATGGACGCATTGAGCTGCGACATCACGTTGAATGGTGGTGAATTCAAAGGAAAGCGATGGTGGCGGCTGCGTGAGGCCGACTAATACGTCGGACTCGAAACCCTCAACGTCGATTTTGACAAAAGACGGCGGTCCATGATCGCGGATGAGAGCGTCGAGGCTGGTCAGGGGGCTTTCGATGGTGCGATCCCATTTTTGCCCTTCCCAGCCGAGCGAACCAGCTGCAGCGCTGATAAACGCTGGCGAGGCGGTGGAGACGATCGGATTGGCGGAATTCACCTGCAATTGAATGCGCCCCTCGCTGCGTCCGCACGCTGCGCGCACGATTTTCGCTCTCCGTCGCCAACCATACAACGCCCGCAGAAAAGCAGCGGCTGCCGGTTGCGGCTCGACAGCAACGACGCAGGCGCCCAAACGCAGAAAACTTGCCGTGCGATGACCAATGTGCGCGCCCACGTCGAACACGAGATCGCCGGGCTTCACGAACAGGCGATAGAGGTCGTCCATCCGGCGATCATGCTCAGGATTACTGTGATAAATGCGCCAGGAGCGCCAAAGCGCCTGCAAATCATTGAGAAGCATCGACGCGCTACCACGTAAGAGGAGAGGGAGCTCGACAAAACAAAAAACCCGCCGCCGGGAAACCGGAGGCGGGTTTGATATAGCGTTCAGCTTCCAACATTCCAGTCAGAGCTCACCTAAAGAGGACATTCGTATTTTGCAGGCCTGGCGACGACCTACTCTCCCAGGTCTTGAGACATAGTACCATTGGCGCTGGAGCGTTTGACGGCCGAGTTCGGGATGGGATCGGGTCTGGGCGCTCCGCCTAAGCCACCAGGCCGGCA
>CANJPM010000171.1 GCA_947476075.1 Beijerinckiaceae bacterium
ACCGCCAGCGATAATAGGTAACTTCCGTAACACCTATCGATCTCACAGCCTCGGCCACTGGCCGACCCTGTGCTGTGAGAACGTCAACCTGCCGAAGCTTGGCTACAATTTCTTCCGCCTTGTGTTTCTTCCTGGGCATTCGCAATCCTCCTCAAGGCTCGTAAGCCATACTTCAGGGAGGACCACTTTTTAGGGGGCAGGCCACTGCCAGCACCGCATTGACAAATCGACGCGCGTGAGAAATGTCAGAAGCATATCAAGCATGGACATTCCCGGGAACGCACATGGATCGAGCAACTCAGGGCGGGGGCCCCGAAGCTAACCCCGCCTACGACGCACTTAAGCAACTCATCCTCTCGTGTAAACTTCGGCCTGGGGAGCGGCTGATCGAGGCCGAGATTGCTAAAACTCTCGGAATGACCCGCGGGTTGATCCACCGAGCGTTCGACAGGTTAATGATCGAGGAGCTTGTGGACGTCGTGCCACGTCGAGGCGTCATCGTGCGTCCTGTCGTCATAGCGGATCTTCTCCAGATGGTTGAGGTGCGGCGCATCAACGAGGTTTATAGCGCCCGTGTGGCGGCTTCGCTGGCGACCCTTGAGCAAATCGATCACATTAATTCAGTGGTACGAGCTGCGTCGTGTGCCGTTGAAACAAGAGATATAGAAACAATAATTAAGCTTGACGCCGAGTTCCATAGGTCATTAGCGAATTGCAGCAAAAACTATGAACTTGGTGTGATCGTAAGCCGCTTGAATGAACGTTCATCTCGCTTCTGGTTCATTTCTTCGGCAACCCAAGAGCATCATCGCAAGTTCCAGAGCCAGCATGCCGGGATTGTGGAGGCATTGAAAGCGCGTCATCCAGACAACGCCGAGCGGGCGATGGCGGAGCACATCGACAGTTTCCGCGAGAGCCTCGTCAGACAAATCTGCGGGTAGTTGCACTGCCCAATGTAAAGACCGGGACATGCCTGACACGAGTGGGGGTCGTCCCATAAACTTTTTGCCGGAAGTCAGCCGGCCGGTGGAGTTCGATAGTGCCCATCTCGACGGGGCCGCAGCACATGCCGAAGGTTCCCCCTGGCAGTCTGGCGCGGATGGCGACCGTCCAGCCGGCGAAGGCCTCCGGCGGGACCTATCCGCGCCCCCTGAGGCGGATGTACTTCTTGATCTTCGGCGCTTCGCTCAGGATTGCACCCTTCGGAAAGACGAGTTCTGGCAGACGCTTCGGCGGCGCGGTTAGCGTGTAGCGAGTCAAGGCGTGGCTAGTCCAGCTATTCGTGGGGGTATTCTTAGTTGTTGACGCGCCGCCAGCTGTCGAACGCCTGCTGCGCCTGGGCGGAGCCGTGCTGCGGCACTATCGTGAAAACCTCAGCCCTCAGGCCACGGTGGAAGCGCTCGCACTCGACCCGACGCTGCGGATGACAGGCGCGCCCCGTACCGTATAGACGCTTAGCTTGAGCGGCCACATGCGCAGTCGCGCCCTTTTTCCCCGCATGCCCTCGCCCACGGCGAGCCGTTGTCTACGTAGATCGAGGTCGGCGGGCCGAAAAGCGGAAGGCGGCGATCTCGCCGACGGTGTGCGTCTTCTGATCGACGCAGGCCAACAGGCACACAGCGTAGCGAGTGATCGTCGATGGCCGCCAGCGGGTGAACCCATGCACCGTAGGCGAACGTCTCGCGACCCTTAAGTCCATCTGCCCGGACGGCGTTGGGCTCTTCGCTCCAAATCCGGCTAAGCGCCCGCGGCTGTCGCGCATCCGGGCCGACCAGATCGTCGAGGAGGATTACCGAGCAGCGTGGACCCTCGAGGCGGCGGGCGGATCGAGCGCCTGCGGCAGCAGCTCAGCGAGCTTGCGCGTGCCCGCAGGGATGCGCCAGCCGCAACGCGCAGATCCACGGCTCGATCTCCGCGACAGCAGGCCGGGGCTCGCGTGCGGCCGGACCGGCCGGTCCGCGAAAGCCGTCCCCCCGGGGGACCGCCGTCGCAGCCAGATATAGCCGGCCTAGCGACTGATGGGAACCGCGCGCATCAGCGCCACGACGTTGGCCATTGCGAGAAGCAAGGTGCGCAATCTCCGGAGGCTCACTTACGCCGACATCTCCCGCCAAGCATCCTTAAGTCGCTAGCGGCCAGCTAAATATGCAGCATAGCCGAATGCTTCTTCATCTTTGTTTTGAAAACCAAGCAGCTGTAGGCCGAGCGGAAGTCCTTCCGAATAAAATAGCGGTAAGGAGACTGCGGGCACGCCAAGGAGGCTGGCGGGTACGGCAAAAGCAGGGTCGCCGGTGCTAGCCAAACCAAGTGGCGCAACACCTGGGGCTGACATCGTTAAGCAAGCGTCTACATGGGTTGCCAGCTTGGCATACACACTCCTTACTTCTAGGCGCTCCTTTAGGAGAGTTTGATAATCTTCCAAGGTCATCGACTTGGCCTCTTCCAAACGGTTACGCATAGCTTGGCTAAGCCCTTTGGCATCCATATCCGCGGCGTAGGTGTTCAACGGCCAGCGCGATTCCCAAGCGTTAATCGCCCGCGACAAGCTTCCAGCCTTCCTAAGCGCTTGCTCCGCGACGTCGACGTCCGCAGAGTTCGCACGTGTTAAAACATCCACGCCCCGGCTTTTCATCATTGCCGTAATCGACTGGTAGAGCTGTTTGGCTTCTGAAGACAGAGAGGCATATCCGTCGGTCTGCAGGAGTGCCACCGTGGCAGGCTTCTTTGCGGATGGCGCATCGATGCACCCCGACAGTCCTGGAAACCCAGGATCACCGCCAACTCGAGATGAAATTTCGCGCGCAACGACCCATGCTTCCTCCAACGTCGCGGCTAAAACACCCGCGCAGCTTTGGCTTAAGTAATCGAAGCTCCCGCCTCTGTTTAGAGCCCCCAGGCTCGGCTTGTAGCCAAAGCAGCCACAATAGGAAGCCGGGCGGATTATTGAGCCAATGACCTGCGTACCTAGGGCCGCAGTTACGATCCCCAGTGCCACGGCGGCAGCTGAACCGCTGCTTGAACCGCCTGGGGTCCTCCGAGTGTCCCAAGGATTTCTCGTAGGACCTGGTTCTGTTGCGGCAAACTCAGTGGTGACTGTCTTCCCTACAACCACTGCTCCTGCTTCTCGCACTGCAGACACGGTTGCAGCATCGCGAACCGACTGCCAGCCCACAAACAGAGAGGACCCTTGCTCTGTGGGCAAATGCGCGGTCTCCAGAATGTCTTTCACGCCGATAGGCATCCCATCAATTCGCGAAAGCGGTCGGCCACTCTTCCATCGTTGAGACGAGGCGTCAGAGGCTAGCCTTGCGCGTGCAAGGTCAACGTGAACGAAGGCCCGGACATCGGACTCCCAACCCTCATATTGCTCGAGACATCTCTCGAGGAACTGACGAGGAGTGTCACGACCATCGCGAAATGCTTCCGCCGCTGGCAGGAAAGGGCTCGGGCGAGGCGTACGTGTATCCATGAGTATTCCCTCCCGCTAAAGTTTTACGACGTGAGCATGCAATAGCGCGCTGCGACCGCCACGCACCTCCTCAAGGCAGCGCACTAAGGCCATCGGTACTTCAGCCGGGTCAGAAACATTCACGCCATAAGCGCCAGCTGCCTCAGCAATTTTCGAGAAATCCATAACGGGCGAGTGCGTCGCCTGAAACATACCCAGCGCCTGTGCGCTGCCCTCGGGGTACACCCGCAGAGTGGCACCTTTGACCGCTGCCCAGCCAGAGTTGTCCATGACTATAGTGAAAATGGGCAGACCGTAAAGTTGCGAAGTTGCGTAGACCGCGGATGGATTGTTAAAATAGAAGCTCCCGTCACCGACTAGTTGCACGACCAGTCGGTCGGGCAAAGCAAGCTTTACGCCGAGGGCTGTCCCCCCTGAGGCACCTAGGCCGCCCCCTCCATTGCTGATCATTGTATTTGGCACGGGCCGACTAATCTGCAGATTAGGAATGTTTTGCCGCGTAACAAGTTCGTTAACAACTATGTCCTGGTCGGAGATCAATTTTCCCAGTTCCCGACAAAGGTAATGCGGGTTAATCTCCCCAGGCGTCCCTGGAGTGGACGCGAGCGATTCTGCCCGGGCAGTTCTCGTTCTCTGATCGCGCTCCAAATGCTCCGATCTAGCTCGTGCGGTTCGGCGGGTTCCTTCCGTCGAGAGCTGTTGCAACTGGTCTGCTATCTGAGACAACACACGCGAACTGCGGCCTTGCACTCTCACGTTCGCAGGGAACGTCCAGATTGGCGAAGCCGTCTTAAGTGGGTCCACGTCAACATGCGCCCAAAAGGTATCTTCATTTAGTTTTGTTGTGAGCGGCAGCCAAGGAACATCGACATCAACTAAAAGGCCAAAGTCGACAGTTTCAAGCTCGTCGTATTGGTAACCGCCGAATTCCGGGAAAGAACGCCCAATATTCGAGAAAGTTAAATAGTCGATTACGCGCATCCCAGTGAGAGCAGCAAGTCGCATGATTGCGCCCGTCAGTTCGGGATCGCGGCCCCCATAGGATGTGATCAGGCAGGGATTTTTGGCTACGTTCAATCGTTGCGCCAGATCATCCAGGACGAGTGGATCGCCCCCCATGGAACCCATAGCGCCAAATTGAACAGACGAGTACTGCCGCACCGCTGCTTCCGGCCAATCCTCGGTCAGAACTTCGCGCGGAAGCATAAGGTACACAGGACCCTGTGGCTCTGTCTGCATTATCGTGTGGGCGCGTCGAAGAACTTCCGACGTCGTGACGCCTGATGGAAGCGTGTACTCCCACTTCGCGTAGGGCCTCACCAAACTTGCTTGGTCAAACGGTTGTTGAATGAAGTGTACATAGGTGTCCCGCGACCCTGTCAATTCTCCAAAGCTAGTGAAAGGGGCCGAACCTGCTATCAGCATGGCAGGGATGCGATTTCTGGACAGATTGTGCATGCCGAGCGCCGCATTCGCCGTCCCGGTATCGACGTGAACTAGTACTGCCTGTCCCCTTCCGGTGACCTGGGCAAAACCGCCGGCCATGTGCATCGCAACATTCTCGTGCGGACAGATGATAACTTGAGGCGCCCGCATGCCATCGCCGCTAAACCGCGCCAGCTCCTCGATGAGCGGAGCATGATCTGTGCCGAAGTTACAAAAAAGGTAATCAACTCCGATGTCGTTCATCGACTTTAAAAAGTAATAGGATGTCGAGTGCACGGTGTCGTTCACCGGACCCTTCTCGGACGTGAGCATGCCAAATGTCTCCCGAAATCATTCTGATAAAACAGTGATATTTCACGGAGAGAATTTGGTCAACGCCAGAGGCCGAGGGTCAGCTCCGCTGATCACAGAAAACGGCTGACGTTGGAACGAAACAACTCGATATGCGCTCGCATGGCTTGCTCGGCGGCATCGCCATCGCGTTCCAGAATCGCTTCGATGATAGCAGAATGCTCGACTTGGACCGCTAAAAAGTACCCGGGCTCGTTCAGCGAGATGAACCAATATCGAAGCGACCTCTCGTGAAGTGTACGGAGAAGTTCCCCTAACACGTCATTCTTACTCGCTTTAGCCACTGCCAAATGAAACTCGCGATCCAAGAGCATCATTTTTTCCACGTCGCGCTTCCCGGACCAGTGTTCGGTCCTTTTCAATATGTCGACTAGTGAGGATAAGTCGCTGCTGTCCCCCCGCATGGCGGCTAATCGCGCGCAGTGCCCCTCGTTCAGCAACCGAACATCTATTATATTTAGAACCTCATTCAGGGTGACCGGTTTGACGATGACCCCCTTACGAGGAATAACATCGACCAAACCCTCTACCATGAGGCGGTCAAGCGCTTGATGCACTGGTGTGCGCCCGATTCCGAGCGATACCGATAGCTGCAGCTCGTTAATGTATTCGCCGGGCCGAAAAGCACACGTAATGATAAGGTGCTTTATCTGATCATAAGCAATGTCGCGCAGAGAACTCGTGGCAGCGCGCTTCGGTTGGGTTCGGGAGGCGGAATTCAAAGCCCGAAGCGAGGGCCTCCCCTTGGCGCGGCTCACGCGCTGCTTCGGGCTTTTTCTATTCGACGTAAAGGACATTGTTCGTCTTTGATTCGTGCAGTGTGAGCGAATTTTATGCAGGGCGTACACTAAGAAAGCAGCGATTGATAGATTGGCTTCGGCACTTGCAAGCTGATCAAGTAAGGGATATATGATACGGCAGTGAAATATCACAGGAGCGAGAGATGCCCTCTCACTGTCAAGCTTTGCCCGAGCAATGTTGGGTTGATGCCGAAACTGGAGTGGTGAGCCGCGCAGCGTTTGTCGATGATGATTTATACCACCTCGAAAACGCGCGTATTTTCGAGCGACAATGGGTTTTTCTTGGACATGAAACGGAAATACCCAATACTGGAGATTATGTCACGCGCAGCCTCGCGGGTGCGCCGGTTGTTGTAATCCGTGGAGATGGCGGCGAAGTAAGTGTCCTGCTTAATAGCTGCCGGCATCGCGGGACGAAGGTCTGCCGGTCCGACAGCGGCAATACGAAACGATTTGTATGCCCATATCATGGATGGACTTACGACAGGGGCGGGAAGCTGCTCACGACCACGTTCGATCAACATTTTCCTAGGGACTTTGATTTCACAACCATGGCCCTCCCTCGCGTACCGAGAGTTGCGGTTTACAAGGGATTAATATTCGGCTGCTGGAACGAGGGCGTGTTGCCCCTAGCTGATTTTCTGGGTGATTTCGCTTGGTACCTGGATCCATTTCTTTCTCGCTCGCCCGAGGGGATGGAGGTCTTAGCGCCTCCCCATCGATGGCGCGCGAAAGCTAACTGGAAAGTAGGCGCTCTCAATTTCGTGGGCGATAGCCAACATATTCTAACGACCCACATTGGCCCGCTCACTCTAGATCCTGTCAGAGCTGCAAGAGCCGGATTTGCAACTGCGGCCGAGAACAGCTTTCAAGTTGCTGCAGACAATGGTCATGGCTGCACTCTGACATATCTTGCTCCTGGGCTGCCCCCTGAAGCTTATCAAACTCACCCACGCGAGCTTGCGCCTCTGTATGAACAATGTCTACAAGCTGATCAGAACGAGTTGCTGAAATCTCTGCGCGTGATCGTAGGCACGGTGTTCCCCAATTTGTCGTTCATCGAGACACAGGTAGGTCCGGCGAAGAAGGCGATCATCATGCGTCAATGGCAGCCAATCAGTGGTACGGAGATGGAGGTACTGAGCTGGATTCTGGCCGAGAAGGAGGCCTCGCCTGAATACAAGGCTGAGGTTTTACGCCAAGGGTTCCACAATTTCGGCATCGCGGGCGTCTTCGAACAAGATGATCTTGAGCTATGGGCGTCTGCTACCGACGCCAGCAACAACTCGATTGCGAAGCAGTATCCATACAGCTTCCATACGGCGGCCCCGTACTTCAAAAACCCGGAGCAGCAGTCGCAGTGGCCAGGGCGGGTCTACAAGCCTTCGGACACCGAGGTAGCGCAGCTAGCGTTCATGGTTCACTGGCAAGCATGCATGAGTGCACTGACCTGATCACAAGCGACAGATGGGCAACGATATGAGCGTCACCACAACCAATGCTGTCGACTCTGCGGTCTACATAGGGGTGCAGCGCTTCTTGTACTCCGAAGCGCGCCTTCTGGATGACCGACGCTACTCGGAATGGCTGTCCTTATTTGCCTCGGATTTTAACTACTCTGTCTGGCTCGCCACCTTCCAAGAGATGGGCGCCTCGCCCGCCCCGTACGCTATCATCGACGAAGACAGAGTGGGCTTGCAATCACGAGTTGATCAGATATCGAACGCGAGGCTAACTCGCGCCGAGAATCCCCCGTCGCTGACGCGCCGGCTTGTGACGAACATCGAAGTATTCGAAGACACGTCTGCCGATCGCGTCCGGAGCATCTCTAGCTTTCTGGTGCACAAGAGTAGACCGGGAACGTCGGCGGGCCTGTTTTATGTCGGGACGAGAGAAGACCTCCTACTGCGTGAGAATGGGTGGCGAATCCTGCGAAGAACGGTTCGCCTCGACCAGGCGCTCGTGTCGGAAGGCTCACTCACAACGTTGCTTTGACCTTTCAGTCAGCACGACACGGCGTCCCAGGTGAACGAGATGTGAGGTGGGGGGGGGGGGGGGGGGGGCCAAAAAACCAAAACGGGGTTTAAGGCTGCCCCCCGCCCCCC
>CANJPM010000172.1 GCA_947476075.1 Beijerinckiaceae bacterium
ACTGGCCGACCCTGTGCTGTGAGAACGTCAACCTGCCGAAGCTTGGCTACAATTTCTTCCGCCTTGTGTTTCTTCCTAGGCATTCCACGTTCCTCCATCAGGCTCAAAAGCCATACTTCAGGGAGGACCACTTTTCAGGGGGCAGACCAAAGGCTGATTGACTCTGGAATATAACTCCCTCCCAATAATCAGGCGAGCAGGCCGTCTTCACGATAGGCGGCGAAGGCGCCTTAATGCAGTTTGACGCCGCCAAATTCCAGCGCCGCAGCGCCTTCAGATTTCAGCGGCTCAAACATTTTTTTTTGTCAAGCGGATTGAGCCGTGCGAGTTCTTCGCATTCCTCCGCAAACGCATGCGCCAGCAAAGCAACACGCTTTGGGTCTTGCCGCGCATGAGTAACAAACACATTGACCACCGCCGCCTGTGGCACATCTTCTTTCAGCGCGCGCAAAGCACCCTTTTCCATGGTGACGGGGCGATACCACGGCACGGCGGCCATTACGGTTTCAAGATCGCCGGATTCATAAGGCAGGACACGCAGATCGCAGCGGGTGTAGAGTGCTGTCATTTCCGGGTTGGGGATGGGACATTACAATTGGGCATCGGCATCGCCCGCCTCCAGTGCGCGCCCGCCTCCGGCAAAATGCTGATAAACTGGCGTGATGTGATCGAATGTGATGCCTATCGCGTTCAAAATCATATGCGTATGTTGTGTCATGCCGCTGGTCTTTGCGCCGGTGCAGACGCGCTTGCCCTTGAGATCAACGACGCTCCGCAACGGTGAATCCGCCTGCACGATGAAGAACAGCGGCCCGGCATTGGCGGGCGCGACCATGCGCAGGTCTATGGGGTTTGCAAAAGGCGGCTGACCCAGCCGCACACGACCGATCCAGTTGGACGCCATAAAGCCGAAATCGAGGTCACCATCCTCCAGCCTTTGGGCGTTTTCCGTGCTGGCGGCCATGGCGGTCAGAATTTCTGATAGGCCCTGCACCGCCGCGCTTTTCCAGTACCGTCTTCAGAGCGCCGCCCTGATGCAGAACTTTGCTGTTCGGCTAGCTGTTCCGATGCGCATATTCGCTCCCTGGTGATGGCTGCGTTGGCTGCCGTTCAGACCTTGTCTCACAGGACCTGGCGCGGCGCAACGGAGTGTGGACGGGGTAAGAGGGCGATGCTAGGAGGGAGCTACAAAATCAGGCAATCAACAGGGGAAGAGTAACGTCATGACCGCAGGGCCGCGCTATCGTCTGGGTGTCGATGTCGGCGGCACGCATACCGACCTCGTCCTCCTGGATGTGCCAACAGGGCAATTGCTGGTGGAGAAAGTGGCGAGCACGCCGAAAAACCCCGCGCTTGGCGTTCTGGACGGAGTTCGCCGTTTCATGGCGCGCGGCATCACGCCCGCTGATATCGGCTTTTTCGCCCATGGCACCACCATCACAACCAACGCCTTGCTGGAAATGCGCGGCGCGAAAGTGGGGCTGCTGATTACGAACGGCTTTCGTGCCATTCAGGAAGTGCAAATGCAGGCGCGGGACACCAATCTGTTCGATTATTTCTTTTCGCGGCCGCAACCCATTGCACCGCAGAGCATGACGCGGGAAATCCCCGAGCGTTCAGATTATCAGGGCCATGTGCTGATAGCTCTGGATCAGGACGCGGTGCGCAGGGCCGCGCGTCAATTGCAGGCGGCGGGGGCTGAATCCATCGCGGTGAATTATCTCTTCTCCTTTATGAATCCTGCGCATGAAGAGGAGACACGGCGCATTATTAACAAGGAATGTCCGGGCCTGCATGTGTCGCTGTCAAGCGAAGTTCTGCCGCGCATTCGCGAATGGCCGCGCCTTTCAACCACTTTGCTCAATGCTTATCTTGAACCCGTGCTGGTGCGTTATATCGGCGCTCTGAACAAAGGACTCGATGACACCGGCGTCTCAACACCGCAGCGCTTTCTTATGCAATCGAATGGTGGCGTGATGCCGTTTGAAGCGGCGATTGCCGGCGGGCGTACCGTACATACATTGTTCTCTGGCCCTGCCGCTGGCGCGCAAGCCGCTGCCTGGCTGGCGGAGGAAGCCAGGACCGGTCTTGTCACGCTGGATATGGGCGGCACCAGCGCCGACATTGCGTTTATCGAAGGTGGCGCTCCGCTTGAAACCACCGAGAGCATTATCGCGCGCCGCCAGCTCGATGTGCCCGCGCTCGACATGACCACGATATCAGCCGGCGGCGGCTCGATTGCCGGCGTTGATAGCGGCGGCTTTTTGACCGTCGGTCCGCAAAGCGCGGGCGCTGATCCTGGCCCCGCCTGTTATGGACGCGGCGGCACACGCCCCACGGTCACGGATGCGGATGTCATCTGCGGCTACCTCAATCCCGATTATTTTCTTGGCGGCAAACAAAAGCTCGATGTCGAGGCCGCGCGCCGCGCGCTGGAGAGTGCGGTCGCCTCGCCATTAAAAATGGATGTGCTGGAAGCCGCTGCTGGTATCCGGCGCATTGTCGATATGCGCATGGCCGATGAAGTGCGCGTCTTCGCGGCCAAGCGCGGCGTTGATCTCACGGCATTTACGCTACTGCCATTTGGAGGCGCGGGTGCCGTGCATGCGGCGGCCGTTGCTGAAGAACTTAATATGAACAGAATTCTTGTGCCGCCGCGCCCCGGCGCTTTTTCCGCGCTCGGGCTTTTGTGCACCGATATCGTGCATGATTATATCCGCTCGGAACTCAAGCCGATGGCGGACCTGACGGCTGAACATGCCGAAACCATATTCAGCGAGCTGGAAGCCCGCGCGCTGCGGGAATTGATCGCCGAAGGCATTAAGCCCGAAGAAGCGCAATATCTGCGCGAACTTGATTTGCGCTATAGTGGACAGGGCTATGAATTACGCACACCGCTCGATGGCCTCTATGACACGGCGCTGAATGCGCAATCACTCGTTGACGCGCGGGCACGTTTTGATGAACGGCACAAACAAATTCATGGCCATGCCGCATCTGACCGACCGGTGGAAATCGTCAGTTATCGCCTGCGCCTGCGCGTCGCCGCGCTGAAATATCAGCCGGTGGCAGGGGGTACGCCCGCGAACCCCCGCGCTGTATCAACGGCGTTGAAAGGCACACGAAAAATCTGGTTTGATGCACGCGAGCCGGTTGAAGCCAGTGTCTATGAGCGTCATGGTCTTGATATCGGCGTCAGCATAAACGGCCCTGCTATTGTGGAACAATTTGACGCCACGACGATTTTGCCCCCAGGCTGGACGGGTCGCGTCGATCCTATGGGCAATCTTATACTAGAGAAGGGGCGCTGAAAATGGACGCGATCACCATCCAGATTTTGCGCAACAAAATCGCTAGCCTCGTGGATGAAATGCATTATCATTTCTATCGCTCGGGCTATTCAACGATCATTCGTGAGTCACGCGATTTCTCCTGCGTTGTTCTGGATCGCAATGGCCGCCTGATTGTTTCGCCGCCGATGTTTTTTCATGCGCCTGTCTATCGCTATCTCGTGGGGCGCATTCTCGAACTCTATAACAGCCAGGATGGCGAACCCGGCGATATCTGCGAGGGGGATGTTTTCGTCTGCAATCATCCCTATGAGGGCGGACTGCCGCATGTCTCGGATATGGCTTTTGTGGCACCGGTTTTTTCTGGCGGCAGGATTGTCGCCTTCACCGGTTCCATCGCGCATAAGGCCGATGTGGGCGGCACGAATCCGGGTTCTACCTCCGCCAACGCCACCGAGATTTTTCAGGAGGGCTTGCTGCTGCCACCCATGAAAATTTGGGATAAAGGCGTGCTGCTCAACGATGTCGAGCGGCTCATTCTCGCCAATACGCGCCAGCCGGTGCTGGTGTGTGGCGATATGAATGCGCAGATCGCCGTCACCCATCATGGCGCGGTGCGTGTAAAGGATTTGTGCGAACGGTTTGGCGCGCAGACCCTGATGGATGCTTTCGCGGCAATCCTGAATGGTGCCGCAGCGGAATTGCGCTCGCGCATTGCCAAATTGCCGTCTGGTTCTGCTTCGGCTGAAGGCTTTATCGACAATGACGGAGTTGTCATCGGTAAGTCGATCAAGCTTGCTGTAACGATAAATATCGCTGATGGCATGGCGGAATTTGATTTTTCAAATTCTGATCCGCAGACACGCGGGCCCTTAAATCTGCGTCCCTCTATGATTGAAGCCTGCGTCTTCTACACGCTCATCGGTAGTCTTGGCCCCAATCTCCATTTCAATGACGGCATGAATGATTGCATAAAACTTATTCTCAAAGAAAACACCATCACCAACGCCTCAGCGCCTGCGGCTGTATCGAATTATCAGCAGGTCAATCTCAAACTGGTAGATGTGTTGCTCGAAGCGATGGCGCATTTTGCCCCGTCCCGCGCGATCGCGAATGCAGGTTCTTCAAGCGCGCTGGGCATTTTCTGGACCAGGGGAAGGCCGGGACAATCGAGCATGCAATATGAAATTCTGGGCTCGGCCTATGGCGGCGGCGAGGGACATGATGGCGCGTCAGGCACCGCGTGCCATCTTAGCAACCTGCATGTGACGCCGATTGAAATTCTCGAATCTGAATATCCCTGCCGCATTCATCAATTCGGCTTTGTGCCCGATTCCGGAGGCGCGGGCCAATGGCGCGGCGGGCTCAGCATGATCCGCGAATATGAATTGCTTGAAGACGCCACAATCGTGCGCCGCTTTGACAAGAGCAAACATCCACCAAAGGGCCTGAACAATGGACATGATGGCACTGGGGCCAAATTCACCCTACGCCCCGGCGAGCCCGATGAATATGTTGCGCCCTCATCGGGCAAATGGGAGTTGAAACAGGGTGACCGTTTTATTCTGCAAACAGCGGCCGGCGGCGGATATGGTGATCCTGACAGACGCAGGCCGGAAGACGCCGAAAGGGATGTGGCGGAAGGCTATGTAACGACAAAAGTAACTTCATCCTGAAGAACTGCCAGGGCGGCGTATCTAAGGACAGCCGGCGAATGAAAAACTAAGAAAGCAATAAAATGGCAAGTGAAAGCGGATTCGGCGGCATTGCCAAAGCATTTGAAAGCCGCAACTTTCGCGTCTACTGGACCGGAAATTTCATCCACACGATCACGGTATGGGTGAACAAGCTCGCCGTCGGCTGGCTGACCTGGGAGTTGACCCATTCCACCACATGGCTCGGCATTATGGCCGCAGCCAACATGCTGCCCATTATTTTTCTCGGACCCTTCGGGGGCGTCATTGCGGATCGATTCGGCCATCGCTTCCAGCTTGTCACCGCGACCTATATAGGCGCGGCCATAGCGCTGGCCCAAACAATCCTGGTTGCACTCGATCGGGTCTCGATTGGATGGCTGCTGTTTCTGGTGGCGCTGTCGGGTGTGGTGCGATCCTTCAACGTGCCCGCGCGCACGGCGCTGGTGAGCAATCTGGTGGAGCGGCAATATCTGTCTTCGGCCATCGGCATCAACAGTGCGTCCTTTCATGGTGGCAATTTTATCGGCCCTGTTATCGCGGGTTTTCTCATCACCTATTTCGGCATTTCCCTTGCTTTCGCGGCTTATGTGATCGGCGAACTCGTCGCCGCCACATCCTTCCTCATGCTGGAATTGAAGCCGCCGTCGCAGCAGGGCCGCAAGAAGTTCAGGGTCATCGGCGATCTCGTCGAGGGCTTTCAATACACTTGGAACCACGCAGGTATTTTCTCGGTGCTGACTCTGGGCCTGGTAACCGCCATTCTTATCCAGCCCTATGTGGAAATGCTGCCGGCCTTCGTGGCGAGGGTCTATGGCATGGACGCTGCGGGCCTTGCTTATCTCACCGCGGCCACTGGCGCAGGCGCCATGGTGGGCGGCCTCTGGATAGCCCGGCGCGGGCGGCTTGAGGGGTTATCGCGCATCCAGCTTGCGACACTCGCCATCGCTTATGTGGCCGTGCTTGTCTTTGCCTGGACTAGCACGCTCTGGCTCGCGATGGCGGCGCTGTCGGTCGCCGGTTTTTGCCTTGTCGCCGCGCAGACCTGCAATTCGACGCTCATCCAGAACGCCGTCGATCCGGCGCTGCGCGCCCGCGTTGTAAGTCTGAACGGCGTGGTGATTGTCAGCGGACCGGCCGTGGGCGCGGTTGTGATCGGCTGGGTGGCCGAACGCACGGGCGTTCAGCCTCCCGTGATAGCCGCCACCGTTCTTGCAATCTTTTGTCTCGCCCTGCTCGCGCGCCGTGTCGCGCGCAATGCCGCAGAACTGGAATCGGCGGGGCGCTAGTGCCCCTGTTTTTTGTCCGTCGTCAGAACATTTGGCTCAGATAGCGGGTTAGATTAGCGGAGTTTCGGCCTCATCCTGGGGTTGATATTAAGCGGCGATCTTGCGGTGCTGCAAGCGTCGATGTTGGATAGTCTGGCGTTTGATCCTTTCGCGCTGGTTGATGGATAGGGCCTCGTTTTGTTTTGAGCCGCGCCCGCAATGTTACGGTTTATGCGAAGCGCAGAATGCTGCCGATACCAAGGTTCGGACTGCCAGAGAACTAACCCAATCGCCGCTGATAGATGGCGTGACAGCGTCGAGAGCCAGCAGCGGATGGCTGATTGCACGTCCTCGTCAGATATCCCAACACATCCGGCAAGGCTGCGTCACGCCCATGCGTCTCGATCAGCCGCGCGAGGTTGTAGCGGCCCGTGCGCTTACACGGTTCGCAGGCGACTACGAAGTGGTCCTCGCCCTTGTCGATTAGTTCGCCTAGCCTGACTGAGCCGTTCGCCATCGTTCACCTATAAACATGGGACAAAGTGTACCACTGGACCGGCTTTGATAGCCTTTTGATGGCTGAGCCAAACCGCCTCCCGCGTCATGCCCGGAGCCCCCTTGCCGCTGAGGGCCCCGTAAGCCTCTGCCGTACCGCTCACAGACGGGCGTTGCGAGGTAGCCTAGGGGCGGGTGCCACCCGGTGCATCAAGGCCCTGTAGGGCCGTCACCCGCAGCCCCTGCAAGCAGTGCCTTCGCAGCAGGCGTCAGCGACCAGCGCTGGCCTCGGAATGGCGCGCTCTTCTGCCGCTGATGCTGAGTTTGCTTCTCAAAGTCTGGGGGCAACGGGTGGCGCTCCTTGGTGATATAAGCCACGTGCCAGAGCTTGGCTTGCCTTATGTCTGTTATTAGCACATCTCCCCAGCCAGCAAATTCATCCTGAAAATGGCGCGGGACGTGGACCAGAACGTGAAGATGCAGCTTGCCACATAGAGCCTTCTCAAAGACCCGCACTGCCAAAACATGACCCCCCCCGACGACGAAGCTTATCGTCAAGCCTACCAGCTCGCTTGTAGCAATAAGCCTTCCGCTCGGCGTCTGACACAATGTCATCAGGCGGCTGGACTGTTACGAGATGGTTTAGCGGGTAGCCTGCACTCCTCAGCCGATGACAGAAGTCATCAATCTGCTTCACCTCCGCCCACGTTAGCCCCGTCGTCGTTGGCCAGCCGCCTTTGCGCTTGCGAGGCTTCTGGTCAGCACGGCGCTTGCTCCCGGAGCTGGTGGTCTTGCGGCGCGCTGGGGCGGCCTTTCTGGTGGTGGATTGCGCAGTATGGATAACAACTAAAGAGGAAGATACCGGTTCCACCTGATCTGGATTGGCATTTTTAATATTAAGATCAAATGATTGCTCCTGTTCTGGCTTGCTACAAATTACGGACACTTGCTCTTGCTTTTTACAGCGGTAAAAAACTGACGGATGGCGGGGTAAATTACGCCTTGTCATTGGCGTTCTCCCGGGCGGGCGTCGCTGCCTTGAGTTTATTTTCAGATGGACTCCGGCGTACCGAGTTCTGAGGCGCGTCGGCGTCATGCGTGCGCTGTAAATGGATCACAGGCAGCGACGCCATAAAGCTCTCAAGTGCATCCCGGGGGATCAGGGTCTTCCCCCCGAGAGCGACAGCCTTAAGTTCGCCATTTGCAAGAAGTTGGTAAAATGTAGTTCGACCTATCCGCAGTGCCTGACAGGCTTCGCTGACGGTGAATGCAAGGCGTTCCATTAATATTCTCCGTTGCTCGAATGAACGACGGAGGAACTATTAATAGCAAAAAATTTGATTTGCACATAACCGAGATCGCTATTTCGGTTCTGTGGTCAGTTCTGCTTCATATTGCGCCCTATCGGGAAGGGTTTCGAT
>CANJPM010000173.1 GCA_947476075.1 Beijerinckiaceae bacterium
CGGGTGCGAGCGAGAGCTTGCGCGGCGGCAGGAAGGTGACACGCACTTTGGGAAACAGCGAGCGGCGCACAAGATGCTTCGGCACCCGCGTGAACGGCGTGCGCTGGAGCCCCTCAAGCCGGACCGGCACGATCTGCGCTCCCGACTTGTCGGCGATCATCGCGGCGCCGTCATAGACCTTCATCAGCGCGCCCGTGACGGTGATGCGCCCTTCAGGGAAGATCACCAGCCTTTGGCCCTCACGCACTTCCCGGATCAGCCCGCGCGTCGACATCGGCTTGCTGGGGTCCATCGGATAGCAGCGCGCAATGCCCAGAAACGGGCGCACCCACCACGCTTTGGCGATTTGCCAGTCGATAGCGAACACCGGCTTGCGATCAACAATGGACAGGATCACCGGGGCGTCGAGGAATGAGAAATGATTGACCGCAATCACGCAGCGATCGCCTGCGGCTTCCAGATGTTCAAGCCCCTTCACCTCCAGCCGGAAAAGAATTCGAAACGCCATTTGCAAGGCGTCTCTGGCGAAATTGGCGGGCAGCGTCCTGAACAGCAACACGCCCGCCGCGACGTTGAGCGCGCCCAGCAGCACCAGCAACGTTGGCTCGCCCATACCCATGATCTGCAGCAAGGCGGTCGCCAGCGATCCGCCGACCATGAAGATTGCGGTGACGATGTTGACGGCGGCGATCACGCGCGCGCGCCGGTCTTCGCCAGCCCAGGCCTGCACGGCGGAGAACACCGGCACCACGAACAGGCCGCCCGCAACAGCAAGTCCCATCACGTCGAAGGCGATGCGCAAGCCCGCGCTTTGGGTGAAGAAATCCCACAGGCCAATGCTGACGCTGGCTTGCGGCAAGTTGTAGGTGCTCAACCCCAGATCAATCAGGAACGCCGCCATGGCCAAGGCCGCCAGCGGCGTCGGCAGCAGGAAAATGCGCCCTTGCGCGATGATGGCGGCCAGCAGGGAGCCTATCGCCATGCCAATGGCAAACAGCGCGGTGATCGCGGTTTCGACGTCAATGCCGCCGCCTGTCTTTTGTTTGACTATTATGGGCACGAGCGACAGCGCCACGGCGCCGGTCAGCCAGAACCAGCTCACCGCAAGCCCGCCGATCCACGCCCGCTGGTCCTGCGCCAGTTCGCGCACCATGCGGGCGCTGGAGGCGACGAAATTGCGCTCCACCTTCAGGTTGGGCGCGCCTATTCCAGTAGCCGGGATGAACAGGCTTGCGCCCCAGCAGGTCAGCGCAACCGCCATCAATTGCACGACGACGCCGACCGATCCGCGATCATGGCTTGCCGCATAGCCGCCTACGATAACGCCAAGCAGAATGGCCAGAAACGTCGCGCCCTCGACAAGCGCATTGCCTGCGGGCAGCTCATTCGTCTCCAGATGATCGGGCAGGATGCCGTATTTGACCGGGCCGAACAAAGCGGCGATCATGCCAAGGCCGAACAAAGCCAGATAGAGCAGAGGCAGCGATCCCAGCACGAAGCCTGCCGCCGCGATCATCTGCACAAAAATCTCGGCAAATTTCAGTCGGCGCGCGACCCACGCCTTGTCATTGGAATCTGCTATCTCTCCGCCCGGCGCCGACAGCAGGATGGAGGGCAGCACAAACACGCCCACCGCCAGCGTGACCAACGGGCCAGCATGCTCCTCGCCGAGGCGAAACAGGATCAGCATGGCGAGCATGGAGCGGACGAAATTGTCGTTGAACGCAGAAAAGAACTGGCACCAGAACAGCGGGGCAAAACGGCGAGACTTCAGCAGGTTCAAAAACACTTTGTCTGCTCCAGATCAAATAAGTGAACGTTCACTAACATGATTAAGCTACGCCGTCAATTTAACGTGTCAGTTCGAAAGCTGAACGCTCAGGTCAGCAGCGGCTCCGCATGGCCGATCACACGGATCACGCCCGGCGTCCGGCTCCTGAGGCGGCGGTCGATCCTGTCCACGTCAAGGTGAACGCGCTCGACCGTGCGCGCAGGATCGACGCGGCAATGGTAGTTAACCACCAGCCCGGCAGGGGTTTCACGCACGCGCACATTGTGGACGTCGCGCACGTCAGGGTTCTCGGCTGCTATACTCGCCAGCGTCCCGGCGATCCTGGTTACGACGTCTGCTGACGCGTCCCGGCCGGTGAGTTCGGCGATCTCCATCGGCTCCAGATGGGTGTCGACCTCGATGTCGGCGCCCAACTCGTCCCTGATCGCAGCCTCCAGCGCCGACGCGATATCATGCGCTTCGCCGTGGGGCATTCGGCCATCGAGTTCGAGATCGAGGCCGATAGATTTGACGCCTGCGATTTCCTGAACGGTGACGTGATGGATCGGCAGGCGTTTACGGGCAGCCGCCATTAGCACACGCTCCAGCACGCTTTCATCGTCCAGCGTGCGGGTGTTGGCTGTCACCGTCACGAAGGCTTCGGGGAAATCGTGCGTGATCGCGGCTGTGATCTGCTCCTTGACTTCCATGATACGCTCGACCGGCAGTGTCCGCGAAACGCTGACAACGAGTTCGCCAATGACGCGCGGGCCAGCCGGGCGCAGGCGAAGGTCTTCGATCTCCGCCACTCCGGGCACCGCCAACACGATTTCGCGCATGTGCTGGGTCAGGCCATCGGGCGCCTTGTCGACGAGGGTGTCGATGGTGCGGCGGCCAAGCCGCCAGCCTGCAATCGCAATGAAGAGCGCCACGCCGAACGCAGCAAAAGTATCGCCTTGTTGAAAGCCAAACTCTGTGGCGATCAGGCCGAGCAATACGAGGCTTGAGGCCACGAGGTCGCTGGAGAAATGCAGCGCGTCTGCCGCCAGGGCGTCGCTTTTTGTTTGCTTGGCGATCTTTTCCAGCGAACGCCAGCGCACCACGTCGACAACGATGGAGACGACGAGCACGCTATAGGTGAGCCAGTTTGCATTTACGACATTGGGCGAAGAATCGCCCAGCAGGCGACGCGAGCCTTCAAACAAAACCCCGATCGCCAGCACGATCAGCAGTCCGGTCTCGGCCAGTGCGGCCACAGCCTCGATCTTGGCGTGGCCGTAATGATGCTCGTCGTCTGCGGGACGATCCGCCGCGCGCACGGCGAACCACGTCAGAATGGTCGCTCCGGTGTCGAGCAGGCTGTGCAGCGCTTCGGACATAAGGGCGAGCGAACCTGACAAGAGACCGGCAATGAGCTTGCCGATGGTCAATGCAGCGCTTGCGAAGATTGACGCCAGGGCCGCCCGGGATTTGAGTTTGGAGGCTTCGCTGGTCATGATTGGGTCCAGAACTGAATTCTATAAGCAGGCGTTGTACAACGCAGCCAGCACATTCGATATGCTGATTCGCGCAATCTCGATGAGACGGAGGCTTTGATGCGTTATCTTCATACTATGGTGCGCGTTGCCGATATTGACTCCTCGCTGGATTTCTATTGCGCCAATCTCGGATTGGTCGAGGTTCGGCGCGTTGAAAGCCAGCAGGGAAGATTCACGCTGATCTTTCTTGCGGCCCCTGGCGACGAGGCGCAGGCCCGGGAAACACGCGCGCCGCTGGTCGAGTTGACCTACAATTGGGACCCGGAAGTTTATAGCGGCGGCCGCAATTTCGGACACCTCGCCTATCAGGTGGACGATATCTACGCGCTTTGCGAGCGGCTGATGAAGGCTGGCGTGACGATCAATCGCCCGCCGCGCGACGGGCGCATGGCTTTTATTCGCTCACCCGACGGGATTTCGATTGAGTTGCTGCAAAAGGATGAGGCTCTGGCGCCGGCAGAGCCTTGGACGTCTATGCCCAATACGGGCGTCTGGTAAAAAGATAAGCGCTTGACCCGGACGTCATTAAGGCGTCGGATCAAGCGCAATCGTAAAGGGGGAATGCGCCATGTTAGCCTCTCGTGTGGGCGGCTTCGTCCTCAACAAAATCATATTTGGTTTTCTGGCGGGCGCGCTTGGCGTGTTCATCTTCCATCAGCTGACCATATATGGACTTCTGGGTCGAACGCCGTGGAGCAATTGGGCCCCTGTGGCCCCTTATGGCGTGCCCGCAATGTTCAATACTGCATTCTGGGGCGGCGTATGGGGCGTCGTGTTGGCGGTCGTTGTCTCTCTGTTTCCCGGCCTGTTCCCGCGTCGGCCACTGTTCGGGATCTTGTACTTTGTGGCGGCTTTCCTGTTTGGCGCAGTTTTCCCGACCCTTGTCGGCTGGTACGTCGTTCCGCTCATCAAGGGCAGCGCGATCGGGCCGCGGGGCGTTTGGACCAATGCTCTGATCATCAACGGGATGTGGGGGCTGGGAACCGCGCTGTTTCTGAACCTGCTATCGAACCGCAGACTTCGTCCGTGAAGCGCAGATACTTTTCCTGAAAAAAAGGCCCCGTACACTGGGGCCCTTTCTTTCATACGAAGCCGCAGCGCCGTATCAGGCGTCCGAAGCGGTCGCGCGCATACCAGCAGCGGCGTCGCACTGCGCGGCGACGCACGACCCGGCGCCTCGGGCGAACGTAGTAATATTGCGCTTCTGTCGCCGCTTCCGCTGGCAGATCGGCTGCGGACGCAGCCGCAGAGGTCAGATTCGTCCGTCCTTCCTCGACCATCAACTCGTCGAAAAACGACGCCGCTTCCGCCTTGCCGCCGGTCAGCGAAAACGCCGCCGCCGCACCGGCCACGCCAAACATCCCTCGCAGGAAATTTCGTCTGTCCATGTCCATATTCCTCATCGAGCAGGCACGCCCCCACCACAGCTAGTCTAGTCCCGTATCGCGCTGCGCGAAAGCTTGATCTCAAATGTATTGGTCGACGGTTCAAATCTTCGCCGTTTACGTTTAACAAGGCTGCAGGGGCGGCGGGGGCCGCCGCTCTAAAGGGAGTTTCAAATGACAGACCTCACGCTCGCCGCCGCGCAGACCATCGTTACGCAGGCGCTTGCCCACGCCAGAGCGAATAATTTCAATCCGCTCGGCATCGTTGTGCTCGACGCCCGCGGGTCGCTCAAGGCCAGCGCCGCCGAAGACGGCACCAGCCTGATGCGCTGGAAGGTTGCTTTCGGAAAAGCCTACGGCTCCGTGGCCTGGGGCGCCGGTTCGAAGAAGATTGAGAAATTGGCTGCCGACCGTCCGAACTTCTTTGCAGGCGTGGCGCATTTGGCTGACGGCGGGATCCTTCCCGTTGGCGGCGGCGTTTTGATCCGCGACAGCCAGAACCAGATCATCGGAGCCGTCGGCGTTTCGGGCGATACGTCTGACAATGACGAGCTTGCCGCGAGCGCCGGCATCAAGGCCGCGGGGCATGTAGCCGACGGCGGTTGATCGCCTCTTTGGCGGAACTTCGGAAGGGGGACGGCGTTATGTCATGATGCCGTCTACTTCTGGTCCTAAGCTCCATCTGCATCGGAAGCGGCGTCATTTTTCATAATGCCGTTTGTTTTCGATGAAGGAGGAGGATCATGTTATGCGCGGAACTCATCAACAGTTGTTCTCACGACAAGGTGGCTGAAGCCGCCGTATTGTCGATTGGCGGCGATTTCAATAAACGAGTCGCAATGCTCGCCCGCGCCAGCAATATGACGCCGGGTCGTTTCGCCGCCCAGTATGTGCGGCGTTTCTCTGAAGAAGCTCACGATGAAGATTGGGACGCGCTGGCCGCTGTCATAGCCGGCTGCGACACGCCCATTCTTCATGGTCTGCGTTGGTTGGTGGAAACCATGCTGGACGAAGACGTTCAGGGCGTACGCTCTCTTGCCAAAACTCAGGGCCATCGCGGCGGGCCGGTCCGCCAGGGCCTGGGGCTCGGGATGCTCTGCATCTGAGCGGACGCGATCAGCGGCTTGACGTCAGATTTTGGTCCGCGCCCAGGGGCGCGGGCCAGCTTGGGTTTCCGCGCCAATCCCCGGCTGATAGAATTTTGAATAGCCTGGCGCCCCGCGCGTGCGCAACAGGCGCTCGGTCGTTGGGTCGCCGATCTCAAACGTATCGAAGCCGCTCCGCTCCATCATCTGAATCTGGTCAATGAGAACGTCGCCCACAGCGCGAATTTCGCCAGTGAAGCCATACCGCTCGCGCAGCAACGCCGCTGTGGAATAGGCGCGGCCGTCTCCAAACTTCGGGAACGCAAGCGCGATGAGAGAAAAGCGCGGCAGGTCGCTCGCATAGCTCTCAATCGGCGCGCCAGGTTCTATCCGCACGCCGATGGGGGCGTTGGAGCTGGCGAACGCGTCGCGCTCCTGCAACCACCAATCGAGCGTCAAAATGACATGGCCAGCCGGCGGCGCATCTTCGCCCTCCGCAATCGAGCGCCATGTATCGTGAATGAAAGAGCCGTTTTTCCAAAGCGCCATGTCAGATATCCGCGCCCTTGCTGGTTTCGTACAAAGCTTCCTTGAACGGTTGCATGCCGAGCCTGCGATAGGCGGTCAGGAAGTCCTCTTCTGGCTCGGCCCGCAATTCCAAATAGGCGTCGACGATGCGCTCAACGGCGTCCACGACCTCCTCCGAAGAGAAGCCAGGGCCTGTGAGCGTGCCCATGGAGCAGGTCTCGTCGCCCGTGCCGCCCAGCGTGATCTGGTAGGTCTCGACGCCCTTGCGCTCCAGCCCCAGAATGCCGATATGGCCGACATGGTGATGGCCGCAGGCGTTGATACAGCCTGATATCTTGATCTTCAGCGCGCCGATGTCGCGGGCGCGCGGCCCGTCGCCAAAGCGCTCCGAAATGCGCTGCGCGACGGGGATCGAACGCGCGGTCGCCAGCGAACAATAATCCATCCCCGGGCAGGCGATGATGTCGCTGACGAGGCCGGCGTTGGCGGTGCCCAGACCGCTGGCAAGCAACTCGTCGTAGATCGCCGGCAGATCATCCAGCGCGACATGCGGCAAAACAAGGTTTTGTTCATGGGAGACGCGGATCTCCGCCTCCGAATAACGCTCCGCCAAATCCGCCACTGCTTCCATCTGCTCGGCGGTTGCGTCGCCGGGAATGCCGCCGATTGGCTTGAGCGAAATCGTCACCACGCCATGGCCGTCCACCTTGTGGGCCGCGACATTGGTTGAGACGAAACCGGCAAAGCGCGGGTCGCTCTGGCGGCGCGCGTCAAACTTCGGTGATGATGGACGGGCGCTTAAGTCAGGAGCTGCGAAATAAGCTTTGATGCGAGCCGTCTCGCTCTCGGGCAGCGCAATATAATCACGCGGAGCGGCTGCGAACTCGGTCTCGACGGCCTCGCGCATCCATTCAAGCCCCTTCTCGTGAACAAGGATCTTGATGCGCGCCTTGTACTTATTGTCGCGGCGGCCTTCCAGATTATAGATCCGCACGATCGCCTGCGTGTAGGCGAGCAGATCCCCGATCTTCAGAAAATCCCGGATCTTCTTCGCGATCATCGGCGTACGGCCCTGACCTCCGCCAACATAAACCGCGAAGCCAATCTCGCCTGCGCCGTTGCGCACGATCTGATAGCCGATGTCATGCGTCTGGATCGCGGCTCGGTCGCGCGCAGCTCCGTTCACTGCAATCTTGAACTTGCGCGGCAGGAACGAGAATTCCGGGTGGATCGACGACCATTGCCGCAGAATTTCCGCATAGGGGCGCGGATCGTCCAGCTCATCGGCCGCAGCGCCGGCGAAATGATCCGCCGTCACGTTTCGAATGCAATTGCCCGATGTCTGAATGGCGTGCATCTCGACGCTGGCCAGTTCTCCCAAAATCGCGGGCGTATCGGCGAGCGCAGGCCAGTTGAACTGGATGTTCTGTCGCGTCGTGAAGTGACCATAGCCCTTGTCATAGCGGCGCGAAATGAAGGCCAGTTTACGCATCTGACGGGCGCTCAATGTGCCGTAAGGCACGGCGACGCGCAGCATGTATGCGTGAAGCTGGAGGTACAGGCCGTTCATCAGCCGGTGTGGCTTGAACTGGTCTTCAGTCATCTCGCCGCTGATACGGCGCGCCACCTGGTCACGGAAAGCGGCGACGCGATCACTCACAAAGCCGGCGTCAAATTCATCATAGCGGTACATGGACGACTCCGCGACACGTCAGCGTTGAACGGGCTTGAATTCGGCGTGCTTGTCGGCTTGCTTGCCGTGGTCCCTGCGCACACTTGGCCCCGCAGCGCGGATTGCTTCCCGAATGTGATCGGCCGCAGGCGCGCCAGCATC
>CANJPM010000174.1 GCA_947476075.1 Beijerinckiaceae bacterium
AGCCATCATAAAAAATAATTATGGTATCGCCAAAAGCAGCTTATGATTTTAATGCGTTCATCACTATGCTTGGTTCAGCTCTCGAAACAGGGAGCGTTCAGGGAGGCTGCCTTGCGGATTTTAACGTCTTCGCTCGTTGCGCTTTTAATAACTGCGTCAACTCAAGCTTCTGAGTTGAAATGCAGTCAGATCAAGCTTGTTGTTCCTTACACCGCAGGCGGCGCGACCGATGTCGCCGCCAGGCTGGTTGCCCGCCATATCGAGCCGCTGCTCAAGACGTCCACGATCATCGAGACTAGAACCGGCGCCACAGGCAACATAGGCTCCGCCTTTGTGGCGACCTCGCCGGCTGATGGCTGCACGTTGCTGGTGAACGGTGCCGTGATCGCAACTTACCCGCACAGCTTCAAGAGCTTGAGCTATGATCCAATCAAGGATCTCACCGCAATCGGCAGCATCGGCGTTACGCCTACAGTGCTCGTGACATCAAACAAGAGCGTCAACAATTTGCAGGACCTGCTCGCATGGAGCAAGACCAAACCAGAAGGGTTGAGCTACGGCAGCGCCGGTTATGGTTTGCTGCATCATCTCGCCGTTGAGGAAATCGCGGAACAAACCAAGGCGAAGCTCGTGCACGTGCCATATCGTGGCGGCGGCAGCGCGACGCAGGATCTGGTGACGGGCGAGCTGGCCTTCGGCAGCTTCGCGCTGGGCTCCGTGGTGTCGTTCATCAAAAACGGAGATCTAAAAATCGTCTCGGTGCTGCAATCCAGCCGCACGACTTTGGCGCCTGATGCACAAACAATTGCCGAGCAAGGTTTTCCGAAAATGAACGCTGGCGTTCACTTCATGGTGTTCGCGCCCAGCAAGACGTCCAAGGAAATTGTGAATCAGTTGAGCGCAGCGCTCGCCAAGGTCGTCGGCGATTCATCGCTAAAGCCAAATTTCGACGCTATCGGGTTTGATCCGCTTCCCATGGACGCCAATTCCTCGAACGAACTTGTTCGTCAGACAGGAACCGATTGGGCCCCAGTCATCCAGCGGCTGAAAATTCAGCTCTAGGAGCGTCCACGTAACTTGCCGGGAGGCGGCGCCTCCCGTTCCGCCAAGGTACCGGCACAAGCATCAGAAGACTGATTAGAGGTTTTCATGTCGCATTTAACGACCGCCCATGTTCTGGACGTCGCCGTAAGACAATTGCGCGCGGGCTCAGGTGAAAAAATAGTCTTTCTGCATGGCGCTTCCGGCCTGCCGCAATGGAACCCTTTCTTTGAGGCGCTCACGCAAAATTACGACGTTATGGTCCCCGAGCATCCGGGTTTTGGTGCCAGCGTTGCGCCAAAAACCCTGCGTAATATCGCCGACATGGCGATGTATTATCTCGATTATCTCGACGCTCATGGCGAGGGGGGCGTACATCTGATCGGCCATTCGCTCGGCGGTTGGATTGCAGCTGAAATAGCCTGTCGCAATTCCAGCCGCATCAAATCGCTGACGCTGATGGCGCCAGCGGGCGTGCGCGTCAAAGGGGTTTCAATCGGCGATAATTTTATCTGGTCGATTGAAGAGACGATTCAAAATCTCGTCGTTGATCAAGCTTTGGCTGAAGCAATGCTTTCGCGCGTTCCCACAGAGGAAGAAGCTGATCTCCTGATCGCCAACCGCTTCATGGCGACCAAGCTGGGTTGGGAGCCGCGTTGGCTCAATCCCGCACTGGAAAACTGGCTGCATCGCATTAAGCTTCCCACGCAAATCATCTGGGGAGATACGGATCGCTTGTTCCCGGCCGCTTACGGCGAACGGTGGCGAATGCTAATTGCCAATTCAAAGCTCACGATCCTCGAGCGCTGCGGACATCTGCCACATGTAGAATATCCCCTAGTCACAGCGCAAACCATTATCAGCTTCCTGAATGGAGCCGCAAAATGAAGTTCGCCTGTTTCACCCTGATGCCTTATCGACCGCTGGATATGGCGGAGCGAAACAAGCATCGCTCCGCCTGGGTGATGTTGCCCAATTCACTATACGATCCCCAAAAGGGCGCGGACGAATACGATTCCTATATCAACCAGCTTGTCTACGCCGAGAAGCTCGGCTTCGACATTATCGCCGTCAACGAGCATCATCAAACAGCTTACGGCATGATGCCCGCGCCCAACCTCATCGCCAGCGCGCTCATTCAGCGCACCACTACCTGCAAGATTGCAGTACTCGGCCGCGCTTTGCCGCTGGTGAACAATCCGATGACTATCGCCGAAGAATTTGCGATGCTGGATACGCTCTCGCGTGGTCGACTGATTGCAGGTTTCGTGCGCGGCATCGGTACTGAATATCACGCCATGGGGATCAATCCCGCCTTCTCCCACGAGCGCTATCTTGAAGCGCACGACATGATCGTGCAGGCATGGACGCGGCCCGGCCCCTTCGAATTCGAGGGAGAACATTATAATAACAGATATGTTAATCTGTGGCCGCGTCCTTATCAGACGCCGCATCCGCCAATATGGGTGCCCTCGCAAGGCTCGTCCGAGACCATTCGCTGGGCGGCTGCGCCAGAGCATAAATATCCGTTCCTCGTCACATTCGCCGCGCAAGATCTCGTGGTCCGCTACCTCAATATGTATCGCGATCAGGCTAAGGAATTCGGCTACGAGGCAAGCGGCGAACAATTAGGTTGGGCTGCTCCAATCTATGTCGCAGAGACGGAGGAGCGCGCGCGCGCGGAAGCCAAAGCCGGAGCCGAATCTCTATTCAACGATTATCTCTATAATCCGTGGGAAATGCTTCTGCCGCCAGGCTATATGTCGGTGTCCTCGATGAAGGCCACAATCAAGATGCGCAAGGCGCTTGGATCGCGTCCGCGAACGCATACGATTGATTCCCTGATGGAGAGCGGCACGGTGATTGTTGGCACGCCCAAGACCGTGCGCGAGCAGATCGCCAAAGTGCGCGATCAGACCGGCGTCGACAATCTGGTGTCCATGCTCCAGTTTGGTGTCATGTCGGATGAATTGGCGCTTCGCAATATGGAATTGTTCGCCTCCGAAGTGATGCCACATTTGCGCTAGCGTTCGCTTGCAGCACGACAAAGCCGAGCCCGCACCACATAGACGTGCGTGCGGGGAGAGCTTGTGCGCAAGCATAGCGGCTGCTACTTTGGTAAAATAATAAAAGTTGGAGGATTCCATGCTCGGTGGCTCTGGATTTAGGAAACGGCTTGCGCGCGCGGTATTTCTGGGCTTTGCGTCGCTTGGCCTTCCGCAGTCGGTTCACGCGCAAACGGTGAGCGCCGAAGAGTTTTACAAAGGCAAGGTTATGACCTTCTTTGTAGGCTCGGGCGAGGGTGGCTCGTTTGGAATTTATGGGCAGGTGTTAGCGCAGCACATGTCGCGGCATCTTCCTGGCCAGCCTAGAATTATTGTGCGCTATTTCGGCGGACAATCCGGCGGCCTTACGCTCGCCAACCAGATGCAGGGCAATGTAACGCCAGATGGCCTCACCTTCGCGATGACGCAGCAGACGATCGTGCCTGCGCAGCTTATCAATCCGCAATTTGCGCAATATGACGCACGCACTTGGATCTGGATTGGTAACATGGCGCCTATCCGCAACATGCTGGCTGTCTATCACACAGCCAAGGCGCAATCGGTTGAGGAAGCCAAGGTGCATGAGGTAATCGTCGGAGCCACGGGGCCTAGTTCGCCAACATATATTTTGCCTGATCTCTTGAACAAATTTGCGGGCACCAAATTTAAGATCGTCACCGGTTACAAGGGCACAGCAGATTTGAATCTTGCTATGATACGCGGCGAGATTGAGGGTCGCGGCGGGTCATGGCTTAGCATCGAGCAGGCTGCGCCTGACATGATCCATAACAAGCAGATCAGACCCATCGCTTTTGCATCGATGACGCGCGATCCATCCAACCCGGACACGCCGACCTTGCCCGAACTCGTGAACGACCCGATGCACAAGCAGGTCGCCGAATTCGTATCGTCGGAATCCGAGTTCGGGCGCTCACTGTTCTTGCCGCCTAATGTGCCGGCTGATCGCGTCGAGCTTCTGCGCAATGCCTTCACCGCAACGATGAAAGACGAGGCGTTTTTAGCAGACGCCAAGCGCGCGCAAATGCCGATTGAGCCGATGTCCCATGAGAAAATGGCGGAGATTACCAAACGTGTTCTATCTACGCCGCCGCACATCGTAGAACTTGCAAAATAAAAACGCGGTTTATTTGATTTGATCTGAATGGAAGATTCTATGGAACAGAACGTCACTTTCGTTTCCGACGGTTTGAAGCTCTCTGGCGTGCTCTGCCTGCCAGACGATATAAAGACTGAACAGAAACTGCCCGCCATCATTTGCCTGCATGGTTTTGGTAGCAACAAGCAGGCGGGCAATGTGCAGATTCCCTGCAAGATGCTGAACGATTGGGGCTATGCAGCGCTGCGGTTCGACATGCGCTCCTGTGGTGACAGCGAGGGCGAGTTCGGCCATATCCTGTGCCTCGATCAGGTGGCTGATACGCGCAATGCGCTCACCTTCCTTCAAGGGCATCCCAATATCGATCCTGCACGGATCGGGGTGCTGGGCAGCAGCTTTGGCGCGGCTGTTGCGCTTTATGCCGGCAGCGTCGACGAGCGCTTTGGCTGCGTGATATCTTCCGGCGGTTGGGGCAATGGCGAACGCAAATTCCGTGGCCAGCACCCAACGGCTGAAATGTGGACGAAGTTCACTGCGATGCTGGAAGAAGGCAAACGCTACAAAATCCGGCACGGCAAGTCGATGATGGTTGATCGTTACGACATTGTGCCAGTGCCTGATAAGATGCGGCATCACATTCTGGAGAAGTCGGTCGATAGATTCCCCGTGGACACCGCGCAGAGCATGTTCGATTTCAAGGCTGAGGAGCTGATCCACAAGCTTGCGCCGCGTCCCCTGCTGCTGCTTCACTCTTCAGTCGATTCCGTAACGCCGACAGAGCAATCGATTGCGTTGTTTGATCGTGCGGGCAAGCCCAAGGATCTGCATCTGTTCAACGAGACAGATCATTTCATGTTCGCTGAATCCATGCCGCGCGTGCGCACGGTAGTGAAGGATTGGCTAAACGTTTATTTCCCGCTCAACGCCTGAAGGAGAAGCAGACATGGTTGCAGGCGTTCCCCCAATTGATCGGCCCGTAACAATCGTTCCACCTTTGACGCCGTTTACTGACGATCTGAAAGTGAACTTCGATCAGTTGCGCGGCGTGATCGATTATGTTGTTGATGATTCCAACGCGACCATGGTTGTGGCCGCCGGCGTCGAGGCGCAGGAATATCAATATCTCGACATGAGCGCGCGCATGGAGCTTGTGGCCAAGACGTTTGAATTCGTCGATGGCCGCGCGCCCATTGTTGTTGGGGTCACCCACCCCTCGTTCAGGGAGGCGATAAAGATCGCCAATCTGGCGGAGAAATTAGGGGCGACGTGCTTGCAGGTTCTGGCCCCCTTGCGCCCGATTGGAGGACCTGCGTCAACAGCCGACGTCGTTCGCTATTTCGAGTTGATTGCGCGCGAAACAAGCCTACCGCTCATGCTTTATCTCAACCCTGGTCCGGGCGGCGATCTCTCCCCGGCCGCCACGGTCGAGGTCTCAAGGCTTGATCGGGTCAAATATGTGAAGGAGAGTTCTCGCGACTTGTCTCGTGTCTCTCGCCTCATCGTCGAGATAGAGCATGCGGGCCATGCGCATTACTTCACAACCATGCAGATGTTGCTGGCGACGTTGATGCTGGGCTGCAAAGGCGTAACGTTGCCGCCGCCCGCATCCTTCATCGCCAACAAGATTATCAGCGCCTTCGTGGCGGGCGATTACAAGGAAGCCGCACGACTGCAATTGCAGTTTGCGCTCTTTCCTGCGCGCTGGATGGATGCTGGCCTGGCCACTGTCATGAAGGCTGCGATGACAAAGCTCGGGGTACCGTGCGGCGCGCCTTTTCCGCCTTATCCGCCGCTGAGCGACGATCGCCTTGCGCAGGTCGAAGCGTTTCTTGCGATCAGCGATTTCAAGCCGGCCAAATCCGCCATTTAAGAGAGTTTTGGACATGTTGAAGATTGATCGTTTGTCGCTGGAAGACGCACGTATTCTGATTGATGGCGCAACGCACAAATCACGCGCCATGGGCATTCCCATGTGCATCGCGGTTTGCGATGAGGCCGGCAATTTGATTGCTTTTGATCGCATGGACGGCGGCAAGGTCAGCAGCATTTCCATCGCCATCGATAAGGCGTTCACATCGGCTGCGGCACGCAATCCAACCCACGTTTACAATCAGCTTTGTCAGCCGGGACAGCCAACGTTTGGCATTCACGTCACCAATGGCGGCCATTTCTGCATCATCGGCGGCGGCCTTCCGGTCCGGGTCGGCGGCGCAGTTGTCGGCGGAATCGGTATCAGCTCCGGCACAGCGGTTGAAGATCTCGAAGTCGCCGAGGCCGCGCTCGCCTATTTCTATGAAAAGACGGGCTTAAAGGCTTGATGCGCAAGAGTTCTCAGACATGGACCTAATTAGGCTCAAGCTCAGAACGGATTGCACTGCGGTGGCTGTAAAGCAGCGCCGCAGTCGTTAGCCCAATGACCCCGGCGAGCGCATGGGACCAGCGAAGTCCTACAAATTCCGCTAACGTGCCGAAGAATACCGCCCCAAGTGCAGTCCAGCAGCGATAGATCACCATGAAAAATCACATCACGCGTGAGCGGATTTAGTAGTCCAGCGTCGATTGTACAAGCGCCTGAATGCTGACCGACAGCGTATTGAAAGTATTGTCGTAGATGAAGGTGAACCCGACGGCTACACAGAGCTCGAGCGTTGCAACAAGCGCGAAAATCGCCAGACTTACCCCGTTCAAACCGGCGAACGCTATATTGGTGAGGCCTGTCAGATTGCAAATTAGCACAACGCGTGTTGTGCTAATGGCGGAGCCAAAATTGGCCAGCCCTATTCGGTGATCCGGTCGTTAAGTTAGTTGAGATTGGGTTTGTAGCTAGCGCTGGGGTGGCCGGCGAAGCTGGTTGGTGTTACGCAGCCGGCCATTGTAGAACCTCTGGTGCAGTCGGGTGATATCGCAGTGATGAGTGGGCCCGATCGTATTGTAATGCCGCAGCCAGCCCTCGATGATGATCTTTGCCTCCTTCAGCGTGTTGAAGATCTTGCCATTTAGAAGTTCATCCCGCAGCTTTGAGTTGAAGCTCTCGCAATAGCCGTTCTCTCAAGGACTGCCCATAGCGACCGTACTGGATAGCAAGAGCCTTGATATCAGTGGTCAGCGCCGCCTTATCATCGGGTCTGGTTGGCTTCTTATGCTGTATGTGGCGATGCTGACCGAGAACTCGGTAAGCAAGCCATTCAGAGACGCCGCGCCTGGCAACCAAATGCTCCACGCACGCGCGGCGACGTTCGAGGCTTAGAAGTTTCCCAAGGCTGCCTCTTTCAAAATCAGCTTCTCAATCGTGAGATCTGAGACTGCTCGGCGAAGGCGATTGTTCTCTGCTTCAAGCGCTTTAAGGCGCTTCACCTGATTGCCTTTCGGGCCAATATATTCTGACCGCCAGCGATAATAGGTAACTTCCGTAACACCTATCGATCTCACAGCCTCGGCGACTGGCCGACCCTGTGTTGTGAGAACGTCAACCTGGCTAAGCTTAGCTACAATCTCTTCCGCCTTGTGTTTCTTTCTGGGCATTCGTAATCCTCCATCAGGCTCGAAAGCCATACTTCAGGGAGGATCACTTTTAAGGTGCTGGCCAAAACTATGTATCCAAGTTGACAAGTCTTTTATTAGACCTACTCTTTGATGATAAAATTTTATTTAGGCACTTGCCCAGTCTTAAATAAGTTATGGGAGTTCAGGATGCGTTCTCTTTACTTAGCTGCGTTGGGTTCGTTTTTGAGCTTCAGTCCTTTGACTGTTACACAGGCTCAGGAAGCCCGAGATCAGTTCTACGCCGGTAAAACTATCACGATTATCGTCGGATCGACGGCGGGAGGCGGGTATGATTTCAATGCACGAGTTCTTGCGCGGCATATAGGCAAGCAGATACCTGGTACGCCAAGCGTTATTGTTCAAAATATGCCGGGGGCTGGCTCGCTAG
>CANJPM010000175.1 GCA_947476075.1 Beijerinckiaceae bacterium
GTCCCAACTGATAAATGCATCTTCAAGCGGCTCGTCGCCGGTATTATGATCGAAATAGCCGGATCCGCTCCAGCGCAGATTTGGATGGTTCATTTCAACTTCTACATGCGCCACAGGCGCAATAGGTCGCCAGCGATGTCGCCCCGACTCGTCGAGCGCAAAACCTTCGTTAAATAATGTATGCGGTCGAACGCGCACCTGTCCGTGTACGCGCCTTGGAATGGGGGCTCCGAGTTCGTGAATATCGACGATAAGCGCGCCGTCCTCCCAGCGCATGGCGCTTGGGCCAACTTCAAAACGCGCTGTGTCCCTGTGGACAAAGCGCTTTGAGCGTTCCATCATCGCCCAGCGCTGATGCTTGCGTCCATAAAGCGCGATATTGATTGCGCAATGATTCAGCGGATCGACTGCGCCGCTGCGGCGCGCCCATTTGTAATAGGGTGAAAACACGCTGCCGATGAAGGCGATAATAGTAAGCGCATAGGCGCCGTCGTCGCTGATTGCGTCAACATACCACCACGCATAACCATTGGGGGCCACTTCTATCGAGAAGTCAGGTCCGCAATCGCGCAATTGGCCGCCGCCCAGCCCGAGAGGGCTGCCATCGGAACGCCCGGGCCCGGATGCACGCTGCCCCCCGCCAGATAGAGACCCGGCATTTTCGTGCGCACCCCCGGTCGCTGGAACGAGGCTCTCCACCCGTGCGACGCCCGACCGTAAAGCGCCCCCCCCGTTCCCGGAAACAGTTTGTTGAAGCCGTTTGGATTCGTCGTCTGCGGGGGGCTCGGCGCCTGCTTCATGTGCAGCCCGCATTGCGCCAGCCGCGCCATCGCTTTGGTCGTGCATGCGGCGATCTCCTCTGAGTTAAGCTCGCGCGCATCGCCAATGGCTGGCGCATTGATCAGCGCCAGCAAGCGCTCGGGCGCATCGCGCGCAACATATTCGTCGCCGCGATCCTGCGCGCAGACGTAGACTGTTGGATCGTCGACCATGCGACCGTTGGCGATGGCGTCAAACTCGGCTTTGTAATTGGATGAAAAGAACACATTGTGGCGAACCAGCGGGAAGCCTTTTGTTTGCGTCGAAAGGGTCCATGTTATAGCGGACAAGGAACGCTGATTTTGCGACACAGACGGCGTTCCAGCCTTTACGGCGGGACCAAGAAGCCCCTGCGCCAGAGCGCTTGAATCGCCATTGAAGATGATTGCGTCAGCTTCAATCGTCTCGCCGCCCGCCAGCGTCACGACGCTCTGGCCATGAACGCGGCTTATGCCTTCAACCTGCGCGCCATAGCGAAATTCGGCGCCTTTCGAGCACGCCTGTTCTGCGATCACTTGGGCCAGTCGATGCATGCCGCCCTCAATCATCCAGACGCCGTCCTGCTCGACATGGGCTACCAGCATCAATGTCGCGGGCGCAAGGTAAGGCGAGGAGCCGCAGTAAGTTGAATAGCGACCAAACAATTGGCGCAGGCGCGGGTCTTTGAAATAAGTATCAAGCTGGCTCCAGAGCGTTTGAAACGGGCTCACGGCAAGCAGATCCGGCAGACCGCGCAAGCCTGCGCCTTTCAGCATGCCCAGAAACGAAGGCGCGGGCGCGCGCACGAACGAGCGCTCAAGCGAACGCCACACGCGCTGTGAATCTGCGCAAAAGCGGGCGAAGCCTTCGGCCTCTGCAGCGCCCGCAAATTCGCCCACTGCTTCGGTGGAGCGATCGATGTCGGCGAAGAGATCGAAACGCTGCGCGCCATCCCAAGCATGGCGCGCCAGAACATTGGCGCGGGTTGAGGGCGCGCAGGCGTCGAAATCCAGATCAATGCTGGCGAAGGCTTCCTGAAAAATCTTTTTCAGCGTGAAGACCGTAGGGCCGGCGTCTATTGCAGCGGCGTCGTCAAACATCTGCCGCATCTTGCCGCCCGGGGTTGCGGCGCGCTCCAGCACTGTCGCCCTCAATCCGCGGCCGGCAAGCATCAGCGCAGCCATCAGGCCGCCGATCCCCGCTCCGACGATGATGACATGGCGCTGACGCAAGCAGGGCTCCCTTAAACTCCTTTGTCAGGCATAGTATGCATGTGTAAGGTTGACAAGACGCATATGGGTGTCATGTTAAGATGACATTTGAGCGGAGGATAGCATGGACGCCCTCGACAGGATCGAGCAGACGCTTGAGGCCGCCATCGCCTCGGCTGAGCTCGAAAGCCCTCGTAAACTCGCTGCGGCATTGCGCTACGCCGTGTTTCCGGGCGGGGCGCGTTTGCGACCCAAGCTTTGCATGAGCGTCGCATGGGCCTGCGGGGCCGATGACTGGACGCTGGCTGAAGGTGCTGGCGCGGCCATTGAGCTGCTCCATTGCGCCTCGCTTGTTCATGACGATTTGCCCTGCTTCGACGACGCCGATATGCGGCGCGGCAAGCTTTCTTTGCACCGTGCTTTCGGGGAGCCGCTTGCGGTGCTGGTTGGCGACGCCTTGATCGTCATGGCGTTCGATGCGCTCGCGGTCGGCGCTCAGAATCGTCCCGGGCGGCTTGGTCCGCTCGTGCGCATCGTTAGCAAGGCGGGCGGCGCGGCGGGTGGCATCGCGGCCGGTCAGGCGTGGGAATGCGAACCGCAGATTGATCTTTCACGCTATCATTGCGCCAAAACCGGCTCGCTCTTTGCCGCCGCCACCATGGCGGGCGCGGCTGCGGCAGGGGTGGCTTATGAGCCCTGGCGCGACGTGGGCGCTTATATTGGCGAGGCTTATCAGGTCGCTGACGATATTCGCGACGCAGTGGGCGACGCCAGCGTTCTGGGCAAGCCGGTTGGGCGCGACGCCGCGCTGGCGCGCCCCAGCGCCTGTCGGGAGCTTGGCGTGCAGGGGGCGATCCACCGTCTTGACGATCTGGTGGATCTGGCGATTTCAGCCATTCCCGCTTGCGCGCGCGCCGCAGAATTGTCCGGTCTGATCCGTCAGGAGGCGATGCGCTTCCTGCCTGAGGACATTGCGCGTCTGGCTGCGTGATGGTTCCTCCGCGATGATTCGACATTGGCGCGATCTGCGCAACGATCTGATCGCCGATCAGCGCTTTCAATCCTTCGCCGCCCGCTTTTTTCTGACCCGCCCAATTGCGGCGCGTCAGGCCCGGCAAGCGTTCGATCTGGCTGCTGGTTTTGTTTATTCACAGATTCTTCTGGCCTGCGCCGAGCTGAACCTGTTCGAGGCGCTGCGCCACGGGGCTCGTACGCTCGACGATCTGGCTGATTCAATGAAGCTTTCGCGCGCAGCGGCCGAGCGGCTGCTGCTGGGGGCGGCAGCGCTTGGCCTCGTCGACAAACGCGGCGCCGATTCGTTTGGCCTCGGGATGAAGGGCGCGGCGCTGCTGGGCAATCCGGGCGCGTTTTCGATGATCGCCCACCATCGCATGGTCTATGCAGACATGGCTGACCCGGTGGCGCTGCTGCGGCGAGGCCCCAGTCAAGCGGGCCTGTCTGATTTCTGGGCCTATGCGCGCAGTCCCGACCGGGATTCGATAGCTGACGAAAAGGTGAGCGCCTACAGCCGCCTGATGGACGAATCGCAAACGTTGGTGCGCCATGACGTGCTCGATTCGTTGTCCCTCGCTGGCGCCCGCCTGTTGATGGACGTCGGCGGCGGCGAGGCGGGCTTTGCGATGGAGGCGGCGCGCCGCTGGCCGAAATTGCAGGCGATTGCGGTCGACCTGCCGGCGGTGGCGCAACGGGCGAGCGCCAGCATCGAGCGGCGGGGCCTTGCCGACAGGGTATCTGCCTATGGCTGTGATTTCCTGAAAGATTCGCTGCCGGGTCAAGATGAACGCGGCAAACCCGACATTGTAAGCCTCGTGCGGGTTCTCCACGACCATGACGACGGCCCAGCATTGTCCTTGTTGCGCGCCATTCGATCCGCGCTTGCGCCCGGCGGCAGGCTCATCATTGCCGAGCCGATGGCCGGCACGCCAGGGGCGGAAGCCATGGGCGATGCGTATTTCGGCTTTTATCTCCTCGCAATGGGCAGCGGACGACCGCGTACGGCCAGCGAGATCAAAGCCATGCTCAAACAGGCCGGTTTCAGCGAGGCGCAAAGCGTCCATACCCCCCGCCCGCTGCTGGCCAGCATGGTTGAGGCGTCCTGACGTCAAATCCTGACATTGATTTTCGTCAAGGAGAGTTGACATATTTAACTGTCGTGATTTACTGACACAACCGAGCGGAGCAGTCCGTCCGTAAAACCCCGAGTGCCACATGAATACGCTCGCCATTGTCCTCAAAGCGCCCTTCGAGCTTTCGCTCGATCAGGTGTCTCTGATTCCAGCGGGACCGGACGATCTGGTGATCGACGTGGAGTTCAGCGGAATCAGCACGGGCACGGAGCGCCTGCTCTGGAGCGGGCGGATGCCGGATTTTCCGGGCATGGGCTATCCGCTGGTGCCCGGTTATGAATCCATTGGCCGTGTGATTGATGCGGGCGCCAGCGCCAAAGCGCGCATCGGCGAGCGTGTATTTGTACCCGGCTCCAATTGTTACGCGGATGTGCGCGGCCTGTTTGGCGGCGCTGCGCGTCGCCTGATCGCCCCCTCTACTCGCGTCGCCAACATCGCCGAGGGCGAGGGCGAAGACTCGGTGCTGCTGGCTTTGGCCGCCACTGCCTATCATGCATTGGCCGCCAAACATGCAACGCCGCCGGAACTCATCGTGGGCCACGGCGTTCTGGGTCGCTTGCTCGCGCGCGTCGCCATCGCCTGCGGCCATCGCGCGCCTGTCGTTTGGGAGCAAAACGCAGACCGCCGCTTGGGCGCCGTCGGCTATGATGTGATCGACCCATCGCAGGATGAGCGTCGGGGCTATAATTCGATCTATGACGTCAGCGGCGATTCGGCCGTGCTCGACGATCTCATCGGGCGCCTTGCGCCTGGCGGTGAGATCGTGCTGGCGGGCTTTTACGATAAGCGGTCCTCGTTTGATTTTGCGCCAGCCTTCATGCGCGAGGCGCGCTTACGCATCGCCGCCGAATGGCGGCCGAGCGATCTTGTCGCCGTACAGAAGCTGCTGACGGAGGGGTCTTTGCGCCTCGACGATATCATCACCCATGTTTGCGACGCCACGGAAGCGGCGAGCGCATATCGCACCGCTTTCGAGGATTCGTCCTGCCTGAAAATGGTGCTCGACTGGAGAATGTGCGCATGAGCGATTCCATGGTTCTCGACGACGTCGCCCGTCGCCTCCGCGAAGAGGCCGCTATTGAGCCGGACGCGCCTTCGACAGGTCCGGTGAAGAAAGAAACGCAGATCATCGCCATCTATGGCAAGGGCGGAATCGGCAAGAGCTTCACGCTCGCCAACCTCTCTTACATGATGGCGCAGCAGGGCAAGAAAGTGCTGCTGATCGGCTGCGATCCCAAAAGCGACACCACGTCTTTGCTGTTTGGCGGGCGCGCTTGTCCCACCATCATCGAGACGTCAGCCAAGAAGAAACTCGCTGGCGACGAAGTACGCATCGGCGATGTTTGCTTCAAGCGCGACGGCGTGTTTGCAATGGAATTGGGCGGGCCGGAGGTTGGTCGCGGTTGCGGCGGACGCGGCATCATCCATGGCTTTGAGTTGCTCGAAAAACTGGGGTTCCATGAATGGGGCTTTGATTACGTTCTCCTCGACTTCCTCGGCGACGTGGTCTGCGGCGGCTTTGGTCTGCCGATTGCTCGCGACATGTGCCAGAAAGTTATCGTTGTGGGATCGAACGATCTGCAATCGCTCTATGTCGCCAACAACGTCTGCTCGGCGGTGGAATATTTCCGCAAGCTCGGCGGCAATGTCGGCGTCGCGGGCATGGTCATCAACAAGGACGATCACACCGGCGAGGCGCAGGCATTTGCCAAAGCCGTTGGCATTCCGGTCCTGGCCGCCATTCCCGCTGACGAGGACATTCGCCGCAAGAGCGCCAATTACGAGATCATAGGCACGCCTGACAGCGTGTGGGGTTCCTTGTTTTCGGATCTTGCCGAAAACGTTGGCCTTGCCCCGCCCGTGCGCCCAACGCCGTTGACGCAGGATGATTTGCTCGGCCTGTTCAAGGGCGAAGTCGTCGGCCGCAACGTGGTGCTCGATCCCGCCACGATTGAAGACATGTGCGGGCGCTCGGTGATTGAGAAGCCCTCCCTCGAAGTCGTCTACGACACGGTATGATGGCATGAACGAAATCGTCTCGCCCCTCCCCAAAGATGCGTCGCCAGTGCAGGCGTCTGGTTGCCACGCAGGCGCCGACGAGATGCTGCGGGCTGCGCAAGCCGCGGGCAAGAGCGAGACGCTTGAGCGTTATGCGCAGGATTATCCCAAAGGTCCGCACGATCAGCCGCAAAGCATGTGCCCGGCGTTTGGTTCTCTGCGCGTGGGACTTCGCATGCGCCGCACGGCCACGATTTTGTCGGGCTCGGCCTGCTGCGTCTATGGCCTGACGTTCACCTCACACTTCTATGGCGCCAAGCGCACCGTCGGCTACGTGCCGTTCAATTCCGAAACGCTCGTCACCGGCAAGCTGTTTGAAGACATCCGCGAGGCTGTCTTCCAGATGGCCGATCCTGCGCTTTACGACACCATAGTTATCACAAACCTCTGCGTGCCAACTGCATCGGGCGTACCGCTGCAATTGCTGCCCAAAGAGATCAACGGCGTGCGTATCATTGGCATCGACGTGCCGGGCTTTGGTGTGCCCACGCACGCAGAAGCCAAGGACGTGCTCGCTGGCGCGATGTTGCATTATGCCCGCACCGAGGCAGAACGGGGCCCCGTGCAGGCGCCGCGCGGCGGGAGAAGCGGGCGTCCCACAGTGACTTTACTGGGCGAGATGTTTCCCGCCGATCCCATGGGAATTGGCGCAATGCTGGAGCCGATGGGCCTTGGCGCCGGTCCCGTCGTGCCTACGCGCGAATGGCGGGAGCTTTACAGCGCGCTCGATTGCGCGGCGGTTGCGGCCATTCATCCTTTCTACAAAGCCTCGATCCGTGAGTTTGAAGCCGCTGGCCGAAGCGTCGTTGGATCTGGTCCTGTCGGGCGCGATGGCACTGCTGCATGGCTGGAGGCTATCGGCGCCGCCTGCGGCATTGCGCGCGACAAGGTTGATGCGGCTCAAAACCGCTTCCTGCCAGCCATATCTTCAGCTCTTGCGGCGACGCCGATCAAGGGCCGCATCACGGTTTCCGGCTATGAAGGCTCCGAGCTTTTGGTCGCGCGTCTGCTGATCGAAAGCGGCGCCGACGTGCGTTACGTGGGCACGGCATGCGGTCGTACAATCTGGTCGGACATTGATCGGCAATGGCTTGAAGCCAAGGGCGTGCAGGTCGTCTATCGCGCCTCGCTTGAGCAGGATCTGGCGGCGGTCCACGAGTACAAGCCCGATCTGGCGATCGGCACGACGCCGGTGGTCCAGAAGGCCAAGGAGCAGGCGATCCCCTCGCTCTATTTCACAAATCTTGTTTCTGCGCGGCCGCTGTTTGGGCCAAGCGGCGCAGGCTCTCTTGCAACCGTGGTCAATTCGGCCATCGCTGGCAAAGCGCGCTTTGACGAGATGAAAGACTTTTTCGAGGGCGTGGGTACAGGCCACACCAGTGGCGTTTGGCAGAACTCGCCAAAAGATCGCCCCGAGTTTCGCGAAGCCTTCCGTCGCAAAATGGATAAGGCCGCCGCCTCCCGCAACGTGGAGGACGCAATCTAATGCTGATCCTCGATCATGACAGGGCTGGCGGATATTGGGGCGCGGTCTACGCGTTCTGCGCCATCAAGGGCTTGCAGGTCATCATTGATGGACCTGTGGGTTGCGAAAACCTGCCTGTGACAGCGGTTTTGCATTACACCGATGGTCTGCCCCCGCATGAATTGCCGGTGGTGGTGACCGGGCTTGGCGAAGAAGAACTCGCCCAGCACGGCACTGAAGCGGCGATGAAGCGCGCGCACACTACGCTCAATCCCGATATGCCAAGCGTCGTGGTGACAGGCTCGATCTCCGAGATGATCGGCGGCGGCGCAACGCCTGAAGGCACCAGCATTCAGCGCTTCTTGCCGCGCACCATTGACGAAGATCAATGGCAATCTGCGGATCGTTCGCTCGTCTGGCTGTGGAAA
>CANJPM010000176.1 GCA_947476075.1 Beijerinckiaceae bacterium
ATAGATCCGATCCACACCCTGTTGTACGCGTTCGCCGCCGGCCGGTAGGATGTCGATGCGTACTTTTTCAGCGTCGGCGAGTAATTCCGGATCGCCCAGCGCTGCTTCAAATGCGGCACGTAAGATTTTCACAGCCTCAACCGGCGTGCCGGGCGGTGCAATATAAGGACGGCCGAATAATTGCTGACCGATGACTAGTTCAGCAACTAGTCGGTCTTCCTCGTTGTCAATAAATTTCCAAATTAACGGCACACCCATTTTCGTAAGTTCTTCATTGGGCTCCAGTCCAGCCTGCACGAGAATATTGAGCTTGCCATCCCGAATGAAGTCGGCCTTTTGTGACCGCAAGCTTGACCAATCGATGCCGCAGATCCCATCAACTTCCCCACGCTCCATGGCAAGCGTCACCGCAGGTGTTCCCTTGTAGCCAGAGACAATCTTCAGTTTCATCGCTGAAGTGTTTTTATGCAGGTAGGCATAGTCACGCGTCGATCCACCCTCCGCTACAGAGCCAATGATCGTTTCCTCACGGCGGGCATCGTCAAAGGTTTTGATTTTAGACGTAACAAATGTTGCGCAAACTCGCGTGCTGTTGTTGGCCGTGGCGAGATAAATGAACTTCACGGGATCGTAAAGGCCCTCTTTTTTGTCCTCGAGCAATGGACCTACTACCGCGCCCGGCGCAATAGCCCCGATAACTGTGCCGTCTTTGGCGGCTATATTATAAATATGACTGGCGGCGCGTAACGAACTAGCGCCATCCATATTTTGAATGACGATGTTGGGTCTACCGGGTATATGTTTCGACAGATGACGTCCTACTGTGCGCCCGTAGATATCATAGCCACCCCCGGGGGCAGAGCCGATGATCAACGTGATTGTCTTACCCGCATAATAGTCGGCTGCATGGGCGGTTAGCGACGTCACGAAGGAAAAAAGTGCACAGGCTGCGAGCTTGATCCACATTTTCTTTTTCCTGAATTAATATTTCGAGAGGTTTTGGCTTCACATAAGAAGTTCAGAGCGACCCAAGAACTGTTTGAAAGATTCCCATTGTATCTTGAAATCAAGTCGCTTTCCGAAACGGATAATTAAGAAGGTTATCAATTATCGAAAGTTAGGTATCCGTGACTGAAGGAATAAAAAGTCAACGCTAATTAATTATTTTTCTCAACATAAAAATATCAGCGCCCGGAAAGTGCTCGAGCTTTACTAACTATGTCTGGAGGGGTGTTATAAATTTTCTTTAGCATTGTTTGGATTTCTTCTCCTGATACAGGCTCAACATCAATTCCAATCCGCTTTGCCTCTGCATTTACATCTGAATCTCTGAGCATATCAAGATAGGTCCGTCGAATGAGTTGAACGCGCTCTTGGGGCGTTTCAGCAGGCGCAAATATGGGCCATGCCATTCCTTGGCCAGCTAGAAGTATTGCTAGGATTTGCTTATTTTCTTCTCCCTGAACAATATCCGTCACAAGAGGAACATCTATCAATTCGGAGGCTTTTGCGTGAGCCATCTGTACTAATATTTTGACCTCTGCATTTTTTAAAAGATCAAAGTTCTCCTGCTTAAAACTTGCCCAAGACCAAGACCCTCTACCCTGCGTCTCGCCCCGCAACATCGCAAGCGTCATATCCCCACCACTTTTATAACCCATGATAGGACGAAATTTCGTTCCGAGAAGATTATTTAGAGTAAGAGGAAAAGTTACTCCATCTGTTCCAACAGATATTGCTGCCACCAAAACTTCACGCTCTGTTGCATCTTGAATAGAGTTGATTCCAGAATCTGCACGAACCAGAATAATAGATACTTCCCGGCTGCTGCTACCTATCCAATTTACTTTTAGAGGATCAAACCGAACATTTTGACCGCCCATTAATTTTTCTATACCCATCCCTCTGGCTACAAGAGCTAATGTCGTTCCATCTTTCGGAGCAATATTTGCCACATGGTTTGCTGCGGTGAGCGTGCCAGCACCAATCATGTTCTGGACGACTATTGTAGGAGATCCCGGCAGAAACCGTCCCAAATGCCGGGCAATAAAACGTCCATTCACATCATAGCCGCTTCCACCTTGTCCATACCCAACGACGATTGTAATCGTCTTGCCGGAAAAGTAGTCCTGCGCGAATGATTTATGATTTACCGGAAAAATAAAAGCAAAGATAATTATCGCCAAAAGGTATTTTGAATTTTTCATGGCGACCTCCTCTTATTGTTTTTTCGGATACACATAAGAATTGCAGTGCAACAATGCGACGCATTGAAAATTTCACATCGTCTATTTGAATACCATTCTCTTTCTATTGTGATTATTAAGTAAATCTTTATTTATAGCAAGTTCAGGGTCGGCGACCGAGGAAAGCTCTCTCTTTTTGGAATGCACTGTCATACGATGTCGGTAATTTTTAATTGGCTCCTCGGTACCAAATTGCGAACAGTCCAAATGAATAGCCCCTGGATTTCAGCTCTGAAGCAAGATGCACATAATCAGGAAGTTCCTTACCATCATTCTAGGTGGTCATTGTGATCAGCGAGACTTCACTTTAAAGCTGTCAGGATAACGCCTGTAAACTGTGACGGTAAAGTGTACCGCTGTTTATGATTCCAGTGCTGGAGTTGCGATCAGATGCGCGCTGCGCCAATGTCACTGGACCGCAGTCAGCTTCAAGGCTCGCTCGACAACGTTATGGTCGAATGTTCCGATACGCTGCACAATCTTCTGCATCGCCTCACCCGTGACAGGTTCAACGTCGATGCGAAGGCGGGTGGCCTCCGCGACGAACGCAGGGTCGGTCATCGTGGCGTCGAAGGCGCGACGAAGCGTGGCGATACGGTCGGCAGGAACGTCCGGCGGCGCCACGAGCGGCCATGCGACCGCCTGCGGTGAGAACAGTAGTTCGAGCGCCTGACGATCAAGTTCAGTTTTCGCGAAGTCCATCACACTCGGCGTGTCGGGCAAATCGGGCGCTTTCTCGAGGGCCATTTGCACGAGAATGTTAATCTTCTTTTCGTCGAGCCATGGCCGCGACCGGCTCTTGAGGCTGCCCCATGACCAGCCAAAGCGCGCGTCCACTTCGCCCTTCTCCATGGCGGCGGTCACGTCGTTACCGCCGGGATAACCGGTGACGATCTTGATCTTGGCACCGGTCAGATTCTTGAGAAGCGTCGGGAAGCGACCGGTATCGTCCGTGGTGCCCGTGGCGCCGGTGGTGATTTCCTTTGTCTGCAGATCATCCAGATTCTTCACGCCAACGGTATGCCAGACGACCCCCACAGACACTTCCGTGCTTGTGCTGCCAATTGGATTGAACCGCGTAGGGTCATATTTGGCGGTTTGCGGGTTAAAGACCGGCTCGATCCCATAGCTGCGGGAAAGCATGCCAAGCGTCGTGCCATCGCGCGGCGCGACGCTGTAGAGATGCAGGATTGTTTTGATGCCACCGGAGCCCGGCATGTTCTGTGGCACCATTCCCGGATTGCCAGGAAGGTGGCGGCCCATGTGGCGCGCCAACAGCCTCCCGGTCGCATCGTACGTTCCGCCCGCTGCGTAGCCGATCAAAATATTGATATTCTTGCCGAAAGGCTCACCTGCGGGGCTCTGCGCTTGCGCTGCGCCAATCGCTGCGAAACTTCCTCCGACGATGGCCGTGAACGCGGCCAGAGGCGCTTTAATCATGTGGGTCCCTCCCCTTTGCTCCGCGCTTCCCTTTTTCAGGCGCTGCGGCTTGTGCAGATCCACTGCGCGCACTGGACGGCGCGCAGCGTTTCATTTTTAGAACTTGAGATTGAACAACTCGATGGCGTTGTCGCGGGTGAGCTTCTTGCGCTTTTCCTCGGACAGGCCTTTTAGATGATGTTCGACCACTTGACGCGAATGGGGGAACGTCATGTTGAAGTGCGGATAATCGTTCGACCACATGCAGTTCTTTTCCCCCCACCATGGGAAAAAGCGCGTGCCTACATAGTCTTCAAGGAACGTGCCATAGACATGCTCCTCGAATATTTCACTCGGCTTGCGCGTGATCGCAAGGTCATGCGTCCTGCGGAATCGTTCAAAGTAATAGTCCCACTGTTGCAGCAGGAACGGAAGCCAGCCGATTTCGCTTTCAGCCAGCAAGAGCTTCAGGTCGGGATGCCGATCAAACGCGCCCGAAAAGATGAAATCGAACAGCGTATTCGCTGAATCGTTGGTCTTGGTGTTCGTTGCATCCTTCAGGCCCTGAAGGCCTTTCTTCTGTCCTGTTTTGATGTATGAATGACCTGTCAGGATGTGGCAGATGACGGGCTCCTTGGCCTCGGCGCAAGCGGCCCAGAGCGGCTCGTAATGCTCCGACGTAAACGGCAGATTGGGATCGGGTACTTGCCAGATCATCGCGCCTTTGAGTCCGTTGAGATGGCCGCGCTGCATTTCCTTAATGCCCGCCTTGATATCGTAAACCGACACAAGAGGCGCCGCGTAAAGACGCTTGTTGTCGGCCTGGCAGAAGTTGTGCACCCAGTCGTTATACAGCTTGAAGGATTCCTGCTGGGTCTCGAGGTCGTCGATGCCAAACAGTGCCATGCCGTAATTGGGGAAAAGGATTTCGGCGGCGACGCCGTCAGTGTCCTGATCCCGCAGGCGCAAGTGCGGATCCGTGGCGCCAGGAGGTGAATTGCGGAATGGCACACGGGGCAAAAGATCCTGCAATCGCTTGGGCAGGTCAGTCCACAATTCCTCGGGCTCCATCACGTGCGCATCGGTGGAAATCATCTTTGGCATTGCGGCGGTCTGTGCGTCCGTCAGCGGCTCGCCAACCACCGTGCGGCGGGGAAAGGTGCGCGCCTGCTCTTCCGACATACCGGCGAACTTGGAGGCGTCTACTGCTATTTCAGGCATTACATGCTCCGATCAAAAATCTTTTGAGGCGGTCCGCAAGCGCGCACTACAGACCCTTGACGAGCAGCTCAAGTGGGCGAAAAGAACTTGCCCTGCGCATAAACCCGCCTTTTGGAGGTTTCGCCGTTCTTGGGAGAATCGCCGACCTTTTTCGTGCCGTCACCGAACTTCGTCTGGTTGACGACATCGCGCGGCGTGCCGAACGGGGTGAGGCTGTCGAGCCCCTTGACGGCGCGCACGCCACCGCCAACCCGCATCATCACAAGGTTCTCGGTTTCGTCGGCGATAAACTTGTACTCGACGTCCTTGGGAATCATCACGCCTTCATGGATGCCGACAACTTGCGTGCGGCCATCGCCGAACGTAAACGACGCCTTGCCCTGCATGATGATAAATGCGTGATCTTCGCCGCCATGAGAATGCAGCGCGTTCTCGCCGCCGCTGGCATAGACTTTCATGCTGAGCCAAAGGTTTTCAGCCGTGGCTAGCGGATCATACGTTGTGCCCTGCTCCAGCAGAGGCATGTCACGCATAGAAAAAATAGCCGCCTGGTCGACCACGGCAATGGGGCGTCGTTCGAGAACTTTTGCATCTTCCATGTGGAATACCTCTCGTATTGTTCTTTATTTCAGCCGCATAGTCGCGCGCGCCCGTCTGCAGTGTCAAGGCGCGCGCAACTCCCGGCGCGGGGCGTAATCGGCGGGAATTTAACGGATAGCGACGTCGAAGTAGCTCGGTACGAACCGTCACGAAACTGCCGGCGAGGCGATTGAGCCACCGGCAGTCGCATTATTTCAAAACCGCGATTGGTTGAATTTCCAAGAGCGATTCAGGCCGGGCGAGATGAACCACTTCGACGAACGTTGTCGCGGGGTAGCCGTTCTTGAACAGCTCTTTGGCCAGTTTGGTGAACTGCGGAACATAGCGCAGATCCGTCACGTAGACGGAGAGGCTGACGATATCGTCGAGCGACCCCCCGGCCTTATCGAGCGTAGCCTTGATCTTATTCATCGTATTCTTGGCTTGCGCATCGAAATTACCAAGGTCGGCGTTGCGATCCGGCAGGCTCGCCGTGTGGCCCGCGAGGAACAGCAGGCTGCCACCCTTCACCTTGACTATGGTCGACGAAGCGGTGGCTTCGACAGGATCGATATAGTCCTTCTTCAGGTCTTGCTTCATCTCTTGGGCGACGAGGCTGCTGGCGAAGAGGAGTGGAAGAATCGAAAAATGCATTGCACGCATGAAAGTGTCTCCTTCGCTCATTGCTTGACCATCGCGATGGCGCGAATTTCGATGAAAGCGCCGGGCGTAAGTAACTTGGCGGCTTCCATGAAGGCGCTCGATGGATAGCCCTTCTTGAAGACATCCTTGCGCATGTGGGTGAAGGTCTCGCCCCATCGCCGTTCAGTTGTGAATACGGTCATGGTGACGATATCCTCCAGCGTGCCACCGGCCTTGGCCATTGCCTGATCGATATTCTTCCAAGTCTGCTTGATTTGGCCGGCGAAATCTCCGGGCGCCACCAAATTGCCCTGCTCATCAGTCGGCCCGATGCCGGCGAGAAACACCAGCACGCCGCCCGTTGTCTTCACTGCCTGTGAATAGGCGGAGGCCGGCACCGGCATGATCATCTCGCGTTCCTGCGCCAGCGCTGGAGGCGACAGCATTGCGATGCTGCAAAGAAGAATTGTCAGTAGAGGTTTTATCATCAGTAGAGGTTTCATCATGCGTGGACTCCCGTGATCACCGGAGGAGTAGATCGTCTGCTGTTTCACGAACATGGCGAGCTATTCTGACTTGCCAGCTCGATTGATGCGTCCATGATTTGAACTGGCCAGCCCCCATGAGGTGATCCGGTTGTTATGTTAGTTGACGATTTGGTTTGTAGCTAGCGCTGGGGTGGCCGGCCAGTGCGTCATTTCACAATTGGTTCGTTCTCCCAATCGACAAGATAACGCAGCGGTTCGCCTGAACGAAAACGTCGGAAGTTTTCATCAAATATTTCCTTGAAACGCCCATAACCATCTTTGCCGGTTCCCGAGATGTGCGGAGAAATAATCACATTGTCGAGGTCCCACAAGGGACTTTCATGAGGAAGTGGCTCGATCTCAGTGACGTCCAGTGCAGCTGCGTGAATGCGCTTTGAACGAAGCGCATCTATAAGAGCCCTCTCGTCAACAAGCTCTCCACGGCCCATGTTGAGCAGAACCGCCGTCGGCTTCATCAAAGACAATTCCTTCGTACCTATTATTCCGATCGTCGAAATGTCCGTCGCAGTCGCAAGTACGACTGCATCTGCGCGCGGCAAAACTTCGTGCAGTCTGTCACGTGTATACGCTTCATCGACGGTCGAGCCGATTCCACCGGCTCTTGTGATTGTAACGACATGCATATCGAAGGCTTTTGCCTTGCGGGCGATTTCCTGCCCAATGTGTCCGAAGCCGATCAAAACCAGCGTTTCGCCTTCCAGAGTCCTTGTCATGTGATTTAGTTCGTGGCGCGCCCATTCATGACGCTGACGGGCGGCCTCCATCGCACGGAACTGTCGATAAAGCGCAAGCAGGAGAGCTATCGTATGTTCGGCGACCGTCCGGCCCTTGATCCCAGCCGCGCAACAGACCGGAACCCCCTTTGGAAGACCAAATTTAATGGCCCTCTCTATGCCTGCCGTCGAAAATTGTATCCACTTCAGGGAAGATCCTTTCTCTTGGAGCACACTCGCTATATTCTGATCATAGCTGCGATTGTTTGCGATCAGAATGTCTGCTCCAGCGATGGCCCTATCAAGTTCGACGGCCGACATAACAGTCTCGAACTCTATTTCGGGATAATCATAAATGATCTTCGCTATGCCTTCGTTTTTGAAGAACGGATTGTAGATTCCCTTCAGTTTGCGAGTAGAGCCTAATCCGCTGGTCTCGACCATTCCCATGTCCCCGTTCTATTCGCCAGCCTGAAGGCTGGGAGGTTGTTATTCGTAGAACGCGCCTTCAATAGCGACTGCATTCTCATGCTTGTTGGCCTTTGAACGAGACGGTAGCATAGCGCCGTCAGCGCCGAGCCTTTGGCTGTTGCCCGCCTCAGTTTTTCCAGCTACTGGCTGCCAGACGTTTCCGACCCTTAGAAGCACCAGCGGCTCCTCAGATACTGCTTCAAACCGATAGTA
>CANJPM010000177.1 GCA_947476075.1 Beijerinckiaceae bacterium
AACCCGCTGAATGGAATCAGCGAGCGGCGATAACTGCGATTTCGACCTTGTACTCTGGCGCAGCTAAAGCCGCCTGCACGGTTGCGCGCGCCGGCGTGTCGCCAGCCGGAACCCAAGCGTCCCATTGCGTATTCATTTCCGGGAACGTCGACATATCAGTGAGCCAGATCGTAGCTGACAAAATCTTGGTCTTGTCCGACCCGGCTTGCGCCAGCAGGCTGTCGATCATTGCGAGTACTTCAGCGGTTTGCTCGCCGACGCTTTTGCCTTTCGTGAGATCGGCAACCTGGCCGGCGAGATAAACGGTGTTCCCGTGAGCGACGGCCTTGCTCATGCGTGGGCCGACGCCAATGCGTTCAATGTTCATCCGCTTACTCTTCCAAGATTGGCGCTTACGTTAAATTTTATGAAACTCAAGACTGCGTCATGCGGGGCACAGCGCCCATGAAATCACGTTTGGCGAGTTCAACGCCGTTGTGACGCAGGATCGAATAGGCGGCTGTCTGATGGAAATAGAATTGTGGCATAGCCTGGTGAAGCAGGAAGTCCTTACCAACCATTCGCCGCGTGTTCTGCCCAGCTTTCCACGAAATTTCCCGCATGGCGCCGGCATCGATCGCCGCTTTGTCGATCGCATTGATGAAGGCGATCGCCTTGGCGATGCGCGCTTTTAATTCCTCAGCCGTTTTTTCGTCATTTGTAAAAGCGAGCGGTGGGACGCCTCCCAGCCATGCGCATGTATTGTTTGCCCAATCGGAGGCCGCCTGAACTTGCCGGCTAAGCGCGTACATATTGGGGAAAAGACGTGAACCGAGTAGAATCGATGGATCAATGTTCTTCTCGACGCAATGAATGCTCATCTTGTCGAGAACGCCCGACATCCCGCCGAGCAACTGACTAAAAACCGGCACAGAAGCTTCATACAACGATAAACTCATAATTCCATCCTCCACTCTGCAAGAATTAGAGGATTACACAGCAAGCCGCAAGCAGCACCGGTTGCCTACATTTATGGATATCTTGTGGAAAAATTTGTCGATAAAAATAGGGGGTCAGTTTCCTGCTGCGGTCCCTGAGGCTTACAGCTTTTCAGAATCCAGCCGCAAGCCACTTGCATCACATGGACAAATGCGCGACGACCAGAATGAAAAAGTGACAACAGGGGAGAAACGAATATGACGAAAGAAGAGGCCAAGCAAAAACTTATCGACGCAGGTCTGGTGCTTGATGCGGCTGGACTGGGAGATTTTACGCGTGGGCACGTGTCAGTCCGCGTCCCCGACGACGCCGGCCATTTCTACATGAAGCCGCACAGCTACGGACTTGATGAAATCACCATGGAGAACATGGTGACGTGTAACCTCGAAGGTGAAAAAGTCGCCGGTGGCGGGCCCCGCCACAGCGAGGTCTATATTCATTCGGAGATCTTCAAGGTTCGTCCGGATGTAAACGCCGTCATTCATGCGCACCCAAAGCACGCGGTGGCTGTGTCCGCCACGGGGCGCCCTTTGCGTCCCTGGAGCCAGCCGAGCGCTGTGTTCGCCGATGGCATTGGCATGTACACGGACACGATCGACCTGATTCGCTCCAAGGAAATGGGCGCCGGCGTGGCGAAGGCCGTTGGTCAGTTGAAGGCTTGCTATCTGCGCAATCATGGCGTCGCGGTTGTCGGCCGATCGCTGGAGGAATGTGTGATCTTGACGATCATGCTTGAGAACGCGTGCGAAATTCAATTGCTTGTTGAAGCTGCTGGAGCTTCTGGGCCGGAATTTTCGCCTGAAGATATAATGAAGCTTCACGACAAGATTTCGCGTCCTGAGCAGCACACAATCAATTTTGACTATCTTGTGCGCAAGGCGCGCAGAGCCCTTTGATCAGTGGAGCCCCCTTGAGGGGGCTCCAGCAATTTATATAAATCCGCTGACGGCGGCCGCTACCGCAAGATAGCGCCCGGTCTTCGCGATTGCGACGAGCGGAATAAAAATGTGCAGGGGCTCTCGCATCGCTCCAGCGGCGACAGTCAACAGGTCGCCGAAGACAGGCGCCCAGCTAAAAAGTAGAGATGCACGTCCCCATTTGCGATACCAAATCTCGGCTTTAGCGAGAGTTTTGGGAGCTATCTTCAGACGGCCAGCGTAGCTTGAGCTTGAGCTAAGCCTGCCGAGACCCCAATTGACGATCGAGCCCAGGACGTTGCCTAGACTCGCGACGCCAATGAGAAGCGCCCAAGGCTCGCCGCTCAACGCCAGCGCAGCAGCCAGCGCGCCTTCGGACGCGACTGGAAGGACGGTCGCGGCGAGGAACGCGGTGGTGAAGAGACTGAAAGACACGCTAAACGAGAACATCCCGGCTTAGGCCGTTCTGACGATCATGTGGCCCGAGCCCGACTGCGATTCTGCCGCTTTGTGAGCTTGTGCAAGTTGGGACAAGGGGAATGAGCCCGCAATTCTATGTTGAAGCGCACCCTCTGCCGCGGCCAGCAGCACGCCCGCACATGTCTCGTCGACAACACTTGGGCTGAGTGAATAGACAAAGACGAATTGCAGTGAAAGATTTCGGGCGCGTCTCTGGGAGAGCGTTATCGTCGCTTGCGGCACGGACGCCGCACCGTAGGACGCTATGCCGCCGCCATCGGCCACGATGCGTTCATTCAACGCGCAATTTCCCGGAAAATCGATCTCGATCACCCGGTCTACGCCGCGTCCGTTCGTCTCGGCCAGGATTGCGGCCTCAAGATTGTCCTGTCGCCGGTTGAGGCAGACATCGGCGCCAAGTTCGCGCGCCAATGTGCATTTTTCTGGGCCGCTTGCGTTTGCAATTACGCGGGCGCCGCCCCATTTTGCGAATTGGACCGCATAGGCGCCTACGCGACCCAGAGCGGCGGGAACGTAGATTGTCTGGCCAGTCACCGGCCCGTTGGCGAACACGCACCGGTAGGCTGTCATCGCCGGAATTCCGAGGCACGATCCCTCCTCGAAGCTCATTTCATCTGGGAGCGGTCGCACCTGGCTGGCGGGCAGGCTTACAAACTCAGCGGCAGTGCCAAAAGGCCTTCCCCATTGCGCGCTAAACACCCAGACTCGGTCACCGATTTTGTATCCGCTGGATCCCTCGCCCAGCGCCGCGACGATGCCTGCCCCGTCTGAATGCGGGATCACTCTGGGAAATTCAGGGGCTATTTTCACGTTTCCGCGCCGCTTGTAGTCGGACGGGTTTATTCCGGACGTGTAAAGGCGTATCAGAATCTCGTCGGCTGCTGGAACAGGCGTCGGCATCTCGCCGATATGAATGACGTCCTCGGCCGCGCCACAGGATTCGTACCAGCCAGCTCTCATGCATTTCCCCCCAAGGTTTAGTTTAGCAAACGTCTGACAAATTCTGGCCAGCAATCCGGGCCTTGGCCAGAATCGAGCGCTTCGCTTTGCTCGCCAAGTCCGCAATGCTACAGGGATGTGCCGCTTGGACCAAGTAATGACACGCGAATCCGTTGACGCTTCGATCCGGTTTGACCACGTGACTTTTTCGCGCGGTGCAGAGCGCCTTTTCTCCGAGCTGAGCGTTTCTCTGAGCGAACGCAGAATTGGGCTTGTGGGCGATAATGGCGCGGGAAAGAGCACCTTCCTGCGCTTAACCAACGGACTTATGGCGCCGCAATCCGGCCGCGTTCTCGTCGACGGCATAAACACCAAAGTCGATAGCTCGGCCGCCATGCGCAAGGTCGGATTTGTGTTCCAAAATCCCGATCATCAGATCGTCTTTCCAACCGTTCTTGAGGAAGTAGCCTTTGGCTTTCGCGCGCGTGGGGCTTCACCGGCGTCAAGCAGAGAGCAAGCAAGGCAGGCGCTTGATTTGCACCACTGCGCCCATTGGGAAACTGCGTCTGTAGACGAATTGTCTGAGGGGCAAAGACAACGCTTGTGCATCATTTCCGTCGTTGCGCTACAGCCAGATATTCTTGTGATGGATGAGCCGTTCGCAAGCCTGGATCTACCGACGCGCCTTAGTCTGATGGACATGCTGAACACGCTGCCGCAGCGTATGTTGATCGCGAGCCATGATCTTGATTTGCTCGCTGGTCTTGATCGTGTGATCTGGCTTCACAAGGGCTCCATTCGCGCTGATGGGCCACCTGTCGACATTCTGCGGCAATACAAAAAAGCGGCTATGGAGCAGCGCCTTCTTGAGGCATCCGCTTCATGATAGGTCGGCCTCTGTCAAAACGAACATGGCTTCATTTCTTGCCCGCCGGCGTGAAGCTTCTTTTCGTTGCGATGGCGACAATCATTTTCTTTTGGGTTCAAAATCCAATCGTCTTGCTCATTTCGCTTGGACTAGTTCTGAGCGTTTATTTTGCGGCAGGGCGAGAAGCCGTACTTCGTCTGAAGCTCTTCAGATTTCTGCTGCCCATCCTGATCATCGTCGGACTCTTTCAATTCGCTTCATCGGGCTTTTTTGACGCCTTGACCTCTGTGTCACGTCTGGCGCTGATGATCCTCATCGCCGACCTTGTGACGATGTCCACGCCGATGATGGAAATGATGGACGCCTTTTTGCCCGTCTTGTATCCGCTCCGCTATATCGGGCTCGATCCCGCCCAGCTGGCGCTCGCCTTTGCATTGGTGATACGTTTTGTCCCTGTGCTTCTGGACGATTGGATGCGTCGCCGCGAAGCGTGGCGTGCGCGTGGCGGCTCGCGAGGGTCTTGGCGTCTTGTTGCGCCATGGATTGCCGGCCTCCTGAGTATCGCGGATCGTATCGCTGAATCGTTAGACGCCCGAGGATTTCGCCGTGATTGAGTTGAGGAAAGCAAATGCAGACGCGTGATCTCGTTCGTGTGTCGCTCTTTGCCGCACTTATCGGAGCGCTTGGCCTTACGCCACGCTTTGACTTGCCGATCGCGGCAGGCGTTCCTGTAACCGCGCAAACATTAGGGGTGATGCTCGCGGGTGTTGTTCTTGGGGCGCGCCTTGGCGCCATATCGGTCGCGCTCTTTCTCTTCGTGGTCGCCTGCGGAGCGCCGCTTCTCTCGGGCGGACGCGGCGGGCTCGGCGTGTTCGCAAGTCCCACGGCGGGCTATCTTGCTGGATGGATCGCCGGTGCCTTTGTGGTCGGCGCAATCATGAAAATTTTAATGCTGCGTTCGATTTTTGCATCTGCCTTTATAGCGTCAACCATAGGCGGAATCCTCGTTGTTTATCTGTTCGGCATCCCATGGTTGGCCTGGTCGTCTGGCCTTAGCCTCAAGGCTGCGACGATAGCGACGGCGACGTTTTTGCCGGGCGATATCTTGAAGGCTATCGCCACTGCGATGATTGCTCGCTCATATTTTCATGCCTATCCGCGCGCTGGGTTTGTTCCTTTATGACGATTGGCTCCACGCTCCACACCTTCGCCGCGTCAAAGCCTGATGAGACGGCGATCATATGCGATGGGGTAAAGATTAGCTGGGCGGTGCTTTCAGCCTGCGTCGGCAGGCTTGCGAACGAGATATCTCGCCGCACGCCGCCCGGCGCCGGGATAGCCATTCTTCTTCCCAATTCAGCGCATTTTCTGGCCGTCTTCCTTGCTGTCGCTATCTCTGGTCGCGAAGCGCAAGTTCTGGATCCGGACTGGCCTGTTTCGCGCTTGAAAGACGCGCTGGATGGGCTTTCTCCCGCCTTGCTGGCATCCGAACAAGCCAGTCTGGCGGTCGATCATTTGTTGGTCGATTTGAACCAGCCGCTCCCCAATATCTTCCCCGGCGAGGCTCCCGAGCCAAAAGCTCCAGATCCGTTGGATTCGTTCTATGTTGGGTTCACATCCGGCTCCACAGGCGTTCCAAAAGGCTACCGGCGCAACCATCAATCGTGGATTGAGAGTTTCGGCGCCGACCAAAAGGAATTCGGCATCGGGCCAGACGATATTGTCGCGGCTCCCGGCTCCATGACTCACTCGCTGTTTCTGTATGCAGCGATCCACAGCCTTCATGTTGGAGCGACCATCATTCTGTTCCGTCGTTTTCGACCGGACGCTGTGATGGCCGAGATAAGAAACAGCTTTGCGAGCGTTCTTTATGCAGCACCAACGCAATTGGCTCTTTTGCTCGACGTCCCGGGGCCACCGATTCTGAACGTTAGAACGATCCTGAGTTCCGGCTCCAAATGGAGCTCAAGCATCTCTGGAAATATTCCTCAACGCTTCCCTCTCGCTGCCTTCATAGAATTTTACGGCGCCTCTGAATTGAGCTTCGTCACAGTGCGAACCTCGAATGAGAAATGTCCGGAGAATTCAGTTGGGCGTGCATTCTCTGGCGTCTCAATAAAGATCAGAGCTGCGTCGGGCAATGAAATGCCGATCGGCGAAACGGGACGCATTTTTGTATCGAGCCCGTTTTTGTTTACCGGCTACGCAATGGGTTCGGGGCATGTGGTCCGGCGTAATGATGAATTATGTATTGGCGATCTTGGCTATCTGGATTCTGCCGGGTTCTTGTATCTGCAGGGGCGCGAGAACCGCATGATCGTGACCTCTGGAAAGAACGTCTTCCCAGAGCAAATCGAGCATGTCCTCAGTTCTCATCCACAGGTCAGGAACTGCGCTGTTATCGCAATTCCTGACCGTCAGCGGGGCGAAAGACTGATTGCGCTCATTTATCCTAAGGACGGCTGCAACCTGTCCGCCAGTGAATTGATGCGATACGCGCGTCTTGAATTGCCTCTGCCGTTTGTGCCACGCATCTATGCACAGCCCCGCACATGGAGGTGGACAGCATCGGGTAAAACCGACTTTGCAGCGCTCAAAACAGATTGGCTCAGCGGAGCCTGTGAGCTCAGGGAATGAGCGCGGTTTTCGTGATCGCCGCACGGCGAACCGCTGTCGCGCCACGTGATGGCTCCTTGCGCAAAATAGGCGCCGCTGAACTTGGCGCCAATGTCATTCGCGCTGTTCTCGAAGGCCTCAACTTATCGGCTTCCGAAGTGGACGAGGTCATCTTCGGCAACGCGCTTTATGGCGGCGGTAATCCCGCGCGGGTGGCGACTTTGGCTGCGGGTCTACCCGAGTCTATTCCCGCGATCACGATCGATACGCAATGCTGTTCGGGGCTCGACGCTATTTTGTTGGGCGCCAACTGCATTCGCGCGGGGGAAGCTCACGTTGTTATCGCTGGTGGCCTGGAGAGTTACAGCCGTTCGCCACTTCGCTTTCATAGGCCGTTATCGTCGGCGTGCACGCCTCAGCAATATGACAGGCCGTCGTTTACGCCGTGGCCTGACCGCGACCCTGATTTGATCGATTCGGCAGCGGCGCTGGCGCAAACCTATGGAATCGCAAGGACTGCGCAGGAAGAGTTCGCTGTCAAAAGCCATGCAAAAGCGCTCGCTGCGCGTTTTCAAGATGAGCTGACTTGCGTAGCTGATCTCACTCGCGATGAGTTTGCCAGACAGCTTGATCCGCGCGTTTGCGGCCGGCTGCCAGTGATATCTGGAGATTCCGCGCATGGGTTGACCGCAGCGACAATCGCCGTGCAGGCGGATGCAGCCGCCGCTGTCGTTCTGGTTTCCGATAAAATGGCGGCGCGTTTGAATGTTCCATGGAGCATGCGTCTTCATGCGTCAAGGCGCATGGGCGGAGCGCCTGATCTGCCCGCTTTGGCTGGGATAGCGCCCGCTCGAGCGCTTCTATCGATGGTCCCACAGAATGACGTGGTCGCGATTGAGTTGATGGAATCGTTCGCTGTGCAAGCTATGGTCTGGCAAGATGCGCTTGACTTGGATCCGCTGAAAGTGAATCGCGGCGGAGGTGCCGTGGCACGCGGACATCCCATCGGTGCGTCTGGCGCCATACTAGCCGTTCGTCTTTTCCACGAGCTGAGATACGAGCCTGAAGGCGGCTTTGGACTTGCAGCGATCGCTGCAGCTGGCGGCCTTGGAAGCGCTGCGCTTTTTGAACGGAAATAGAGCGCAAGCGCGGGGTCCTGAAATGCGCTCAGGAGCCCCGCTCAGATTTGCGCTAGTTCAAGCGCGCCATTTGAAGGGTCGCCACGCCCGAGCCGATCATGCCCA
>CANJPM010000178.1 GCA_947476075.1 Beijerinckiaceae bacterium
CGCAAGCATTTCGTCGTCGCCCAGAATTATCCCGTCGAGCGCGAGCAATTATCATCGCAGGTCGCCACCCATTTGTCGGGCCGCGTCGGCTCCAGCCGCGACGTGCTGGTGTTCGTGCACGGCTTCAACACAAGCCTCGACGAAGCCCGGTTCCGTGTGGCGCAAGTGGTGGCTGACGGTCGCTTTGGCGGCGTGCCGGTGTTGTTCACATGGCCCTCGACCGACAATGTGTTCGCCTATGGATCGGCGCGCGAAAACGCAACGATCTCCCGCGACGCGCTGGCCAATCTGATGCGCGAAGTGTCGCAGATCGAGGGCGTCGGGCGGATTCACGTCCTCGCGCATTCCATGGGCGCGTGGCTGGCGATGGAAGCGTTGCGCGAAACCTCGATCAGCGGCCAGCGTCTGCTCGACGGGCGTCTGGGCAATGTCATGCTGGCTGCCCCCGACATCGATCTCTCGGTGTTCCGCCAACAGATGGCGCGGCTTGGTTCGGGCGCCAACGTCGCCGTGTTCAGCTCAACCGGCGACCGCGCCCTGTCGCTGTCCAGCACGCTGGCGGGCGACCGTCCGCGTCTGGGCGCCATTGATCCCACGAAGGCGGGCGACCGCAGCGAACTCACCAAGCTGGGCGTGAAGGTCTACGATCTGACGTCGTTCTCCGACGGCTTCATCAACCACGGCGCCTACGCCAGCGCGCCCGAAGTGGTGCGCCAGATCGGCGCGCAATTGTCGCGGCCCCGCTCCGACGATTCGCAAGTGACCTCCGTGATAGACGGCGGCACTGAGCGCTCGCCCCCCCGCCCCGACGGACGTTTGATCGAAAAAGCCCCGCTGGCCGCACCGACGCAGTGATCATTCGCGCGCAAATGGACGGGACAAGCCCGTCCATGACGCTTCTTCACGCCGCCTGAGCAAGCGAGGCAGGCAAGGCGTTAGCCTCCAGAGCCACAGCCGCCGATTGCACGATGGCGGCGTATCGCACAGCCGTCTGGATCGCCGCGCTTTCGACGCCGTGATCGCGCAGCACTTTCTCGTGGGCGTCAATGCACATGCCGCAACCGTTGATGGCGGAGACGGCGAGCGACCAAAGCTCGAAATCCGTCTTCGGCACGCCGGGATTGCCAATCACGTTCATGCGCAGCTTGGCGGGCATCGTTCCATATTCCTTGTTCGAGGACAGATGGACGAAGCGATAATAGACGTTGTTCATCGCCATGATGCTGACGGCCGCACGCGCCGCGTCACGCGCTTGCGGGGTCAGGCGCGGGGTGGCCTCCGCGTCGAAAGCTGCAGCCACGACCGGGTTGCGGGTGGCGATGGCCACCGCCAGCAGCAAGCCCCACTTGGTCTGCTCGCCCAGAGCCTCGTCGTTGACGAGGCTTGAGACGTTGAGGCGGACGTCTTTGGCGAAGTCCGGGATCTGTTCTTTCAAGGCTTCGATGGACATGACCGCTCCTTAAGCTGCGTTGGCAAGCGTGGCGCCGCCGACTTCGCGGTTGCACGGGCAAAGTTCGTCAGTCTGCAAGGCGTCGAGCACGCGCAGCGTATCCCTGGGGTTGCGGCCGACGTTGTGGTTGGTGGCGTAGACGTGCTGGATCACATTGTCGGGATCGACCACGAAAGTGTAACGATGCGCCGTGCCATCGGAGGCGCGCACGCCAAGGCCGTCAACGAGGCTGCCTCTGGTGTCGCCAAACTGCCAGATCGCAAGCTTGTTGAGATCCTTGTGGTCGCGGCGCCAGGCCAGCTTCACGAATTCATTATCCGTCGAGCCGCCGAGCACGATTGCGTCGCGGTCGGCGAACTCTCCGGCCAGACGGGCAAATTCCGCTATCTCGGTCGGGCAAACGAACGTGAAGTCCTTTGGGTAAAAGAAGACGATCTTCCACTTGCCGGCGAAGCTTTCGTTCGTGAGCGTCTCGAACGCGCTGACGCCGTTCTCTTCGTGATGGTTGAAACCGGGCTTCACGCCGGTGACTTCGAACCTGGGAAGCTTGTCACCAATGCCGAGCATGTTCTCTCTCCGTTGATGGGGCGCCGGGGCGGAACGCCGCCGGGCATGGGAAAGAGATAGAGGCTGGCGAGACATAGCTCCAATCGATTGTTTCTTTTGTTTTGATAGGCTCTGCCGATGGCTAGATCTGGACCGCGCCCGTCCCCGGGCGCTCTTTTCTGAACCAACCACGCTCCGCGTCATCCCGGCGAAGGCCGGGACCCACGATAGGCCGCGAGCCCTTAGCCTGCCGTGGATGGCCGCCTTCGCGACCAAGACGTGTTTGGACCGTTGAGCGCGAAGGGGCGAGCAACACTGCGGGCTGTAGGCCGCGGTCCCCGCTCCCTTTGGATCGCGCAGTTGCCCCGCCCCCTGCCCGCAGCTATACCCCAGTCTCCCCCATCGCTTACGCCGGCCCGTTTCGGCGAGTGAGCCACAGGAGCTGACATGATTAGCGTTACTTTCCCCGATGGCGCGCAGCGTCAGTTTGAGCCCGGCGTTTCGGGCGTCGAGATCGCCAAGTCGATCTCCCCCTCGCTGGCCAAGCGCACGGTGGCCATGACCATCGACGGCGTGCTGTCCGACCTTGCCGACAGATTGCATCGAGATTCCAAAATCGAATTCGTGGGCCGCGAAGATCCGCGCGCGCTGGAGTTGATCCGCCACGATTGTGCGCACGTTTTGGCAGAGGCCGTACAGGCCCTTTATCCGGGCACGCAAGTCACCATCGGCCCCGTGATCGACAACGGTTTCTATTACGATTTCCATCGCGCAGAGCCGTTCACGCCGGAAGAATTCGGCGCGATTGAAAAGAAGATGCGCGAGATCATCGGCCGCGATGCGCCCTTCACGAAGGAAGAATGGACGCGCGATAAGGCCAGGAGCTTCTTTGAGACGCGCGGCGAAGCCTTCAAAATCGAGCTTGTCGACGCTATCCCCGAAGATCAATCGCTCAAGATCTACAAGCAGGGCGAATGGATGGATTTGTGCCGCGGGCCGCACATGACGTCCACGGGCAAGATCGGGTCCGCCTTCAAGCTGATGAAGGTGGCGGGCGCCTATTGGCGCGGCGATAGCAACAAGCCAATGTTGAGCCGCATCTACGGAACCGCTTTCGCCAAGCAGGAAGACCTAGACGCCTACCTGCTGCAATTGGAAGAGGCGGAGCGCCGCGACCATCGCCGTCTGGCGCGCGAAATGGACCTGTTCCATTTTCAGGAAGAAGGCCCCGGCACCGTGTTCTGGCACCCCAAAGGCTGGACGCTGTTTCAAACGCTCATCAATTACATGCGCCGCCGGCAGGAGGCTTCGGGCTATATCGAAGTCAACACGCCTCAGGTGCTTGATCGGGCGCTGTGGGAAACCTCCGGCCATTGGCAGACCTATCGCGAGAACATGTTCCTCACCAAGACCGAGGATGAGCGGGTGTTTGCGCTCAAACCCATGAACTGCCCCGGCCATGTGCAGATTTTCAAGAACGGCCTGAAGAGCTATCGCGATCTGCCGCTGAAGATCGCAGAGTTTGGCATCGTCCATCGTTACGAGCCTTCGGGCGCACTGCATGGCGTGATGCGCGTGCGCGCGTTCACGCAAGACGATGCGCATATCTTCTGCACCGAAGACCAGATCATGGACGAGGCGATGAAGGTCAACGACCTCATCATGTCCGTCTATAAAGACTTCGGCTTCGACGACGTGGTGCTGAAACTCTCGACCCGGCCCGAAAAGCGCGTCGGCTCGGACGAGGTGTGGGACAAGGCGGAAGCAGCCCTCCTGCGCGTGCTGGAGAAGGTCGGCGAGAGCGGGGTCAAGACCGGCGTCAATCCCGGCGAAGGCGCCTTCTATGGTCCCAAGCTTGAATACACCTTGCGCGACGCCATCGGCCGCGAATGGCAATGCGGCACGACGCAGGTCGATTTCAACCTGCCCGCCCGCTTTGGCGCATTCTACATCGGACCCGACAGCGACAAGGTGACGCCGGTGATGATCCACCGCGCCATGTTTGGCTCGCTGGAGCGCTTCACCGGCATTCTGCTGGAGCATTACGCCGGACACCTGCCGCTGTGGCTCTCGCCGCTGCAAGCCGTGGTCTGCACGATCACGCAGGACGGCGACGATTACGCCATGGAAATGGCCGCCGCCGCCCGCAAGGCCGGATTGCGCGTCGAGATGGACCTGCGCAACGAGAAGATCACCTACAAGGTGCGCGAACACTCGCTGGCGAAGGTTCCCGTGCTGCTGGTGGTGGGCAAACGCGAAGCGCTGGAGCGCACGGTCTCAATCCGCCGCTTTGGCTCCCAGGCGCAAACCAGCATGAGCATGGACGAAGCGCTGAAAATGCTGGCTTACGAAGGCGTGGCTCCGGACGTGAAGCGGGGATAGCACAGTCTCAACAACAAGCGCCCGCCATTTTCCGGCGGGCGCTGATTGACTTTTGTACATACAAATGACATTTTCCAAACGGTATTTTGAAGATGAAATTTGACGGGTTCGATTGGGACGATGGAAACGCAGCCAAGTGCGAGAAGCATGGGCTGACTTTAGACGACATCGAGGACGTTTTAACCCGCGATCCTTTGATTGCGCCCGACGTCAATCACAGCGCCGACGAACAGCGCTGGATCGCAGCCGGCCTGCACAGATCGCAGCGCCCGGTGTTCATAGCGTTCACGCTGCGGACGAAAGACGATTCAGCTTTGATCAGGCCGATCTCAGCCCGGTTCATGCACGCCAAAGAGGCTAAAAACTATGGCGACCAAACCTAAGACAGTGCCTGTCTTCAAGTCCGACGAGGAAGCCGGGGCTTTTCTCGATCAGGATTTGTCGGAGCTTGATTTCTCGCAATTCAAACCCGCGAACTTCGAGTTCGGCCCCAAGTCCGAGCGCGTGAACATGCGCCTGCCCAAGGCGCTGCTGGACAGCGTGAAAGCGCGCGCTGCGGCTGAAGACATGCCGTATCAGCGATTTATTCGCCGTGCGCTTGAGGAGAGTTTGCGGAAGAAGGCGGGGTAGAGGGTGAAAAACCCCTCATCCGACGTTTGCTCACGCAAACGCCACCTTCTCCCGCAAGCGGGAGAAGGAAAAAGGCGCCCTTCCTTCCCTTCGCCCGCATGCGGGAGAAGGTGTCACGCAACGCGTGACGGATGAGGGCGCTTCTACTCGCTACCAGTCCTCAATGCCCGCGGCTGATACAAAAATCCACCACGTCAAACAACGCCCGTTTCCAGGGCGAGGGCGCGAAGACGCTCAGGCAATCTTGCGCCATCACGCCGTATTGGCGGGCGCATTCGATCGTATCTTCCATCGCGTTATGGCGGCGGAGAATCGCAATCGCGTGGTCGAGGTCGCCGTCGTTGATTTCGCCCAGCTCCAGCGTGCGGCGCCAGAACTCGCGCTCCTCCTCATCGCCACGCTGGAACGCGAGCACGATGGGGAGCGTGATTTTGCCTTCGCGGAAATCGTCGCCGACGTTCTTGCCCAGTTTGTCGGACGTGCCGCCGTAATCGAGCGCGTCGTCGATGAGCTGGAACGCGACGCCCAGATTCAATCCGTAATCACGGCACGCATCCTGCTCCAGCGCCGGACGATTGGCCAGAATCGGCCCAACTTCGCAAGCCGCGCCAAAGAGCGCTGCTGTCTTGGAGCGGATGACGGCGAGATAGGCTTCCTCAGTCGTCGTCGTGTCCTTGGCGGCCGATAGCTGCATCACCTCGCCTTCGGCAATCACTGCGGCGGCGGTGGACAGCACGTCGAGGCAGGCGAGCGAACCAACTTCCACCATCATCTTGAAGGCTTGTCCGAGCAGGAAATCGCCGACCAGCACGCTGGCCTCATTGCCCCACAACATGCGGGCGGCAAGCTTGCCCCGGCGCATATCGCTCTCGTCCACAACGTCGTCGTGAAGCAGCGTGGCGGTGTGCATGAATTCAACGGACGCGGCGAGCTTGATATGGCCCTCGCCGGCATATTCGCTCAGGGCCGCTGTCGCCAGCGTCAGCATCGGGCGCAGACGTTTGCCGCCGGATGAGATGAGATGGTTTGCGACTTCCGGGATCATCACGACTTCGGAACCGGTGCGCGTCAATATGGTCGCGTTCACACGCTCCATATCTACAGCCACCAATGCGACAAGCGCATCGACGCCCGAACTCTTCGCGGCTACTTTGAATGGCGCCACAACACCCACCGGAACCACCTTCCCGAAAACGCAAAGCACAGCTTGCGCCTGTCCGCCCCTGCATGCGAACCAGAAGCCCTCTTCGCATGCCGGCGCCAATGGCGCAACGAGGTTCGCACAGACTGATAGTCAGGAGTACGCGTGCGCTTATGATTGAGATCATGCGAACAAACGACATAGATCTTATTTCAGCGGTTGAGGCTGCTCGCGACGAGATTGAGATTGCGCTATTTGTCGCAGATTCGCATATCAGCGCACTGGAAGGATCTCCGGGATGTTTGCCGCGCAGCGCGCTTGTGCTGGAGTGTGACGGTGCGAAAGCGCGCAGGCGCCTCATCCGGCGCCGACGTGGCGATCATCTTCTGCGCGAGGGAGATTCTACCGTATGAGCGCCCGCCCGGACGACGAAGACCTGCTGCTTGACGGGCGTTTGCGGCTGCGCCAGCGCGCCAGCGGCCACCGCGTGGGCACGGACGCTATTTTGCTGTCCGCCATGCTGGCTGACCCCGGCGCGCAGATCGTGGACGCGGGCGCGGGCGTGGGCGCGGTAGGGCTGGCGTTGGCGCAGCGCTCGCTGCACAGCTCGGTAAGTCTGGTTGAGCGTGATCCGGAGGTCGCCGAACTGGCGCGCGCAAATGCTGCGCTGAACGGATTTGACGCGCGCGTGAGCGTCCTCGAATGCGATCTGCTGGATTCCGCCTCCCGGCGCGCGGCGGGGCTGGCCAACGAATCAGCTTCAGCGGTCTACACCAATCCACCCTTCTACGCAGAGGGCTCAGTACGGCGCTCGCCTGATCTGGCGCGCGCCGCCGCCCATGTGCTGGGGCCAGGCGGGCTCGATCAATGGGTGCGGGCGTGCCTGTCGCTCCTTGCTGCTGACGGCCGCTTCGCCATGATCTGTCTGCCCGACGGATTGGCCGAGGTGCTGGGCGCGTGCGAAAACCGGCTGGGCGCGTTGCGGATACTGCCTGTTCACGCCCGGCTGGGAGAAGACGCGCGGCGCATTCTGGTGAGCGGGCGCAAGGGTTCGCGGGCGCCGCTGGCCATCGCGCCGGGGCTTGCCCTGCATGAGGCCGACGGGCGCTTCACGCCGCGCGCGCAGGCGCTTCATCGCGGGCATGCAATTTTGGCCGACGTCTGATGCGCAAACGCCGACCCTTTGGGGCCGGCGTCAGAGCGCAGAAGAAGCGGCTGGCTCGCCCGGCGGCTTTAATAGCAAACCACCTTCTTCACTTTGTGCAATCCACGCCAGCGCTTCTTCACTTCGCAATGCTGCTGGTAGCCGTAGGCGGGATAGGGCTGGTAATAAACCGGCGCCGGCTGGCGGTAGATCGGCGCATGATAGGCGGGCGCGTAATAGACCGGGGCATAATGGCGGCGCGGCGCATAATGGCGCTGATGCAAGCGCTGCTCGCGCCACACCTGACGGGCCGGGCGATAATGGAAATCGGCGCCCTGACCGCCAACCCAGCCGCGCTCATGACCGGCCTGAGCTTGCGTCGGAGCAAAAGTTGCGATCCCCACCAGGCCAGTAACAGCCAGCGCGGCGAGGCGGATCAAACGAAGCAAGGCGTTCATGGCTCTCTCCCCTTTGGGAATTCGATGAAGCCAGAATGCCGGCATTATGCTGAACGAGCCGTGAGATTGCCGTTCAGCCTGCGTTCAGACTGGGCCGCTCTATCGGGCAGACGCCCGATGCGCGCCGGAAGCGAACGGGCCGCAGAAGACCGCTTTGCGCCAGCGCGGAAAACCTCTAGTTTGCGCGCGCTTTCATTGAGTGCCGAGGACGACATGCAAAACGAATCCCAAGCGGACGCCTCTCTTGATCCGCGCCGCTCCTTTCA
>CANJPM010000179.1 GCA_947476075.1 Beijerinckiaceae bacterium
GAAATCGACGCGCGCGGCTACGATCTCATTCGGTCGCGCATTGAGGTTGATACGAAGGACGGGCGCACGCTGGTGCAATGGGCTGACGAGCGCTATCGCGGCGGCCCTCTCAATCCCCTCAGCGATTCAGACCTTGAGGGAAAATTCCGCATGTGCGCGGAAGGGGCTCTGGGAGAGCCGCAACAGGCGCGCCTGCTCGGAGCTGTCGCTAACCTTGAAGGCATGGCTGACGCCGCCAGTCTTGCCGAGATGATGCGTTTTGAGGCTGGCAAACAAGAGCATTCCCGAGAACGTAGGGAAAAGCGCTAACTTGTTCTCAACAAGCCGGCTGCACGCAAGGTTACGCTTTGAACGGTCGCTGCTGCGCGCCTCGTTTCGCGCTCCTTGACAAAAAGCCTCTGCGGAAGCTCAGATGAGCAAACGACAACTTGGGAGAAAACACGATGGACGATGTAAAAATCATAGCGCGGCAGATCAATGTCGCCAAAGATTCCGCAGCGCTTTTTTCTATGCGCAATCTCCCGCTTCTTGAGCAGGGCACGACTTACGATCCGCTCGCCACCGCTGAAAATCTGTGGGTCAACATCAAGGTCTATGCGAGCGGCGGCGAGAACGCGCTTCATTCGCATGCCGGCGAGGACCACGCGTTTATCGTGCTGCAAGGCATGGCGACATTCACTTTTGGCGACGGAAGCAAGTCGCTGGTGCGTCAGCATGAAGGCGTGATGATCCCCAAAAACGTCAAATATCGCTTCGAGGCCGACGAGGCGGAAAATCTTGTGCTGCTGCGCGTTGGCGGCGGCGCGCGTACTACAAAAGGCCTCGACGACTTGACCCCCCACGGCGCCCCGCGCGACATCAATCAGATGACGACTTTCGCTGACGGCACGCAAAAGGTCGGGAACTCGGTGCAGAACGGGGAATCGGGAAAGACCCGCGTGTACGCCAAAGGCAAGTACTTTTCGCCCGACTGATCATTTACGCGCTGTCTTGCGGCCCTTGTTGGAGTTGATGCAAAGGAGCATTCATTCCTCTTGGGCCGCAGGTTATTTCAGTCGCTCCCAGATAAGCTCGTTCTTGTTGTCGACAGGTCGCAGGATAACGCGATCAGGCCCATCAAACGAATAGGCGCGATGAATATCGGCGCGTGTTTCCCAACCCGGCGAGACGCTGCCGATGCGATGATGCGTGACGACTTTTTTTACTTCATCTACGCTGAACGTGCCGAAGTACGCCGTATACCCAAAAATAGCAGCTTTGGCCTCTTCACCCGTCGGCTCTTTCCCCGCCATGCCCACTGGCTTTCGATCTGGCTGGATCTGTGCGGCCATCCAGCCGCTTGCATCATATGTGATGATGCCCAATGGAGTCGCGCCGCGCTCGGGACGAATTTTCCCGTCGCTTGTCGTTTCAACAAGACGCCAGGAACCGACGAGTTTTTTTGCGTCTTCTCCAAAGGCGCCTTGTCCAGCGGTGATCTGGCGCTGCTGGTTTTGTGCTGCGCTGGTGTTCATGTTTGCAAGCCCTGTGACGCTGAACAGAAGTGCGAGAGATGCCATCTTGAAGTTTAACATGAGGTCATCCTGAATGTGGCCGGCTTCAACGAGTCTCGCTTAGGAGGGAGCGCAGCTTTTCTTTAACGGCGTCTGGTGCGTTAGCGAGCAAATCAAGCATACGCATCGCTTCTTCCGGTCCAACCGGACTTACTTCGACGCGAATCCTCTTTGCGTCTTCTGCAAACTCCGGGTCATTGGCGGCGGCCATGAAAGCGATCTGCAATGCCTTGGCGCGATCGCCCGGCACGTTGGGAGGCGCAACATAGGGGCGCGCTAATTGGTATGGAATCTCGGCGGCTTCGACAAGAATGCGAGACGCCTCGTCCTTGGCCATTTCGCGCGCGGTCGGAACGTCCGGATACATCGGATGTCTTGTCGTGCGAGCAAATTGCAATATTGGGCGCACCATGCTGTCGGGTTTGAACCAGTGCGGCTGTGACGACGCTATTGCAGAAATGCCCACAAACCGGCCCTGAATCTCGCCCCGTTCAATTGCAGGGTTGAGCGCATTGCTGTCTGGATATCCATGGATCAGCTTGATGCGTGCGCCCAATGCGTCACGGACGACGAGCACCACGTCATTGCTGGTTGAGCCCTCTGCGGAGCTTCCCAGAATGATCTCCGGGCCCCCGGGACGGATAATATCGTGAATGGTCTTGGCTTCGGCGTCTTTACGAAGCCAAAGCAGGTTCGCGTCTTCAATCACGCTGGATGGCGAGCCAAGCCAGGTGAATTTTCGCGCGTCGAATTGCACATTTTTATTGCCGCCCAGAACCCCCATCAACGGCATATTGCGCGAAAATGTCCCAATAGCCGTCCCATCCCGCGGCGCGCTGTTGTAAAGATAATTTGCGGCTCGCAGCGAACCCGCGCCAGGCATGTTCTGTACAACAATTCCTGGCTGGCCAGGAATTTTTGGGCCCAAATGACGCGCCAGCAGCCGCGAGTAAACGTCGTAGCCGCCTCCGGGTCCATACCCGATGGTCATCGTGACTTGCTTGCCCTTGAAGAAGTCAGCAGCTGAATCGGCGCAGGCCGGATTGAACGGCGACAACGTTGAACACGCCAAAACGAATGCAAGCGACTTAAATGATCGCATGGCTTCCTCCCGGTTCCGAGCGTTTCCGCTTCTTGTCTCTAAGACTACGATATTCTCGTCGTTTACTTCATAAGTCGCAATACAAAAATAGCGCTTCTTCTAGCGTCCGGCTCGTAGCACAAAATCAAGCAGCGGCGCAGAAAAGCGTTCGTCTGATGTCCCGATGCTGCAAATGCACGAGAAATGGTTGTGATCGTCGAGACGCAACAGCGGCGGCGAATGTCCGTCGCGACGGGTCAGGGCGATGGCGAGCTCATAAGTGGGCGTCGCCAGCGCAACAGGATCAAGCTCGGCAAGCGTCAGCAAGACCGGGATCTTCGTTCCCGCCACATGGGAGACGGCGGAGCGACGATCAAAGGTCGTCTCGTCATCGCCAAAATATTGAGCGACGTTGGGACGCATTTCGCTGGCGCGCAGGACATAAAGCCCACTTGAGAGCACGGCGGCGGCGACTTCTTCATGTCCGCGCAAGTCCGGATCAAACACATAAGAGGCCATATGTGCGGCGCCCGCCGAATGACCAAAAACGATTACGCGCGAGGGGTCGCCGCCCAAGCGTGTCGCATTCTCCTTCGCCCACGCCACCGCGCGTTTGATATCCTGCGCAGCGCATGGCCATGCGAATTCCGGTGCGAGGCGATAGTTTGCAAGGACGGCGATCACGCCATTGCGCGCAAAGAATCTGCCGATATTGCCGAAGAAGTTTTCATCCTGCCGCTTGTCGCCGCCGGTGAAGCCGCCGCCAGGGACATAGACGACAATGGCTGCGCACTTTGCGTCATCTGGATGGTAGACGTCGAGACGCTGGCGTGGATGGTCGCCATAGGGAATGTCGCGCGTTTCTTTCACGGGCGCGCCATTTTCGATGAGCGGAACAAACAACGCTTTGGTCGCTTTGTTGAGTTCGGGTTGCGCGCCAGCGCCCATTGACTGAATCGCCTCCCTGACATGGGTGGGCATTGGACTCGTGGACCTGAAGCTCATGAGCTTGCGTCTTTCGTTTTGGTTCAGTTGATGCCGACGGCTTCCTTCAAGATCGCCTTCATCTGCGCATCGGCGCCCTGTATGGCTTCGGCGATGAGCTTTTGCGCGCCGGCGCCGTCGATCATGATCGGATCTTCCTGCACGATACGCTTGTAGTCTGCGATGAATTGCTCATCTTGCCCCAGCGCGACAAGGGCTTTGCGTAATTCGGCCACTGCTTCAGGATTGGCGCCGGGCGGCATCAGGATTGCGCGGGCTAATTGCGCTCGCAATTCGTTGATAAGCTGCAGTGCGCGATATCTCGTCCCGCTTGGCGCTGCGCCATGTGCGTCTTTGTAGACGTCCTCGAAGAAGCGAACGCCGCTTTTTTCCAGCTTGTCGCTGCCGGTCAGCTTTCCTTCAGCATTCCGCGAACCAATTTGCCAAAGCGGCGTCGCAATGCCGGTGTCGATCAGGTTTGGAACCGCCTGGTTTTCATAGCCCGGCAGCGTTGACAGCATGAAGTTGATTTCGTTTTGCGCAATCGCAAGGTTCACCGCGCCGGTTGACTGGAAACCCGTAACGACCTGATAGCCTGAGCCCATCAGATCGAGCATCAGGCGCAGGCGCACGTCGTGCACGGAAGAGCGCGCATAGCCTGCGGCGTGGATCTGTTTGGCTGTCGCTATGTCTTGCGGCCTTTGCGCGCCTGGCAGCGCGTCCTTGCGCGCGTAGGCTACATAATAGCCGCCAATCCCCGCGATCATTGCAAAGCTGTCCATCTTTACGCGCAAAGCTGGATCGTCGACGAGGATAGCCATTGGATTGAACGTCACAAAGCCGAGCGTGGTCGATGGATCTTTGACGCCGACGCCAACGCCCATCTGGTTTATGGCTGTGAGGCCCCCGGCGCCTGGTACGTTATTGACGATGATATTCGGCTTGCCCTCGATATGCTTGCCCAGATGGCGTTCGAAAATACGCCCTTCGGTGTCGACGTTGCCGCCGGCGCCGTAATTGATCACCATTGTGATCGTCTTGCCCTTGAAATACTGGGCATAGGCGGAAGCCGGAACGGCCCCCAGCAACGCGGCGATCATCACCGCTCTTGAGGTGCGTTTCATCAGCCTTCTCCTCCCCGGTTCATTTTCTGTTTTTATCTTTTTTTGTCTTTGGTCTGCGAAGGCTACATGCGGTCGATCGCCGGCATAACCTGGGAATGGAAGAGGGAGAGAGAGCGCATGGACTGGTCAATCGTCATGTCGCCAAACATCATGTAGGCGAGGATGTAATTGGCGCCGAGGACATCTGTTTGTCGCTGAATTTCGGCGAGCACGGTCTTGGGCGAGCCCGCTATCACAGTGCCCTCATTCATCATCCCCTCAAGGGAATGCGCGCGCGGCACATTCAGGCGCGCGGTGTGCTCGTTGATGCCGTGCTTGTTGCGCAGCCAGTTGATCTGTTCGTGATGTTTCATGGCGGCGGGCGCAGCAATCGCGAAAGCTTCCTCGTCAGTGTCGGCGACGACGATCTGGCGCAGCGCACCAATGGCGGCGCCGCCTTCAAATTCGCTCTTGACGACCTCGGGGCCGCCGCGCCGGGCAAGAGCCTCTTTGTAAACGTTGATGTTGTTCTTTGCGAATTCGGTAGGCCCATTGGCCGTGAAATGCATCCCGTGCTCGCCGGCCCATGCCGAGCCCACTGCGTTCGACGATCCATACCAGAACGCTGGCGTCGGCTGATAGGTGTGCAATTCGATCGGCGCCTCCTTGTAGGCGTAGAATTCGCCCTCATAGGTTAGCGCATCCGACTTCATGCCCTCGCGCAGGCATTTATATGCGTCGATAAACATCTCGCGCGATTTGGAATGGTCCACATTGTGGTAGCCGAGCTCGAAGGGCGAGACGCCGCGACCCACGCCGATCTCCATGCGTCCATGGCTCAGGTGATCGAGCATGCAGATTTCTTCGAGAATACGCAGCGGCGAATACAACGTCAGCAGATAGCAGAGCGGACCAAACCGCATGTTTTTCGTCTCGCGCGCCAAAGCGGCCAAAAACACCGAAGGCGAGGGCGCCATGTTCACCGGCGAGCAATGATGCTCGGCAAGGTGCATGCAATAAAAGCCCATGCGGTCCGCTTCAGCGTAGAATTTCAAACGCTCGTCAAACAGCCGCGCAAGGTCCGTATTGGCGCGGCCAATGTGGTCGAACAGGCCTACTTTCATATTTCCCCCTTGAGCCGGGACCATGCCGCAGGCTCTTTGTTATCTTTGTTCGTCTAACGTGGTCTGATGCGCACGTTACCAGATTTCAGCGCGTGAGAAAGCCTTGGTCAGGCGTTCCGCTGTGAGGTTCAAAATGCCTGCGCATCAAGAGTTTTTCGCCATGAAAGCGCGCGCTGCGCGCAATTCCTCCATGTAATCCTTTAGCCCGTCGGCTAAAGTGAACCCCGGCGCCCAGCCCAGTTGATCGCGCGCCCGCGTGATGTCCATGGCCTGCGCCTTTGACTTGGCGGCGCCGTCCGGCTCAATCTCGAAGGCCGCGGCTGGATTGATCCCCTTCAGCGTTTCTACCAGTTCCGTAAAGCGGGTCACGTAGCCATTGCCGACATTGAAGATGTAATCCTTCGGCATCGCGATTGTGCTGGCGATATGTACGGCGCGACCGACGTCCTTCCAGTGCACGTATTCATTGTCGATGGTTTGCGATTGCGGAATGCGGGCGGATTTTCCATCCATGGCGGCTTCCACCATCGCCTGCATTTTCATGCCGCCCGACGAGCCGGCTGCGAAATGGCCAAAGCCGTAAACATTGGCCGGCCGGATCATCATCAGTTCAAACTCGTATTCATCGGAATAGGCCTCAAGGATCATTTCCTTGGCGGCTTTGTAATTGCCGTAGCCGCGCCGCGCGCCGCGCGGGAAGTCTTCCGCCACGCTGACGCTGACGGGGCGGCGGGTGTCATAGACGCCCATGGTGCTGATATGCACGAGGCGCTTGACGCCGCTGAGACGCACGGCCTCGGCCACGTTGCGCGTGCCGCCCAGATTGATGTCGAAGCCGGCGTAAAGCGAGTCCTGCACCTTCGAGCCGATGAGGCCGGCGGAATGGACGACTGTGTGCACCCCATTGTCCTGCATGGCGGCGACGAGGGCGGGCAGGTCGCGCACGTCCTTGTTGAGGAGGCTCCACCCCTTGTCGCCAAGCTTGAAGCGCAGATAGGGCGCGCGTGGCGCAGGATCGACGAACACAATCTGCTCTCCGGCGGCGATAGCCTCTTGCGCGAAAGCGGTACCCACCAATCCTGCGCCTGTCACCAGAATGCTCATGTCGCTCCCCGTCGTTGATTTTTTCGCTGGATCAGGTCTGGCGTATTGGCGCGGCCCTCGTCAAGCCGGTTAGAGACGCTTGCTTGCGGGTTGAGTTGCGGGGCGCGTAGAGTTCGCGCGGTATTGGTCAGGCTTGAACGCATGTGCGGGCTCGCTTATCGTCGCGCCAAATCGCAAGGCGCGCTGCGCCGAAGGGGAAACATGATGTCGTCGGGATTTCGTTGCAGATTGCTTACAGGGTGCGCGGCGGTTCTGCTGGGCGCGAGCCCGGCCCTGGCGCAGGCGCCTTCCTTTGAAGGCAAGACCATCCGCATCGTCGTCGGTTTTGCGCCGGGCGGCGGATATGATTCCTACGCTCGTGTACTGTCGCGCCACATGGGCGCTCATCTGCCGGGCAAGCCCACGATAGTGGTTGAGAACATGCCTGGCGCCGGCTCGCTCACGGCTGTTCGCTGGCTTGACGGCCCGGCCCCCAAGGACGGTACTGCGATCGTCGCCTTCAACCCCGGCCTCATCACGCAATCGGTGCTCGAGCCGGAGAAAATCGGCAACGTCAATTTCCTGAATTTTGCCTGGATCGGCAACATGGCCCGCGATCAGCGCGTTTGCTACCTCTGGGGCGACAAGGTGAAGACCTTTGAGGAGATGCGCGCCAGAAAGGGCTGGAATTTTGGCACCACCGGCGTCGGCGTATCCAATTGGGTCAATTTCAAAACTCTTCAGGGCCTGTTTGACGTCGACATGAAGATTATCACCGGGTTCCGTGGTTCGGGCGAACAGCGTATCGCGATTGAGCGCGGCGAGGTCGACGGCGATTGCGGCTCATGGTCGTCTATCTCGGAAGACTGGATCGCCAACAACAAGATCACCACGGTGTTGAAGCTGTCCCGCGAACTGCCGCCTGGCGCCCCCAACAACGTGCCCTACGCCAACGATATAGCCAAGAACGACGCTGATCGCGCTGTGCTCAACGTCATCAACGGCGCTGGCGAAATTGGTCGTCCGATTATCACGTCACGTCAGGTTCCCGCTGATAC
>CANJPM010000180.1 GCA_947476075.1 Beijerinckiaceae bacterium
TCCATCCGCCAAGACCGACCCGAAATCGCCGATCTACGGCATGCCTATTCTCGACGTCGAAAAGGCCAAGACCGTCCTGTTCATCAAGCGCGGCATGGGCTCCGGCTATGCGGGCGTCGAGAACGAGCTTTTCTTCCGCGACAATACGATGATGCTGTTTGCGGACGCGAAAAAGATGGTCGAGACGATCGTGAAGGCGCTGGGGCATTAGGGGGTGAGCAGCGCGCAATTTTCGTGAGCGTCATCCCGGCGAAGGCCGGGACCCACGATAGGGTGCGCTGCAATGCTGGCTTTTGATCGTGAGGCCTGCCGTGGATCCCGGCCTTCGCCGGGATGACGCAGAAGCGTCCGCCATTTCCACTTGCTGCTCGCTAATGCCAACCGCCCCCTCAAACTCCCTTGCGGCCCAAGGCCCGGCCGATCTCGTCCAGAATCGCCGGGTCGTCGATGGTCGCGGGCGCAGTCCATTCGTCGTGATCTGCGATCTTCTTCATCGTGCCGCGCAGGATCTTGCCCGAGCGCGTCTTGGGCAGGCGGTCCACAACGACGGCTGTCTTGAAGGCGGCGACGGGGCCGATCTTGTCGCGCACCAGCGCAACGATTTCTTTTTCAATGTCTGCGGGATCGCGGTCGACGCCCGCCTTGAGTACGATGAACCCCAGCGGCGCCTCGCCTTTCAGCGAATCCTTCATGCCGATCACGGCGCATTCGGCGACGTTGGGATGGGAGGCCAGAACCTCCTCCATGCCGCCGGTGGACAGGCGGTGGCCGGCGACGTTGATGATGTCGTCGGTGCGGCCCATGATGTAGAGATAGCCGTCGGCGTCGCGATAGCCTGCGTCCGCGGTTTTATAATAGCCGGGAAATTCGGATAAATAGCTTGTGGCCATGCGCTCGTCGTTTTTCCAGAGCGTGGGCAGGCAACCGGGCGGCAACGGCAGCTTGATGACGATAGAGCCCATGCCCCCGTCTTCAACCGGCTTTGCAGCCTCATCGACGATGCGCACGTCATAGCCGGGCATCGGCACGGTGGGCGAGCCATGTTTGACGGGCAGAAGTCCCAGTCCCACAGGGTTTCCCACAATGCCCCAACCGGTTTCTGTCTGCCACCAATGGTCGACAACCGGCACGTGCAGAATGTCTTCCGCCCATTCGACGGTGGCCGGATCTGCGCGCTCGCCCGCCAGAAACAGCGTGCGCAGAGACGCGATGTCGTAACGCGCAAGATGTTTGGCGTCGGGATCTTCTTTCTTGATCGCGCGCAGGGCTGTGGGCGCTGTGAACAGCGCCGAGACTTTGTATTCTTCAATCATGCGCCAGAAAGCGCCAGCGTCGGGCGTGCCGACGGGCTTGCCCTCATAGACGATGGTGGTCGCGCCATGCAGCAGCGGACCGTAGACGATGTAGCTGTGGCCCACGACCCAGCCCACGTCCGAGGCGGTCCAGAAAGTTTCGCCGGGCGCAATGCCATAGAGGTTGTGCATGCTCCATTTCAGCGCGACCATATAGCCGCCATTGTCGCGCACCACGCCCTTGGGAATGCCAGTCGTGCCCGACGTGTAGAGAATGTAGAGCGGATCGGTGGCGGCAAGCTCGACGCAGGGCGCCGCTTTGCCAGCGGCTTTTGCGGCCTGCATCGCGTCGGCCCAATCGTGATCGCGCCCGGCGATCATCTGTGCTTTCTCCTGCGGGCGTTGCAGCAGCATTACGTTTTGCGGCTTGCACGCGGACAGCTCAACGGCGGCGTCGAGCAGCGGCTTGTATTTCACGATGCGGCCGGGCTCTATGCCGCAGGACGCGGTCAGGATCAGTTTAGGGGTCGCGTCGTCGATGCGCGTGGCCAGCTCTTTGGCGGCAAAGCCGCCGAACACCACCGAATGCACGGCGCCAATGCGCGCGCAGGCGAGCATGGCCATCGCCGCCTCGGGGATCATCGGCATGTAAACGATGACGCGGTCGCCCTTGGCTATCCCCAGATCCTGCATCACGGCGGCCAGAACCGCCACTTCGTCGCGCAATTGCCCATAGGTGTAGACGCATTTGGACCCGGCGACGGGGCTGTCGTAGATCAGCGCGGCCTGATCGGCGCGCCCATTGTCGGCGTGGCGATCCAGCGCATTGTAGCAAGTATTGCAGGTGGCGTCGGGGAACCAATGGCCATAGACGCCACCATCGGGATCGAAGATTTTTTGCGGCGGCTTGATCCAGTCGATCTCGCGCGCAGCCTCCGCCCAGAACGCTAGCGGATTGGCCTGCCATGCGCCGTAGACTTCATGATATCGGCTCGACATATCTTCCTCCACGGGCAGGCTGTTGCGGAAAGAGCTTTCACCAGTTCTTGACCGCAACGCAATGCGTCGGCTCTTAGCTTTTCGGCCTAAGCAAAAAGGGAGGCGGAGGGCGCAGCTGCGCCTTAAAGGCTTTGTTTAGCGGTCGCCTTTAAAGTCGAGTTTTTAAATCGAAAGCTGATTTCCATGGCGTTTCTGGCGGCCGTTGCGCCCAAAAAGCTCCTGTTTCCGGTCGCGCTCGCCCGTCAGATCGGCGCTTTCGCGCTCGTGGGAATGATGGGCTTTTGCGCTGACATGGCGGTGACGCTGACCCTCACCCGGTCGCTGGACCTGTCCCCCTATTGGGCCAAACCGCCCGCCATTGCCTGCGGATTGATGGTTACGTTTCTGTTGAACCGTCGATTCACCTTTCGCGCGCAAAGCGGCGGCGGTTTAAGGTGTGGCTTTAGCGAATTCCGGCGTTACGCTTTGGCGTGCGCAACGGCCCAATCGATAAATTACTTCGTTTTCTGCACCGCTTTGTTAGCCCTTGAGCGTCTGCTCCCGCTTTTGCCCGAGAGCGTGCCGCTTATCGCCGCGGCTATGGCCGGCGCCGGTCTGTCGGCGGGCGTGACGTTCGCGATGGCGAAATATTACGCGTTCCGGGCCAGCTAAAGCCGTTTCGCTTTTGTGCGGCGCGCTTTAAAGCATGAGCCATGATTACGGATTGGGTCTTCTACGCCTTTGCGGTTCCAGCCGTCATTCTGGTGGGGCTCGGCAAGGGCGGTTTCTCGGGCCTTGGCCTGCTCTCGTTTCCGCTGATGGCGCTGGTGGCCCCGCCCATTCAGGCTGCAGCCATCATCTTGCCAATTCTCATGGTGCAGGATGTGGTCGGCGTCTGGGCGTTCCGGCGCGAGTTCTCAGGCGAAAACCTCAAGCTGATGGTCCCGGGCGCCTTGCTGGGGTTGCTGGCGGGCTATTTGTTTGCGCGCACGGTTTCCAGCGCAATCATTCTGCTGCTGGTCGGGCTGATCTCTACCTTGTTTGTCGTGTATTCGTTGCTAGGCGCGCGGCGCGGGCGGGCCGGCCCAACCTTTCCAGCGCGCGGCCCGGCGACCTTGTGGGGCGTCGTGTGCGGCTTCACGAGCTTCATCGCCAATGCGGGCGGGCCGCCGTTCCAGGTTTACATGTTGCCGCAAAAGCTGCCGCCAAAGATCTACGCTGGCACGGCAGCCGTGTTTTTTGCGCTTGTGAACTATTTGAAGTTTCCGGCTTTCGTGCATCTGGGCCAGATGAATCAGCAAAACCTGCTCACCTCTGCGGCGCTGTTTCCTCTGGCTGTGGTGGCGGTCTCGGCCGGCATCTGGCTGGTGCGACGCGTGCCGGCAGATAAATTTTACGCAATCATCCATGCACTGACGTTTATCGTTGGCCTGAAGTTGATCTGGGATGGCGCCGTTCAGCTTATCAGCCAAGCTTAAAGCTTGACATTTGATTTATTCATACTGAGCGTACATTTGTATGTTTAGACTTTACATTATGCAGAAGAAGCGCATTCTGCCCCAGCGCTAACTTTTCCGAATTCTGCGTAATGGATGTCCCTTTATGGTCAAGCTTTCGACAGACAGTCTTGAGGCCGCGCGTAACCATCTTCTGCGCGCCAGCGCCGAGATGGAGCAAGCCTCCTTTGCGCTTGACGCTGCATGCGCAGAAGCCTCAGGCGACGCGCAGGGGCGCATCGCGCTGATGGCGGAGGTTGTAGGCACCCAAAAGGATTTGGCCGCCGGTCTTGCTGTGCTGGCTCGCGCGGCGCCGGGAGAGAGCTTCGATTTGCTTTTGGCGAGCGTCGCCTTCTCTCGCGTCGATATGGCGCGCGGGTCGCATTGACGCTGCAAGACTTGTGTTCGGGTACACTTGCGTCGCGCGCATAGACCTGACGCACGGCGCCGGCGACCGGGAAGGTTCGGCCGGCGCAGTTTTCGTCCAAGCTTTATCTGATGGGCGCCCTGTGTCGCCCTAGTGCACTGTTTGCGACGGTGGCCGTAATTTGCTGATTTCATCCTTCAAAAGCAGCTTCTTGCGCTTCAATTCGGCGACCTTTACGGGGTCTGCCGAGGGGTGAAGCCTCGCGCTTTCGATCTCTTTTTCCAGCGCTCTGTGACGACGCTCGAGTTCAGTGAGATGGTTTTGCAGCGACATATCCTGCTCCCATGGGCTGAAGGATGACGAGATCATGACACATGCGGGTTAACCCACAAGAAAAATGCAGCGTAAAGGACGCATGTTTTTACATCGTCCAAAGTTGCAGCCGATTTTTGTCCCGATTGCTGCTCCGGTCTTGTCTCCGGGCGATGTTTCGCCTGTCTTGACCCTGGGGCGAGCTTCCGCTACCTTTAAGACAGAATTCAGACAGACGCGGGCGTTTGCCGTGTTTGCTCAGGGGCTGAAAATGAACGGCATGATTGTAGTACGCTTCGCGCCAGGACCGGGACGGCAATAGCCGTTTTCCCGCAATGGCGCGCGAACAGGCCCCTTGGAGGGCCTTTTTTATTGCCTGAGCGCCTGAGCTGATCGAGACACGAACAGACTGAAATTCGAGCAAGTTAAAGTACGAGACGGAGGCGAAGATGTCCAAGCAGATGACCGGCGCGGAAATGGTGGTGAACGCCCTCAAGGATCAGGGCGTCGACACGGTGTTTGGCTATCCCGGCGGCGCTGTTCTGCCGATCTATGACGCACTGTTCCAGCAGGACTTTGTGCAGCACGTGCTGGTGCGCCATGAGCAGGGCGCGGCGCATGCGGCCGAGGGCTATGCCCGCTCCACCGGCAAAGTCGGCGTGTTGCTGGTCACGTCCGGCCCCGGCGCCACCAACGCGATCACCGGCCTCACCGACGCCTTGCTTGATTCCATTCCGCTGGTCTGCCTCACCGGTCAGGTGCCCACGCATCTCATCGGGTCTGATGCGTTCCAGGAATGCGATACGGTCGGCATCACGCGCCATTGCACCAAGCATAATTATCTCGTGCGCTCGATCGAGGATTTGCCGCGTATTCTGCATGAGGCGTTCTATGTCGCGCGCAGCGGGCGCCCTGGTCCCGTCGTTGTCGATCTGCCCAAGGACATCCAGTTCGCCACCGGTATGTATTCGGTTCAGCAGAATGTGCAGCACAAGACTTATCAGCCCAGACTGAAAGGCGACGCAGACAAGATTCGCCAGGCCGTGGACATGATGGCTGCGGCCAAAAAGCCCGTGTTCTACACCGGCGGCGGCGTCATCAACGCCGGCCCCTTAGCATCCGAACTGTTGCGCGAGCTGGTGAAGCTGACCAATTTTCCCGTCACCTCGACGCTGATGGGCCTTGGCGCCTATCCGGCTTCCGGCGAAAACTGGCTGGGCATGCTGGGCATGCACGGAACGTATGAAGCCAATAACGCCATGCATGATTGCGATCTCATGATCGCGGTCGGCTCGCGTTTTGACGATCGCATCACGGGCCGTCTCGACGCTTTCTCGCCGGGTTCGAAAAAGATCCACATCGACATTGACCCCTCCTCGATCAACAAGAACGTGAAAGTCGATCTGCCGATCATCGGCGATTGCGCGCATGTGCTTGAAGACATGGTGCGCTTGTGGCGCAGCCAGGACAGGAAGGTCGATCAAACCGCCCTTGGCGAATGGTGGACGCAGATCAATCAATGGCGCGAGCGCAATTCATTGGGCTTCCACAATTCCAAAGAAGTCATCAAGCCGCAGCACGCCGTGCAGCGTCTGTATGAACTCACCAAGGATCGCGACACGTATATTACGACCGAAGTCGGCCAGCATCAGATGTGGGCGGCCCAGCATTATCATTTCGAGGAGCCCAATCGCTGGATGACGTCTGGTGGTCTCGGCACCATGGGCTATGGCCTGCCGGCTGCTATTGGCGTGCAGATGGCCCATCCTGAATCGCTGGTCATCGACATTGCGGGCGAGGCCTCGATTCTGATGAACATTCAGGAAATGTCGACCGCCAAGCAATATAAACTGCCGGTGAAGATCTTTATCCTGAACAACGAATATATGGGCATGGTGCGCCAATGGCAGGAATTGCTGCACGGCGGGCGCTATTCCAGTTCCTATTCCGAAGCGTTGCCCGATTTCGTGAAGCTGGCGGAAGCCTATGGCGCGCACGGCATTCGCTGCTCCGACCCCGCTGACCTTGATCGCGCGATTCAGGAAATGATCGATTATCCCGGCGCTGTGATCTTTGATTGCGTGGTCGCCAAGGAAGAAAATTGCTACCCGATGATCCCCTCGGGCAAGGCGCACAACGAGATGATCCTGCTCGACCTGTCCGACGACGCCGGGCTGGAAATCGGCTCGATCATTGATGAGAAGGGCAAGATGCTGGTGTGAGAGAGCTTTCTTGCTCGCTGATCCGCCATCGTACATTCTGCTAACGAAAGAACCGACAATGAACGCCATCGCAGCTCTCTCGCCCTATTCGTCTTCCGCCGGCAAGGCCAACAGCGAACGCCACACGCTCTCCGTGCTGGTTGATAACGAGCCCGGCGTGCTCGCCCGCGTCGTCGGCCTGTTCTCGGGGCGCGGCTATAATATCGAAAGCCTCACGGTCGCAGAGATCGCCCATGTCGAGCGCTGGTCGCGCATCACCATCGTCACCACGGGCTCGCCTGCGGCCATCGAGCAGATAGGCCATCAGCTGGAGCGCATCGTGCCGATCCACAAGGTGGTGGACCTCACGCTTGAGGGCCGCGCCATCGAGCGCGAGCTGGCGATGATCAAGGTGCGCGGCAAGGGTGAAAACCGCGTCGAGGCTTTGCGTCTGGCCGAGGCCTTCAAGGCGAAGGTGATCGACGCCACGCTGGAGAGTTTTGTTTTTGAAATCACCGGCTCGCCGAAGAAGATCGACGATTTCGTCGAGTTGATGCGTCCTCTGGGACTTGTGGAGCTGTCGCGCACCGGCGTCGCGGCCATCGTGCGCGGCCCGGACGCAAGCTGAAGGCGCGTGCTGGCGCAAGCTCTTACACTTGACTGGCTCGCCAGCGTCGCAGCGTTTTGCTTTGCCGGGAGCATGACTCCCGGTCCCAATAATCTGATGCTGCTGGCGTCCGGCGTGAATTACGGGTTCTCCCGCACGCTGCCGCACATCCTTGGCGTGATAACAGGCTATGCGCTGCTGCTCAGCCTTGTAGGTCTCGGGTTGGGCCAGGCGTTCGTCGCCTTCCCCGTCGTCCATTTCGCGCTGAAGGTTGCTGGCGGCGGCTATCTCGTATGGCTGGCGTGGAAGATCGCCAATTCCGGCCCCGCATATGTTGACGACGTACGGGCAGGGAGGCCGATGACGTTTGTGCAAGCGGCCACATTCCAATGGGTCAACGTGAAGGGCGTTCTGCTGGCCGTCAGCGCTGTGGCGGCCTTCACCAGGCCGGAGACGCTTTCAACGAGCCTGCCCGGCCTCGTCTCCGTCTCTGCTCTCGCCTCCTGCGTCTCTGCGGTCACATGGGCGGCGTTTGGGGCGGGCCTGAGCCGCTTTCTGTCGAGTCCCGGCGCATTGCGGTCGTTCAATATCGCAATGGCGCTGTTGCTGCTGGCCTCGCTCTGGCCCATGCTGCGCTAACGCGCGTGTTAACGAAACATCAGCCCTATCGAGTTTTTATATAATTTTATTTCAGCGCATTTTGAAAGCTGTCAAATGATCA
>CANJPM010000181.1 GCA_947476075.1 Beijerinckiaceae bacterium
CACAGCCTCGGCCACTGGCCGACCCTGTGCTGTGAGAACGTCAACCTGTCTAAGCTTAGCTAAAATCTCTTCCGCCTTGTGTTTCTTTCTGGGCATTCGCAATCCTCCATCAGGCTCGAAAGCCATACTTCAGGGAGGATCACTTTTCAGGGGGCAGGCCAGCCGAAGGCGAGAAGGCGGAACGCATCATCGAATATTTGGGTCCCAACGAAACGCTCGTAAACGCGAGAAAAGTCGTCAGCGAAGTCACAGTCGAACAGAAAGCGCGCATCGTCAAAATTCTGGAGCGCGCAGGGCACGACTAGGGATCCTATTGGCTGGAAGGAGCGTCCCAGTGCGACACTGGTGACCAGCAATCTGCCGTTTGATGTATGGACGAGCGTGTTCGGATCGGACCGGCTCACCGGTGCACTCCTCGACCGCCTTAACCATCACGTTCATAACCTGGAAATGAACGGCGGAAGCTTCTGGCTCGCGACCAGCAAGAAGGCGCAATGCCGACAAAACTAGGCGCCGCAACACCACGCGCTCAATGCTCCCACGAAGACTCTCAGAAAGGGAGACGCAGCGCCATACAAAATCGCCACCGCGCGCATATAGCCATGCGGAGCGTAGAATAGTGCGGCCCAATGCGGGCAGAGCGCAACTCACAAAAGCCATGCACCCCTTTTCTCTCAACGAGACTGGTACACTTTTACGCCGTCAGCGGGCAAATTTTTTCTTCGCCATTTCTTAGTTGACCGGATGGTGCGATCCAAATAACCTCTCTTGGCAAAGCTTCCGGAGCGTTTGCTCAAGAGAAAGCTTGGCGGAGGAAACGATTCAAGAGGGCTCTCGCATTTTGCGAATCGCCATCCTTTTAGTGAGATTTTAATTTACGCAACACGACTTCGATCAACGTTGTGATGTTGGCTATCAAAGGAGCCGGGACATGCTGTCTGCGACAGACAATGAACTTCTCACCCGCGTCGGTCCCGGAACGCCTATGGGCGAATTGATGCGTAGATACTGGATTCCTGCGGCATTCACTCATCAAATTGAGAACGCAGACGGGCCGCCGGTGCGCGTACGATTGATGGGCGAAAATCTTGTACTATTCCGCGATACGCAGGGACGTCCGGGTCTGCTAGGTGAATATTGCCCGCACCGCACAGCCTCGCTCTTCTTTGGCCGTAATGAAGAAGGTGGACTGCGCTGCGTCTATCATGGCGTAAAATTTGATGTGGACGGTACATGCCTCGACGTCCCATGCGTGCCTCAAGGCAGCAACGTGAAAGACAGGGTCCGCGCAAAATCATATCCATGTATTGAGCGCGGCGATCTGGTGTGGACGTATATGGGGCCGCCCGAGCACAAGCCCGCGTTCCCCGATCTTGAATGGGCGCTCGTGCCCAAAGCGCAGCGGTTTGCGACTCGCCATATTCAGGAGTGCAATTGGTTGCAGGGACTGGAGGGAGGCTTCGACGCCAGCCATCTGTCGTTCTTGCACAGCGGTTTGGTTGATATGCGCAAAGGCCGTACTGATCATGATCGCCGCATCGTTCCAACGCGTCACGAAGTGGCGCCGCTTGATTTTGGCTTCGCGGTCGCGGGCGGTCGCGAGCTAGCGAACGGAAATATATCGTGGCACGTGGACGTAATGCTGTTCCCATTCCACAAAATCATCCCATCAGTACCGCTGGCCGCACACATCTGGGCGCCCATCGATGATGAGAACACCATGCTATACAGCGTCAACTTCCATCCAGAACGTCCGTTGACCGATGAGGATTTGGAGCGTGAACTGGCGTGGCGTGGCATCCATACTGAAAACATACCCGGCAGCGAACACGCCAAAGCAAACAAGAGCAACGATTACCTGATTGACCGCGACCTTCAGGCCAGCGGACGCTCCTATACCGGCATGACCGGGCTTGGCGTCCAGGATTGCGCGATGCAAGAATCCATGGGGCCGATAGCTGACCGCACAAAGGAATTTTTGTTTGCAGGCGATGCGGGCATTGTCCGTATCCGTCGCCTACTGCTGCAGGCTTTAAAGGACTTCGCCGACGGAAAGCCGCTGATCGGCATGGACCCGGCTGGCTACCGCGTGCGCTCGTTCCGCCATGAGGCGGCCCCCGATGTGCCGTTGACTGAAATTATAAAGGACAAGCTACGAACCGGAAAGGTCGCTGCTGTTTCCTGAATTTTGAAACCAAACTCTGACGGAGTGAACCATATGAATGGCGCCGATGTTGTCGCTCAGATTCTGAAGCGAGAAGGTACTGAATTTCTCTCGTGCTATCCACGAAACCCTTTGATTGATGCTGCGGCGCAGTTGGATATCCGCCCCATTCTTTGTCGACAGGAGCGCGTTGGCATTGGCATTGCCGACGGCTTCACGCGTATTCGTCGCGGCAAACAGAACGGCGTTTTCGCTGTGCAGCAGGGGCCAGGCATTGAGAACGCCTTTCCCGGCGTATCGCAGGCCTTTAGCGAAAACGTGCCAATGCTCGTGATACCGGCGGGCTACGCGTTGAAGCGCCAGTACAACCATCCCACCTTCCGCGCCGCAGACGTTTTTCGTAATGTCACGAAATGGTCTGCGATGGCCCATAACGTACAAGAACTGCCAGATTTGTTCCGCCGCGCCTATCAGACCATGCGCAGCGGCAAAGGCGGCCCTGTGCTGGTGGAAGTTCCCACCGAAGTTTTTGAAGCTGAATATCAGGGCGAACTCGACTATCGCCCGGTAGAGCCTGTTCGCGTTGCGCCTGATCCCACAGGCGTCAAGCGCGCTGCAACGATGCTGCTGGCGGCGCGCAATCCGGTGATCTGGGCTGGTCAGGGCATACTTTACGCTGAAGCCAGTGAAAAGCTTGCGGCGCTTGCAGAAATGGTGCCAGCGCCTGTCGCATGCACAAATCCAGGCAAGAGTGCTCTCCCGGATGCGCATCCGCTATCGTTGGGTGCCTCCACGCGTATTCAGCCACGCATGTATACGACCTTCATGCAGGAGGCGGATCTCGTCATCGCAATAGGTTCAAGCTTGTCGCGCACGTCGTTCGGTCCGTCTCTGCCTGTTGGGAAAATTCTCATCCATTCGACGAACGACGCAAACGACGTCAACAAAGATATCCGCTGCGATCTGGGCGTTGTTGGCGATGCCGATCTGTTCCTTGATGCGCTGATTACAGAAGTGGCGCGCCAGAAGACAACAGCGGATCACACGCGGCTTGATGACCTGAAGACGAAGATCGCGACGATCAAAGCCGCTTGGCTTAAAGATTGGGCGGTCCATCTGGATTCCGAGGAAATTCCGCTCAATCAATATCGTATCATTCGCGATCTGATGAACACAGTTGATCGGGACAACACAATTATCACCCACGATTCAGGAAGTCCGCGCAAACAATTGTTGCCGTTTTGGCAGACCACGAAAGCGGGCAGCTATATGGGTTGGGGCAAGTCGACGCAGCTCGGACACGGCCTTGGACTCACCATGGGCGCCAAGCTCGCCTCGCCTGAAAAGCTCTGCATCAACGTGATGGGCGACGCCGCCATCGGAATGACGGGCATGGATCTTGAAACCGCGTCGCGCAACGGCATCGGCATCCTCACTATTGTGTTCAATAATTCCGTCATGGCGGCTGAGCGGCATGTGATGGAAACATCCACTTCCAAGTACGATGCGATCAACGTGGGCGGCAATTATGCAAAATTAGCTGAAGCCTTGAATGTAACCTCAATGCGCGTCGGCAAGACAAATGCAATAATTCCCACCATTCGCGAGGCGGTTTCAGTAACGCAGCAAGGTAAGCCCTTCCTGCTGGAATTCATAGTCAAGGAAGGCTACGATTTCACTTAGTCGCCAGAAATCTGAAAATAATAAAACGCGGGGATCGTGTCGGGAGGAACGACAATGCGGTGCACGTTTTTGGCAATCGGTCTTGTTCTTGTTAGCGCATCTGCCTTGGAAGCGAGTGACGATTTTTTCAAGGGAAAGACGATCACAATTATAAACAGTACCGGCAATGGCGGATCCTATTTCAATCTGGCGCAATCTATTTCACGGTACATGCCAAAATATATTCCAGGCGCGCCGGGCATGGTCGTCAAGAGTATGCCCGGCGCTGGAAATGTGCTGGCGACTAATTTCATGTATAATACTGCGCCGCGAGACGGAACCCATATCGCGACGATCAACAATTCGATCCCATTGCATCAGGCGCTGAACGGTCGAGGCGTTCAATATGACGCGACGAAGTTTAACTGGCTCGGATCAACTGGAACCTACAATTCCGTAGCCTACGCATGGAGCGCATCTGGCGTTACGAAAATTCAGGATGTATTTGAACGCGAGGTACTTTTGGGCGGCACCGGCGCTGGTTCGAGCATCGTGATTTATCCGGCTGCGATGAACAATTTGCTTGGAGCGAAGTTCAAGATTGTTCTTGGCTACAAGTCCACTAGCGAGATTGATATCGCAATGGAGCGCGGTGAGGTTCAGGCGCGAACGGGTAGCTTCACAGGCCTGCGAAGCGAGCATCCCGAATGGTTGCGCGACCGCAAGGTGAATATATTGCTGCAAATTGGCGGCAAGCCAGACCCTGATCTACCAAATGTTCCAATGCTTACAGATCTCGCGCGCAATGCGCAGGAGCGTCAAATTCTTGAGGTTGTGTCGTCGCCTATCGCACTTGGTCGTCCGTACCTTGCGCCGCCGGGAATTCCAGCTGATCGGTTGGCTTTATTGAGGAGCGCGTTTTCAAAAACAATGCAAGACGAGGCCTTCTTGTCCGAAGTCAAAAAGATGGATCACGAGATCGATCCATTGTCTGCGGATGAGACAGCGCGAGTTGTGAACTCCGCAATCAACGCTCCGCGCGCGATTCTTGACAAGGCAATGGCGATCTTAGGGCCGATGGAATAGGCGTTGCAGTCTGGCGTCTGTATTGTGGAATCAGGCTGATCACGTCGGAGGCGCGCAACTGCGTCATCAAGCGCGCTAATTTCGAATTGAAGCTGATCTAACCGATCGGCACCAGCCTATCGAGGACATAATGAGCTTCAAGCAGGAACTTACTTGGCGAAATCTGGATCTGCAATACCAAGCAAGCGCCGCGTTCCAGATTGCGCGTTATGCAACGGGGTTCACCTACGAAAACATACCCGACGACGTCGTGCATCACGCTAAACGCAGCCTGCTTGACGGAATAGGGTGCGCCATCGGCGGACTTGCCGCGCCGGGGCTCGCAGCCTGTCTGTCCGTCGTGGATCACCTCGGGGGTGCTCCCGAGTCAACTGTTATTGGCTCCGGCCGAAAGACAAACGCGATGAACGCTACGCTGGTCAATTGTTTCGCCATGCGTTTCCTTGAATACAACGATGTCGGTGGTGGCAACCACAATCAAGAGGCGATTCCGGCGCTTCTAGCCATGAGCGAACGTGACGGGAAGAGCGGCAAGGATTTTCTCGCCGCCATGATTTTGTCTTACGAAGTAGGCGCGCGCGTAATTCAGGCTGTCCCAGGGGCGTCTGCGGGTTGGGACAAGCACGGCTGGTCGACGGATGCGCGTGGCGGGATCAACATGCCGGCTGCAATAGGCCTATTGATGGGTCTTAGCGAAACTCATATCGCGCATGCCATCGCGATCTCCGCGAGTAGAGGCGTACCTCTCGGAATCCTAGACGCTGATCGTGAAGAGAACTCGATGGCGAAAAATTTGCGCTTTGGCTTCATCGCACGCGAAGCTATTTTGTCTTGCATGCTCGCGCAGCAGGGCATGACGGGACCTCTGATGGTAATCGAGGGCGATGGCGGTTTCAAGGGGGGAATCCTGCGTGGCGAAATGGATCTTCAAGCGCTCGTCGATTTTACCGGCTGGCGGATGTGCGATACTCGCCATAAGCGTCTTTGTGCTAACGGGAGCACGCAGGGGCATGTTCACGCAACCATCGCGATCGTGATCGAAAATGACCTGAAACCATCCGATATCGAAAGCGTGCTGGTCCGCGCGGGCGCACGCGAGGCGCGACATACGACGGCCTTGCCTAAGAAGTTTCCTCGCAACGCCGAGACAGCCGACCATAGCGCGTACTACGCTAACGCGTTTGCGATCAAGCATCGCAACTTCGGGCCTAATTCTGCGGACCCCATTCACTTCACCGACCCCGATATCGTCGACCTGATAGAGCGGATCAGTGTCGTCAACGATCCGGAGCTTCCTCCGCGGGGTCGAGAGGGCATAAGCGAAGTTCGAACGAAAGACGGGCGCAAGTTCGTCAAACGTTGTAACGCTCTTGTCGAGCCTATGACCGACTCTGAGCTTGAAAATAAATTTAATGAGATGGCGCTCAAGGTGATGGAGGATTCGCGTGCGCGTGCCATCATCGACGTCATCTGGTCCTTCGAGACGGCGCGAAGCGTCAACCCTCTAATGGAGCTTCTGACGTTCCCTGCGCGATCATCCTGAATATATGGAGCTAAGCATGAAATGCCGTTTGCTAATAATCGCCATCACAGGGCTGATCGCCTTTTCCGGAACCGCCATGGCGCAGGGTTTTTTCGAAGGCAAGACCATCAATATCATAGTCGGCTTTACGGCAGGTGGCGGCTATGACGTAACGGCGCGTCTCTATTCGCGGCATTATGGGCGGCACATTCCCGGCGCGCCGACGATTGTCGTAAACAACATGCCCGGCGGAGGCAGCATCGTCGCGGCCAACTCGCTTTACAGCGGACCAGGACAGGACGGCACGCGGCTCGGGATCATTGCGGGCGGTGCTATCATCGAGCCGCTGCTCAGCGACAAAGCACGTTACGACGCCCGGAAGTTCAACTGGATTGGTGGACGCAGCACAGAGCCCAGCGTTTGCGCCATCTGGCATTCGTCGAAGGTGAATACCTATGATGATGCTCGCAGCATCGAAGTGATCGTCGGTGCTTCAGGACCGGGGTCACGCACCGTTACCTATCCGAAGCTACTCAATCAATTGACCGGCACAAAATTCAAGGTTGTCACCGGCTATCCAGGAGGCAACGAGATCGCGCTTGCAATGGAGCGCGGCGAGGTAGAGTCGCATTGCGGCCTAGCGTGGGGGAGCGCCAAAACTCGCTTAGCTGAATGGATTTCTTCAAAGAAAATTCACTTCATCGCGCAGTTCGCTCTTAGCCGCGTGAACGACTTGAAGGATGTGCCGCTCGCCAGCGAGTTCGCATCCAATGATCGAGACCGTAAGGCCATAGAGTTCTTGATGTCAGACGCGTTGCTCGCATGGCCTATGCTGGCACCGCCGGACGTGCCAGCCGCCCGGGTGCAGGCTCTCCGGTCAGGCTTCGAGAAAATGATGAAGGATAGCGCTTTTCTTGCCGACGCTGAGAAGCTTAAACTCGATGTTGACATCGTTAGCGCCACAGAAATGACGAAAGTCGTCGATGAACTTTACGCAACTCCGTCTGATGTGCTCGCCGTTGTAAAGAGAGGGCTCGCGGATTAGTTCAATCGCCACTAATCTATTTAGCGCGAGCGATTATATAAATAGCGGTGACAAAGTGTACTACTGAAACGGCTTTTATCGCCTTTTGATCACGGTCAAAGCTGGTTAAGTTGTACACCGATCGCCGCAGATTATATCAGCTCGACGCATAATCAAACTCTGCAAGGAGGATGTTATACGAGGGCAGGTTTACTCCGCTACCTTAGCCGTCTTTGCATAACGGCTTCAGGGGCGACGAAGGCCGAGATTGTCTCGTTGCGTTTGCCCTTCGTATTCCCTTCGGAAGATGCCGCGCTTTTGCAGCTCTGGGATCACCATAGTGACGAAATCTTCAATGCCGCTCGGATAGACGGATGGCACAAAATTGAAGCCGTCGCAGGCGCCGTTTTCGAGCCCGAACTGCATCTCGTTTGCGACATCCTCAGGCGTGCCTATGATCGAATA
>CANJPM010000182.1 GCA_947476075.1 Beijerinckiaceae bacterium
ATCAGCTTAAATAATACAGACCGATAAGCTAAAAAAATGATTTGCCAAAAGTTGATATGTGATCTCATTTTTGATTCTTCAATTAAGGCAAAAAATAAAACTAGAATTATTACAGGAGCAAAGTAATGGTGGGCAAAAAATCTGTTCAGCGCTTCTTCAACGATGATACCGGCGCTACCGCAATCGAATACGGCCTGATCGCCGCACTAATCAGTGTAGCGATTATTGCAGCGGCGACTACGCTGGGCACCAAGCTGGTAACCACATTCAACGCCGTCAGCAATCAACTTAAATAATTTTTTCAATAAAAAGGACGCCGTATTTCCACGGCGTCCTTTTTTATGTTTCAATTTCCTTGATAACTATTTTCCTCGCGCGCTTCTTCGTGTGCATTTTCACACATACAAAAAGCTGATCGCTGATGATCGTAGCCGCCGCCGGACTCATTTTGTTCCCGTTGATGATGGCTTATGCGGCCTCATCCGACCTCGTGACGATGACGATTTCAAACCGGCTCAATATCGCTCTTGTTCTTTCATATTTTGCTTTGGCTGTCGTGACTGACCAGAACCTGGACACCATCCTCGTTCATGTGGCGTGCGGACTCTGCATGCTCGTCATCACGTTCTCGTTGTTCTGCGCAGGCTGGATGGGTGGCGGCGACGCCAAATTAGCTTCCGGCATCGCCTTATGGATGGGCTTCCCCCTCAGCATCGAATATGCTCTTGCGGCAAGTTTTCTCGGCGGCGTGCTTACGATAGCGATACTGGTTGCGCGCACTAAGCCGCTGCCTGAAATCCTGTTGAAACAAAACTGGATAGCTCGCCTGCACGACAAGAAAACCGGAATCCCCTACGGCATCGCATTGGCGGCGGGCGGACTTTTGCTTTATCCAAAAACAAGCATCTGGATCAGCATCATCAATTTGTAAAAACGTCCGTTCTCAAAATTTTCAATATCAATTAACCTTAATTTGATGATTTTTTGTTTTGATAGCCACTGTGACTTCCAGATTTCGCAGTCAGGTTATTCATTATGAAAACCAATCGTATTGTTGTTCTTGGCGTGGCTGTCGTTTCTGGCCTTATTGCAATGGCGCTCATTATGAGCTCCGGGTCAGAACCCCCTGTTGAACAACGCACAGCAGTACCGGAAGCGCCTCCCGCACCGCAAATAGAATTAGAAGGCGTGCTCGTCGCACAGCGTGAAATTCCGCTGGGAACGGTCGTCTCGGAAAATGACATGACATGGGTGGAATGGCCCAAGCAATTCGCCGGCCCTGGCTCAATTCGGCGTTCCGAAGATCCCGGCGCCATCGAAACATTGAAAGGCGCCGTGGCGCGCGTTTCCTTTTTCCATGGCGAGCCTATTCGTCGCGAAAAGCTCGTGAAGGCAGGCAATATGGGATTTCTTTCAGCGCTCATTCCTGCCGGCTCACGCGCGCTGGCAATCAATATTGACTCTGGCGGCGGCACATCTGCGGGCGGCTTCATTCTTCCTAATGACCGCGTCGATCTCATCAAGACGATAAGTGCAAACGACGGGACCGAGAGTGAGACCATTCTCACCAACATCCGCGTTCTGGCGATCGGGCAAAATATAGAAGAAAAAAACGGCGAGCGCATCGTCACGGGCTCAAACGCGACCCTGGAGGTTACGCCCTCACAGGCGGAGACGATCACCGCAGCTCAACGAAATGGACAGATTACCCTTGCACTGCGCAGCATGCTCGAAATGCAAGCTACAAAGAAGCAAAGTCCTGAGTCCGACACCGGCGACAAAAATCTGACTGTGGTGCGTTTTGGAGCATCCTCTACGTCGAGCAGACGGTAAGCGTTTCAGAACGATTTTATTTTTGGAGTCATTGTAATGTTAGTTTCAGCGCGCTCTACTCGTTTACTCGCGCCTGTCTTGGCGACGACTCTATGCGTGACCATCGCACAGATTTCAGGCGTAGCAGCCCAGTCGCCACAAAACTCCCGCGTCACCCAGTCCAACGCGCAATTGATGGGTAATCCCTCAATGCAGCGTATCAATATCGGGGTAGGGAAATCGGTGATTGTAGACCTGCCGCGCGACGCTGCAGAAATTTTTGTCGGCAACCCCAAAGTAGCCAATGCAATCGTGCGCACCCCCCGCAAGCTCTACGTGATTGCGGCGGCGAACGGTCAGACCACAATCTTTGCGATGGATTCCAGCGGACAGACGATTTCCACCGTTGAGATCAACATCGGCCGCGACGTCGGCGAGCTGGCGCGCATTCTTAAAACGGCTCTGCCCGACAGCGATGTCGTTCCGCGCACAGTCGAGGATACTATCATCCTGACCGGCAGCGTCGCTTCGGTGGGCGACGCCCAGAAAGCGCTCGACATTGCGGCAGGTTTTTTGAATACGGGCGGCCAAACCGAGGGTCCCCCAACCACAAGCGGCGGCAAGGTCATCAACTCGCTGATCGTGCGAGGTCGCGACCAGGTGATGGTGAAAGTCACTATCTCCGAGGTTCAGCGCAACGTCGTCAAACAGCTCGGCGTCACCGTGGGGAGCGTCACCGGCGCCTGGGGCGCGCTCAAGATGCAGAACGCGCTTTCTCAGGTTAACAACTCGCTTTCGCTTGGTTCGCCGACATCCAACATCTCGGCGACCATCAACGCTTTTGAGCGCTACGGCGTGGCCCGCATCCTGGCGGAGCCCACTGTCACCGCGATCTCGGGAGAGAGCGCTAAATTCATGGTTGGCGGCGAAGTGCCTGTGCCTTCAGGTCAGACGTGCACGACAGGCACTGGTGGAGCGCCAGTCTGCACACCTGGCGGCGCCACGTTCAAGCCCTATGGCATCAGCCTCAACTTTTCTCCAATAGTCCTCCATGAAGGCCGTATCCTGTTGCGGATCGCCACCGAGGTCACGGAAGTGGACACAACGCAAGCGGTCTCCATAGCTGGCACAAAGGTGCAGGCTTTCCGCACACGCAAGAACGAGACGAGCGTAGAATTGCCCTCGGGCGGCTCTATTGTTTCCGCCGGATTGCTGCAGATGAACTCCCGCAACGCCATCGAGGGCTTGCCTGGGCTGATTAATCTGCCGGTCCTGGGCACCCTTTTTCGATCACGCGAATACCAGCGTGAAGAAACAGAATTGCTGATCATTGTTACGCCTTTCATCGCCAAGCCGTCGACGGCCTCCGCGCTGACGCGGCCGGATGACGGGTTTGCAGACGCCAGCGATCCGCAAGCCTGGTTCCTTGGCCGCGTCAACAAACTCTACTCGTCGCCAGGCGCCGCCCAGGGCGCGAACGTAAAAGGCAAATACGGATTCATTTTAGACTAAAATATTTTTCAGGATCGGAACTCCACCATGCGTCTTTATCCCAATCGTTTTTCAAGCGCGAACGTCCTCCTGCGCGCGGCAATCGTTGTATTGATAAGCGCCGGCGCAGCAGGATGCGCGAGCAAGCAGGCGTCCGTTGGCGAAGACGATTATCGGGCTCGTCATCCCATAGCGCTGACGGAAGGCCCAATCTCCGTGGATGTTTTCGTGACGGGTCGAGGGCTCGACCATTCATCGCGCGAACACGTTCGCAGTTTTGCAGCCTCATATCTCAGGGAAGGACGCGGACCGGTTGCGATCCAGTTTCCGCGTGGAACAATGAACGATGCCCACGCCAGCGCCTCCGTCGGCCTGATACGGCGTGAACTTGCTGCCGCAGGCGTTTCAGGTCAGGTCAACGTCGGTCCCTATGACGTTCAAGACGAAAAGCTCGCGGCGCCAGTTCGCCTGTCCTATCTCGGCCTGAAAGCGCAAGTTCCAACAGCTTGCGGTCAATGGCCGACGGACTTGATGTCTGGCTCATCGCTGAGTGGCTGGGATAACAAGCCCTATTGGAATCATGGTTGCGCGTATCAAAACGCTTTTGCGCAACAAGTTTCGGATCCAAGAGATTTTGCGACGCCGCGTGCGGAAGCTCCAGGCGACGTCATCATGCGCACCCGCGCCATTACAGCCATCCGAAGCGGACAAAGTCCTTCAACGAGCTGGAATGTTACGAGCAGCAATATAGGAGGCGCAGGGAACTAATGCGCGAGCCAAAGGTGACTGCAGCGACATCGGCGGACATGCAGATCGCGCCCGTGCCGCGAATTTCCATTCAGGCTTTTTGCGAAACGCAAGCTACGGCCAGCGCGATCAATCGCGCAGCCATGGACCGGCGCATGAGCAAGACGCATCTGAAAGTGAACATGGGCGGAGCGGGCGCCGCCATGGAGGCTTACCGAAATTCCCCGACGCCCAACCTCATAGTGCTGGAAGGCAATGGGGACAAGTCGCTGCTATTGTCTCAGCTTGATGAATTATCCGAGTTTTGTGACCCTGGCACCAAGGTCATTATCATCGGCCCATTCAACGATATCGAATTGTATCGAGAACTTGTCTCACTCGGCGTGAGCGATTACATGCATGCGCCAGTTGATGCTATCGCCTTTGTCGCTTCTGTCTCAAGCGCTTTCGCCGCCACCAAAGGAAAATCGCTTGGAAAAGTGATCGCTGTCCTTGGCGCCAAGGGCGGCGTTGGCGCGTCCACGATTGCGCATAATGTCGCGTGGGGCATTGCATCGCAATATGCATCGCCAGCCGTCCTCGTGGACTTCGATCAGGCCTTTGGGACCTCCGGCCTCAACTTCAATCAAGATCCGCCAATGACATTGACGGATGTATTGAGTCTAGGGGAGAGGCTGGATGCGGCAGGGCTCGATAAAATTTTATTCAAGTGCTCGGAAATGCTTAGCCTCATCGCTGCGCCCGCGGTGCTGGATCGGACTTATGATCCTGATGAAACAGCGTTCGACCCGCTTCTGGAGCTTTTGCGTGAATCCACTCCAAACATTGTGCTGGATCTGCCCCATGTCTGGACCGGCTGGCTAAAGTCGCTGGTGCTCGGCGCTGATGAAATAATCCTCGTCACCGCGCCGGATCTCGCCAATTTGCGAAACTGCAAGAATATTTTGGACATCGTTCGCGCCGCCCGCCCAAATGATGCGCTGCCGAAGATTATCATCAACATGGTGGGAGCGCCGAAACGGCCGGAGATCGATACTAAAGATTTCGTCAACGCTATCGGGATCGAGCATACGGCGACGATCGTCTACGACGCAAAGCTGTTTGGCACGTCGGCGAATAATGGACAAATGCTTGCAGAAACTGATCCCTCAAGCAAGATAAACGAAACTATTTCGGTTATAGTTAAATCCGTTATGAGCAAGGCGGAGCCGGTAAAACCGGAAAAGAAGAAACTTCTAGCTCCGCTTTCGGCATTTTTCGCTCGCGCTAAAGGCTCTTAATTTTAAAGACAGTGGTGATATTATGTTTGGTAAACGTTCGAGCGTGGGCGATAGCGCCTCATCCCGCATTGCGGCAGCAATTGCACCCGCCAAAAGCGTAGCGCCAAACCGCGAATCCCAGCAGTTCAATCCTGCGACGCAAGGTTCATCTGCTTCAGGCGCTCCTGCATCAAGCCCCGCAGCTCAACGTCTTGCTGCTCCGCCTCCACCACCGCCGCCGCCGGTGCGCGCGCGCTCGGAAAGCTTTTACACCAACAAGAGCACCGTGTTTGGTGCGATGCTTGAGGCGATAGACCTGGCGGCGCTCGCCAAGGTGGCGCCCGCAACAGCACGCGAAGAAATTCGTGAAATTGTAAACGAAATATTCTCGATCAAAAACATCGTAATGTCGCTTTCCGATCAGGAAGACCTCCTGGAGGATATCTGCAACGATGTTCTCGGATTTGGTCCTTTGGAGCCGCTCCTTGCACGCGACGATATTGCCGACATCATGGTCAACGGCGCAGAAAAAACCTTTATTGAAGTTGGCGGCAAAATTCAGCTCACAAATATCCGGTTCCGCGATAACACCCAGTTGATGAACATCTGCCAACGCATCGTCAGCATGGTTGGTCGACGGGTAGATGAAGCGTCTCCAATTTGCGACGCCCGACTTCTGGACGGATCGCGCGTCAACGTGATTGCGCCGCCGCTCGCGATTGACGGCGCCTGCCTCACCATTCGTAAATTTAAAAAAGACAAGCTGACTCTTGATCAACTCCAGAGTTTCGGCGCCATCTCGAAATCGGGCGCCGAATTGCTCAAGATCATCGGCCGCGTGCGCTGTAACATTCTCATATCGGGCGGGACAGGCTCTGGTAAAACGACGCTTCTGAATTGCATGACAAACTACATCGACGCCGACGAGCGTATTATCACCTGCGAGGACGCGGCGGAATTGCAATTACAGCAGGCTCACGTTGTGCGGCTGGAGACAAGACCGCCAAGCCTTGAAGGATCCGGCGCTATTACAATGCGCGATCTTGTTAAAAACTGCCTGCGTATGCGGCCTGAACGCATCATCGTGGGCGAAGTCCGCGGACCTGAGGCGTTTGATCTGCTGCAGGCGATGAACACAGGCCATGACGGCTCGATGGGAACGCTTCACGCCAATTCTCCGCGTGAAGCCCTGGCGCGACTTGAATCGATGATCACGATGGGCGGATTCGCTCTTCCCGTCCGCACTATCCGCGAGATGGTCGTGTCGTCCGTCGATATCATCATTCAAGCCATGCGCATGCGCGACGGCTCACGCCGTATCACGCATATTACGGAAGTCATGGGCATGGAAGGCGACGTCGTCATCACACAGGATCTGATGGTCTATGACGTCGTCGGAGAAGACGAAAACGGGAAGCTCATCGGCAGACACAGATCGACCGGAATCGGACGCCCACGCATGTGGGAACGCGCGCGCTATTATGGAGAAGAGAAGCGTCTCGCAAAAGCGCTCGACGATTCCGCCACCGATGATTGAGGTTGATCGGGCGCAAGCCTGGAGGGTTATATGACAATTCTCGCTATCCTGCTCGGCCTTGTGGCTCTCGGAGGCGTGGCTTACGCACTCCTGCCGGCGATGATTGGCGATGAGGCCAAGGTCGATACGCGGCTGAAATCCATTGCGGACAAGCAGAGCTCAGGCGCCGCCAAGCAAGAAAAAGACGCAGCGCGTCGCAAGCAGATAGCCTCAGCTCTGGACACGGGACAAGCCAAACGCAAGAGCAAGCAATCGCTCGAGGCCCGCATAGGTCAGGCGGGATTGACCATGACCCGCTCGCAATACTTTCTGTTCAGCGCTGTCGCCGGGCTGTTGCTGGGCGTTCTGGTGCTCATCATGAGCGGCAATTTCTTTATTGGCGTCATGGCCGGGATTATCGGATGCGTCGGCATCCCCTCCTGGTATCTTTCGTTCAACCGTAACAAGCGACTGAACAAATTCAGCAACGATTTCGCCGGCGCCATCGACGTGATCGTGCGGGGCATCAAGGCCGGTTTGCCGCTCGGCGATTGCATCCGCATCGTTGGCAGCGAGGCGCCGGAGCCGCTCGCCGGAGAGTTTCGCGGCATGGTTGAGGTCCAACAGATGGGCATGACGGTCACAGAAGCTGTTGAACGCCTCGCTGAGCGGATTCCAACGCCCGAGGCGAATTTTTTCGCGATCGTCATTACGATCCAGCAGAAGACTGGCGGCAATTTGTCGGAAGCTCTTGGCAACCTTTCGCGAGTCCTGCGCGATCGCAAGAAGATGAAACAGAAGATCAAAGCGATGTCGACGGAAGCGACAGCCTCCGCTGGCATCATCGCCTCACTACCGTTTATCGTTGGCACGCTGGTCTATATCACAAGCCCCGCCTACATTTCTCTGCTGTGGTCCACATCGACGGGAAACGTGGTCATGCTGTGCTCGGCTTTCTGGATGGCGTGCGGCGTTTTCGTTATGCGCAAAATGATCAATTTCGATTTCTGAGGTTCTCTTATGATTGATTATATTGCGTCAAAAATGATTGACCCCCAGTTTATG